>JACQTO010000050.1 GCA_016210745.1 Betaproteobacteria bacterium
GCAGTCGAACGATGTGCTTGGGCATATTGGCCTTTTCAGGGTCTTCGCAGGAGACTATCCAGGTAGGAAGGCGACGGCTTCCTGGGTACGAAAAATTTCGTGCGTTTCAAATCCTCATACGTTCCTTCGACAAAGCTGCTGTTCGAGTACGCATTGCGGGCGATTTCCTCGGCAACCGCGCGCGCCTTCTCGCCGCTGTCGGAAAACACGATTATTCGTGCGTTGTAGTCGTAGAAGCCCAGGCGGCGGTCCTTCGCGGCCTTGCTGCCCTCGCCGGGCAGGATGCTCTCGGCTCCCGGCACAGTGCCGGCCATGAAGTCGTCTCGGTTGCGGGCATCGACGATCACTGCATTGTTCTCATTGGCAAAAACGTGCCGGAATCCCTGCAAGCTGGTTTGCGCTGTGTTGCCCAATGCTCTCCAGACCGCAAGGCCGAGCTGATAGCGGCTCACCTTGGTGTAACCTCGGCTCGCGAGTTCCCCCGCGCGGCGTTTTGCCCAGTCGCAAGACGGGCCGTTCGAATACAAGATGATGTTAGTTTCACGGTCCGGATAAGCCTGTATGAAACGAATGATCCCCTTCTCGTCAAGACTGATGCTCCCGGGAATGTGGGCGATGGCATATTGATCCTTTGGTCGCGCGTCCAGAACGATGCCGCCTTTTTTCGCCAGAATCGTTTGCAGCTGTTCCGTGGTGACTTCGGGCGTCTTCTGATCGCGCTCCTCCAGCGTGGTCTGAAAAACGTTCGGCCTCGACCCTGCCGCCAACACCGAGGAGGCAGCCGCGACAAACAATACCGCCATGGCTATCATCGGAGCCACGTGTGTGACGCAGCCGAATAACCGCACTCGCATGGATGCTTCCTTCGCTCGCTCCCCGGTAGCTGCAACCGCTGCCGCCCAGTCCCCCGCCACGCCTCGGGACATCGGGGAAAGCGGCGGCTTTGGCCGCTCTAAGCTGTGTGCCGCGATTGCACGATTTTTCAACGGGGCAAATCATGTTCCGCGAGCATGATGCGCAAGGCACCCTGAGCGCACAATGGACCAACGGCCGTATTTTGATGCGACCTTCGGCCCATGGACTCGGTCCTATCGGGGCCCTCGGCGCTACCGCCTCCCATGGGGCTGCTAGAATGCGGTCGTGTCCCTTCCCGCAAATTCGCTTTATAGTTCGCGGCGTATTTGAGCGCCATGCGGCGTTGCTCGGCCCCGCCTCGGTCCACGTCTCGACTGCGCGCCTTGCTCCTTCACTGCATATCCCAAATCGCCCGCAGTCGCACGCGCCGCATATCACATCACATTGAGATAGGCTCCAGCTCTCGCGTATGAATGTGACTCCCAAGCTCAGCCTCGTAGGCCGATTTTTGCTTACCGGCTTCCTGGTATTGCTCGCCGGGATGGCGCTGGTCGGCACATGGGTGGGAGATCAGATTGAAAAAGGGGTCCTCAGCGGCACCGGCGTGGTGACCAGCATTTACCTGGACGGCGCCGTGTCTCGACACCTTCAGTCGCTCGCAGGCAGCAGCCGCCTCAATGAGGCAGACCGTGTCGCGCTGGACCGGATACTGGCCGGTACCCACTTCGGGGAGCGCGCAGTGGCCTTGACGGTATGGGCGCCCGACGGCCGCGTCATCTATAACAATCCCGACGTATCGCTCGAAGGCCGTCTGGTCCCCATCAAAGGAGCCCTCGCTGCGGCATTTGCCGGTCAGGTCCGCACCCAGCGGGCCAGCCTCGCCGACGCCGAAGACGCCTCGGCTCCCAAGCAAGGCTCGCGGCTGATCGAAACCTACGCTCCGATTCGCGCGGATAACGACGGATCAATCATCGCGGTGGCCGGCTTCTACCAGACCGCCGATGATCTGGAAGACGACCTGCGCGCCGCACAGATGCGCAGTTGGGCGATGCAAGCCGCAGTGACACTGGCGATCCTCGCATTGTTCACGACCCTGGTCAGGCGGGCCAACGACACCATCAATGCGCAACAGAGGGAGTTGCGGGAAAAGGTTTCTCAGCTCACCGCGCTCCTGGCACAAAACGAGCACCTGCACGACCGCGTCAGCCGTGCCGCCGCCCGCACGACGGCGCTCAATGAACGGTTCCTGCGCCACGTAGCCGCGGACCTCCACGATGGGCCGGGTCAGGGCCTGGCGCTCGCGTCGATGCGCATTGAATCACTGGCGGAAATCTGCAACGCTTGCGCGGTTTCAGCAGGAAAGGGCAGCAGCGTTGCAGAGGACTTCCGTACGCTTCACCTGGCCCTGCAGTCCGCGCTCGCCGATCTGCGCGCCATCCTGCGCGGCATGCACCTGCCGGAAATCGAGCAGCTTACGATTGCGGATACCGTGCGGCGCGCGGTGAGCGATCACGAGCGCAAGTCCGGCCGGGAAGTGCCGCTTGCGATCGCCGATGTCCCCGACGACGCGTCGGTGCCGGTAAAGATGACGCTGTTCAGAGTGCTGCAGGAATCGCTCGCCAACGGATTTCGCCACGGCGGCGAATGCAACCAGCGTGTCGCCGTGGCCGGCTCAGACGACATGCTGTCGGTCGAGGTGGCCGACGATGGGAAGGGCTTCGACCCTCGGGTCCTGAGAAGCGGCGTGCATCTGGGGTTGGCTGGAATGCGCGAGCGCGTGGAAGCGCTCGGCGGGAATTTCGCTGTGGCCAGCTCGCCGAACAACGGGACGACGGTCCGAGCCACACTGCCGTTGTCGCACCAGGAGAACCATGACGACTGAACGCATCCGGATTCTGGTAGCGGACGATCATCCGCTGTTTCGCGAGGGCGTGGTGCATTCGCTCGCCTCCGAGGCGGACTTCAATGTCGTCGGCCAGGCCTCCAGCGGCGAGGAGGCGCTGCAATTGGCGCGAGATCTTCTGCCCGATGTCGTGCTGCTCGACATCGGGATGCCGGGATGGGGGGGCCTGGTCAGCGCCGAAAAGATCGCCACGGCCTGCCCCGCAACCCGTATCGTGATGCTGACCGTCGTCGAGGACGAGGACAATTTGCTCGCGGCGTTCAAGGCCGGCGCCCGCGCCTATGTGCTCAAGGGCGTATCTGCGCACGAACTGGCGCGCGTGGTCCGCTCGGTTGACCAGGGAGAGGTCTACGTCACCCCATCGTTGGCGGCGGGAATATTGGTCACCCTTACCCGCCGCGGTGCGGCGCCGCAGGACCCTCTCGAAGAACTGACGGAACGGGAATCGGAGATTCTCAAGCTGGTGGGTCAGGGATTGACCAACCGCGAGATCGGTGAGCGCATCCACCTTTCCGAGAAGACCATCAAGCACTACATCACCAACATCCTGGAAAAGTTGCATGTGCGCAGCCGCGTGGAAGCGGCGATGCTGGTGGCACGCGGTGGCCGTCGCGAAGGCGACAGATAGCCCCTTTGGAGCCGCCGTTCGAGCGAAGGAACGCTAAGCCCTTATCATACCGGTCCGAACGGCCGGCCTCGAAAACCAGCCTATCAGGGTACCAAGTCATCGGACGGCACAGCTTTCGGCACCCGGTCGCCGCATTTGAAGCGAATGACACTAATGGGTTGAGGGTTGATATACGTCAAATGAGCGCACCCGGGTTCCATAATAATCCACGCCGGGGATTCGCCATGACCGAAATGCCGGTCCGGAAACATAGCGGCAAGGGAAGGCCGGACCAGACGAACAGCATTGGCGGAAGGGCCGCCGGGAAGGTGGCTCCGCGGATTCCGTCGCGCTTAGCTGCGCGGTGTGCATTCGACCCATTGCGATGCATACCGGCCGCCCTGAACACGGCGAGGCGGCAATCACTTCCACTGGCCGAAGGCTTGCGGTTCTGTCCATGACCGGACCGGGGCACTGTTTATCTCAGAGGGGAATATAGAGCGATGCGTGTTCCAAGACTTGCAGCCTGGGTAATAGCGAGCGTTATTTGTCTGGCGGGAACACCGATTATCGGCCAGGCGCAGCTCTACGCCGCAGCCGCCAAAGCGGCCGAGAAAGCAGCCGAAAAAGTGGTGCAAAACCCGGGCAATGAGGCATGCCTGGGTTGTCACGGCAATGACGGGTTCGCATCGCCGGCCCCGGACGGGAAAATGCGCCAGTTGCACGTGGTGCCGGACAAGTTCGGGAAAAGCGTGCACGGCAAGCGGCTTTGCGTCGAATGCCACAAAGACATCACCGAAATTCCGCACAAGACAGGCGTGACGCACAAGGTCAGTTGCGTTGAGTGCCACGAGGCCTTATGGAACGCCGCTCAGAAAGAGAACAAGACTCAGGAGAACGCGAGACTGGGCGTCGTGGTGGAGCAGATAAATAAGTACATGCATTCGGTTCATGCCCGGCCGAACCGGGAGGACCAATCGCGCACCAACGCAACCTGCTACAACTGCCACGAGGCGCACTATATCTATCCCAAAGGCAGCGACGCGCGTACGGAGTGGCGCCTGAGCGTCCCGAACGCCTGCGGAAAATGCCATACCAAGGAACGCGCGGACTACGCGACTTCCGTACACGGCAAGTCGGTGCTCAAAGACGGCAATGCTTACGCGGCGATCTGCTCGGATTGCCATACCACCCATGATGTCGCCGACCCGACCACGGATTCGGCCCGCTTGGTCATTACCAGGAACTGCGGAAACTGCCACGCCGACAGCCTGAAGAGCTACATGGAGACCTACCACGGCCAAGTCAACACACTGGGCTACGCCCACACGGCCAAATGCTTCGATTGCCATGGCAGCCACACGATCCAGAGGACAAACGACGAAAAATCAAAAGTGCATCCGGATAACCGCCTGCAGACCTGCCAGCAATGCCACAAGGAAGCCACCCAAGGGTTCGTGACCTTCCAGCCGCACGGCACTACGCACGATTTCGATCGCTATCCCCATATATGGCTCGCTTCGAAATTCATGCTTCAACTGCTTGCCGGCACCTTCGCCTTCTTCTGGACGCATACGGCACTTTGGTTTTACCGGGAGTACAAAGACCGGCAGGAGCGCAAGTCCCGCCCGCACGTGCGCGCCGAAGCGCTACCTCAGGGCAAAGGCAAGTTTTACCGGCGCTTCCCGCTCATCTGGCGCATTGCTCACCTGACTTTTGCGCTCACCCTCATGATTCTGACCTTGACCGGTATGTCGGTGTTCTACGCCAATACGGCCTGGGCGCCTGTCGTCATCAACGCGCTGGGCGGTCCCATCGCTGCGGCTTTCATACACAGAGTCTGCGCGGTGATCTTTGCCACCGTGTTCTTCCTGCAACTGATCTATTTCGCAGTCCGTATCGGCAAGAACTGGAAGACCTTCGATTGGTTTGGTCCCGACTCGCTGGTTCCGCGCTTGCAGGACCTGTGGGATATCGTTGCGATGTTCAAGTGGTTCTTCAACGCGGGGCCGCGGCCGGTTTTCGACCGTTGGACGTATTGGGAAAAATTCGACTACTGGGCGCCGTTCTGGGGTGTCACGATCATCGGCCTGAGCGGGTTCATGCTCTGGTTCCCGGAAGTGACCGCGTCGTTCCTGCCCGGCTGGGTGTTCAATGTAGCCACCATCTTCCATGGAGAGGAGGCACTTCTGGCCGCGCTGTTCCTGTTCACGGTGCATTTCTTCAACAACCACTTCCGGCCCGACAAATTCCCGCTGGACGTGGTGATGTTCACCGGCGCCGTGCCCCTGGAGGAATTCAGGCACGAGCACACGGTGGAGTACAACCGGCTGGTGCAGACAGGGGAACTCGAGAGATATCTGGTGGACGCCCCCTCTCCACCCATGACGCTGGGTTCGAAGATCCTCGGCTTCACTCTGATCACCTTCGGCCTGATACTGCTCGTCCTGGTGTTGATCGGCGTCGTGGGCAGCGTGAAAGCGGCCGTGTGAGCGTTTTCGGGACCACGAAGGGCCGCATCGAGATTACCGTTGCGGCCCTTCGACCGTCTTATGGAGCGAGAGAATTTCTGCGCGCGAAGACATTAAGACTTTGTTTCCGTTCGTTATCGGAATAAAATGCGCTCGGATCGAACAGCACATGACCTGCAAATCAAGTCGCCGACTCATCAATTTTCGAGATTTCCAATGAAAAATATTATTCTAGGCATCCTATTTTCGGCCGCGCTCATCGGCTGTTCGGACAAACAGGAACCAACCGCGAAGCCCGCGCCCGAAAAACAAATCATGGGGAACGTCAGTGCGGGAAAGGCGATCGCCGAACGCGACTGCAAAGCCTGCCATGGCCTGGATGGCAAGGGCGTCGCTCCGGGAATCCCGCACTTGGCGGCGCAGCGCGAGCGCTATCTGCTCGCATCGATAAAGGAATACAAGGAAGGAAAACGTACGCACGCCGCCCTCAAGGACATGATGGGACAAATGAAGGATGCGGACGCCGCCAACGTGGTTGCGTATTACGCCAGCCTGCCGCCGATCGTCAACGCAGCGGCATCCGATATCAGGCATTCGTCCGTGTATGAAGAGGGCAAGGCGCTCGCCGCATCCTGCACCAAATGCCATGGCGAAGACGGCAACAGCAGGACCCCAGGAACGCCGAGCCTCGCCGGCCAGCAGCCGCACTATCTCGTCGCCGCTATCCAGGAGTATCACCAGGGCGAGCGCAAGACAGCCCTGATGCAGCCGATGTCGGCTGCGGCGACCAAGCTGCAATTGGAAAAACTGGCGCTGTACTTCGCCGCCCAGACCCCGGTTGAACGACCCGCGCCCTCCTTCGGCGATCCGGCGGCGGGCGAACCGCTGAGCGCCATGTGCGGCGGCTGCCATGGCGCGCACGGCGTTAGCTCCGACGCCACGACTCCGAGCCTGGCGGGCCAGGACCCCCAGTATCTGGTGAAATCGATCAAGGCCTACCGGACCACGCGCCAGCATTGGGGCATGCAGCGCTACGTCGCCGGTCTCAGCGACAAGGACATGGAGAACATCGCCGCGTTCTACGTGGTGCAGAAGCCCAGGGCCGCCGACCAGGTGCCCAGTTCCACCAAGGAACTCGCCGCACAGTGCAATCGCTGCCACGACGTAGAGAACAATCCGGCGATGGTCGCCCCGAAGATGAACGGCCAGGACAAGGATTATCTGGTCATGTCGCTCAGATCGTACCGCGACGGAAAGCGCCAGAGCTCGACGATGCACAATATGAGCACGATCTACAGCAACGCCATCATAGAAAGCATCGCCACCTGGTACGCCGGCCAGCCGGCAAAATAACACGGGTGCCGGCGATCGCCGGCACCGAACGATTACGGGCGTGAGGTATGCATGGCGACCTAAATCGCGCCGCCCGTTGTTTGGGGTTGCGATGTTGCGCGGACGAGAAGCCGTCCGCGCGGATCGTCGATTGTGCGCGGATGAAGAAGCCATCCGTGCACCCGATCTCGGCCAAAACCCTACCAAGTCCCTGCTGTTAGCCATAACCGCGCTTTCTGCACGGATAAACACCATCCGCGCAGAAAGCGCGGTTCGCGCGCGCAGCGCGCAACTCCGCTGGCGGCATGAGACAGGACTTACGGCGCCGTATATAGGGCCGCTACACGCGGCGCTGCGCGCGGTAGTCGCTTGCGAACTGCACCAGTTCGGCGAGCGAATTTGCGCCGGTTTTCTGCATGACTTTGGCGCGGTGCGCTTCTATCGTCTTGATGCTGACGCACAGCTCGTCAGCCATTTCCTTGTTGCGCTTGCCGGTAATGATGCATTCCATGACCTCGCGCTCGCGTGCGGTAAGCTTCGCAAAACGCGCTGCAAGCGAGAGCTTTCTCGCCGCTTCGGTCCTCGCCCGGGCGTCGAATGCCAGTACATTGTCGATCAGGGCAAGGAACGCCTGGTCATTGAACGGTTTTTCGATGAATTCGATTGCGCCCTTCTTCATCGCCCGCACCGCCGTAGGCACGTCCCCGTGACCCGTGATGAAGATGACCGGGATCGCGTGGCCCCGCCTCATCAGTTCATCCTGGAGTTCCAGCCCGCTCATGCCCGGCATCCGGATGTCGAGCACCAGACAACCCGCCTGGTCGGGATCGTACCCCGCGAGAAAGCTCTCTGCGGTCACGTAGGTCGCCACGCTGTATCCGCTGGATTCAAGCAGCCAGCGAAGCGAATCTCGCAGCGCTTCGTCGTCGTCAACAATGCTAACGACAGGGCGGGCGTCGTCGATCATGATTGATGCAATGGCAAGGAGAAGTGAAAGGTGCTGCCTCGCTCCGGATTGCGGCTCGCCCATAGGCGGCCGTGATGCGACTCGACGATCGAGCGGCAGAGGTTGAGCCCCACGCCCAGGCCCTCGGGCTTGGTCGTGAAGAACGGCTCGAACGAATTTCCAACCATCGACTCCGGGATACCGCAGCCGGTGTCGGCGATTTCGATCGCTATCGCGCCGGCACTCGGATCGAGACGCGAACGGATCGTCAACTCACGCTCCTCGCGCGGTGTTTCCTGCATGGAATCGATGCCGTTGCGCGCAATGTTGAGGATCGCCTGCTCGAGCATAACCTTGTCCGCCGGTACCGGGGGCAGTTCAGGGACGAGATCGAGCCTGATTCGCACGCCGTCTTTCTCCGCATCGATTTCAATCAGAGTCGCGATATCCAGGATCATGCCGTTAATGTCACAGGGGAGCGGCTCGGGCTTGCCCTTGCGTACCAGTTCGCGCACGCGATGAATGATCCTTCCCGCACGCTCGGCCTGCGCTCCGGCCCTTTCCATCGCCGCCAGCAGCTCTTGCGGATTCCAGTTGCCCGCGCGCAACCGGCGCACACAGCCCATATTGTAATTCACGATCGCGGCCAACGGCTGGTTGATCTCGTGTGCGAGCGTGGACGCCATTCCACCCACGGTAACGAGGCGCGAAGTCAGCTGCAATTTTTGCTGCTGTCGGCGGTTCAGCTCCTCCGCGCGCTTGCGCTCGGTGATATTGGAGGCGACCTTGAGGACCACCGAACGCCCATCGACCCAGCGCAGCTTGCGGGTGTGAATCCGAAACCAGCGCTCACGGGCCGAATCGAAATACTCTTCGCCCCCCGACTCCTTGCTGGATACGGTTTGCAGCCGCGATTCGATCTGCTGCGAACCGGTCAGCGGTGCCCCGGCCTCGAATTCATCCCGGCAGCGCTGGTTCATATACAAGAGATCGCCGTTTTGCGGATTGACGACATAGACGGCTTCCTCCAACCCCTCGAGCACGGTGGCGAAGCGCTCGTCGGCACGCGCCAAAGCGATTTTCAGGTTCTCAAGCAAGATCACAAAGACAATCCACGTCGCAAGCAGGATCACGGCCTTCCATAGGTGAAGCAATGAATGGGGATAGAGAAGGAAGGCATGCGGCAAGAGGTGGCCGGTCAATTGCTGATTGGCGAGCCAAGCCGCCGCGGCGATAACGGCAAACAGGATGCCGCTGGTTCGGCCAAGCTTCCAACTGATCAAGCCAACCGGCACAATGTAAAGAATCGACAGGTCGAATTCGAAGCCGGTGAGGTAGTCTGCGAGGGCGATGAGGACAACCATCCCCGCACCGAGCGCAATCGCAAGGGGCTTGGACTTAGGGAACGGAAAATCGATGGAGCCGGTCACGAGCGTGGAAAACCGAGGCTAATGGCGCATACGCAAGTTGAATACTTGCTTCGGAAACTGGCGTGCCGGTTCATATAAGGCTAACGATACCAGCATGAGGCGCTGCTGACACGGATGGGCACGCGCAAACGCGTGCCTGGGGAGGGGAACGGCGAATCGACGCCCTTAGGCCGGGCCGCCAACTAGAACTTGTATCTCACCGCCAGCCGTATAACGTTCAAGCGATACTTTGGCGCTACTTCGCCGAAGGTCAGGACATTCGGGATCGTGTTGGGCGTGACATTCTCGAGCATCCAGTTCGCGCTGTCGAAGCGCTCGTGCCAGAAATCCGCGCGCAAAGTTATATTGTCCTTCAGGCGGTAGCTTGCATACAGTTTCACGCTGTCCAGGCTCGACGTAATGTTGGGGAAGGCGGGGTCTCCTGCGCCGGTGATGACGTTGATTCGGCTTCGCGCGCGCGAGACGACGTAGTCAGCGCCCAGATCGAGCTTGTCCTTGATGGCCGCGTGTTTCAGACCGATACCGACGAAATTGATCCTATCCTTGGTTTCAGCCGACCAATCGGGGTCCGAGAACGTCTGGCTCCCGGCCTGTTTAGCCTCGATCTCCTGGTGATTCGCGAACAAGTGCAGACTGGTCTGCGGTGTGACTATCACGGAGATATCGCCGTTCAGGCTGTAATCCCTGCCGCTGGTCAAGCCGATGGTCGAATCCCTGTACGTGTCGCTGGACGCATCGAATCCGACCCCGAGGTTCACATTCTCGGCAACGGCGAAGTCGGCACGAAGCCCCCCGGTGTCCCGGGTGCGATTGGCCATATTGTATTTTCTCAACAGCGGATTCTCGGGCGGGGCGATCTCGGGAACCGTCCGGTAGCCTGAATGCCTGCGTTCGGCACGCGCAAGCTTGAACGTCAAATCGACCTTTTCCAGGGCCCGCGAGGTGATTCGCCCCCAGAAGGTATTCTCGCGGGTCCGGTTTGTTTCCTGGAAAGTGCGCTCGTGTATATCGTGATCGATGCCGGCGGAGGCTTTGGTGAGTGCCGAAAATCGGTAATCGCCGCTGAATTTGACCTTATCCTGCGTAAAACTATAGGGCAGGTTCGTTCTCGGGGCTCCCAAAAACAAATCGGTCGACACCAGAGTATAGGTCGACTGCGGCGTCTGGTTGTCGCGGTCGTTATGCGTATAGGCGGCGTTCAGCCGCAGCCGGCTGGTGACCGCCGAGGTGAGTTTGAGGCTTGCATCCATGGTAGCGACGCGCCCGTTCAACGAACTTGCCGGCACGACCGGAGCCGCCAGAGTGGCATTCAGCGTGGGCGCGAGGAATCCTTCGTTCTGCGTCATGCGACCAACCGCGATGTCGGCGGAAAAACGCGTCCGGGCGCCGAAATCGTATCCCACCGAGGCGAGTACTTGGTGAAACTGGTTGTCGGGCGCCAGCGCGAGCTGGCCGGCCACCGCGCCGGGAAACGCCGGCAGGGCAAACGGGTTTTGCCAGGTCAAGGACTCGTTGCCGTTGCGGAACTTGGACCCGTAATAGGCGAACTTCGCCTGCAATCTACTGCCCGTATACGAAGCGGAGGCGTCCAGCTGATCGGTAACATAATCCACCGGCTCGACCAGCTCGGCTGAATTGAAGAAGAACGCGCCGGCGGTGCGTTTCGTGCCTTCGCGCTTGTCATGGCGAAAATTGACGGCGTATGCCCAGTCCCGCGCCGCAAGCCAAGCCCCGCCTACACCCAGCCTTTTCCGGTCGGTGACAAGGTCTACCGTTTGCACAGTGCCTGCCAAGGGCATGGCCCCGGTCGTAGCCGCTGGAAATCCTGCCGGCAATCCCAACGACGCGCCACCGGTGCCGTTGAACGGAGTCAGGATTTTCGAAGTGAAGTGCTGAATCTCGTCGTAATCGAGCAACAGCTTGTATTTGCCTTGAGTCCCGCCTTCCGCATCCAGCGAGCGCGAGCGCAACCCGAGGTTCGACCCATCGACATTCCAGTAGCTCCCGTCCTTGCCGCGAGAGCGCACCGAACCGTCGCCGATAAAGAATCCGCCCTTCTCGTCGAGCCCCGTGTAATCGCCGAATTTGATCGAACTTTTCGAGACGTTGCCGATACCCACGTCGACGGTCCCGCTGGTTCCTTCGGCAAAGGGACAGGACTTGCATTCCCACTTCGAGGTATTGGGCGCGGTTTCGCCAGCGCCGGAGGCACCGCCTGCCGCTGCCGCTGCGGCAGACAACGCCGAAAGCATGCCGAGCAGAAACAGTTGATTGGATGTTTTCATGTTCCTGTCCTGTTATTGCGTTCGTCTCGTTTCCGCTGCTTATCTCTTCTTGCACACCTTCAGCACTGCCGGTTACACCGACTACCGCATCAGCTTGACCCCAGACGGGTGATTCGACCCGTGAACCTGCGAATGACAGTTCATGCAGCTTCCGGCGAGCAGGAAGCCCGATGCGCCTGCGGTGCCTCCGGGGAGTGCCGCGCCCGTGCGCGCCACCGCGGGGTGGCCGGCCACCGTGTGGCATTGCTGGCACAGCAACGGCGCGTTCTTGCGCAGCAGCGATCGATACACCGACCCGTGCGCCGTGTGACACAAGGTGCAGTCCTCGGCTGCCGGAGCATGCTCCCACAGGAACGGCCCGCGCTTTTCCGCGTGACAGGTATAACAGGTCTGATTCACCGTCGGCTTGGCGAGCAACGCCTGGGCGCTCGAACCATGCGGGCTATGACACTCGTTGCAAGCGATCCGGCCGAAACGCACCGGATGCACGGAGGGCTTGTTGAAGTCCGCGCGTTGTTTCTTGTGGCAGTTGTAGCAGACGTCGGCCTGAGTGGCCGTCGCAAGCACGGGATCGCGGTCCGCGTGAATCTTGTGGCAATTGCTGCATGCGACGTTGTTGCTCTCGTGCGTGCTGGCGTGCCAGCCGGTGCGGGCGTTGCCCCGATGGCAATTCAGGCAAAACTTGTTTCGCTCCTCGGGCGACAGGAAAGACGTGTTCTTGAAACTGTTTATCGCGTCCTTGCTGGTCGATTCTGCGTGCTTGGCGCCCGGCCCGTGGCAGGCTTCGCACTGCAATCCGCCCGCGGCGAATGGCGTGCGCTTGTCGGCACGCACCCCGTGCTTGGTCTTGAATATTTGAAGCAACTGCGGAAATGGCGTTGCATCGGGGTGGCACTGCAGACAGGTATCGGCGCCGCTCTCGCTGTATTGCGTTCCCAGGCCGGGAGCTGGCGCCGGTTCCGCCGCCGCCGCGGCCCCTTGGGCGGAGGTGGCGACGCCGAACGCGATACCCGACAGCAGAAGCAGCGCGGCAAATGATGCTTTCTTGGTTTTCATCGTTGTCTGCCCGTTACCCATGGTTCTTGTTGATATTGCTCCCACTCCGCGGCTCCGGCCGCTAAGGCCCAGAGGCACCCTGCGGTAGCCTCCCCTGAATCACCGACTTCCGCTGACCGATATCGGTCCCCGCCCTTACTTCACACCGTGAACCACTTTGACGTCGGCAATATTCCCGGGGCCGTGGCAAATCGGGCAAAGTTCAAGAACAGTGGTGTTAAGCGTCGCCTGCGTAGCCGATAAGTTTGCCCCGTTGCTCAGCATGTGCGCCCTCACCACCACGCTATCGTGGCAAGACGAGCATACGGCCGCGGTCGGCGAGATTCTCAGGTTGTCCGACGGATCGGTCGTCGATGCGGCCGTGCTGATCGTGTTCCCCAGGATACCGTTCGCTGTCGGCGACTCCCAGATACCTGTGATCTGGTACGACGCGCCGGCGTGGCACAAGGCGCAGTCGTTGACTTTTCCGGGGAAACGGAGCGTGCTGTAGTCGTTCACGCTGCCGCCGAACCCGTAGATCACCAGCCCCTTCTCGCGTTTGCCGCCCGCGGTCGTTTGGCTCGCGTGGATACCGTGGATCATGGTCTTGAAGTCGATCGACTCTTCCAGCTTGCCGTCAACGCCTCCGGTGAGAACACCAGCGGCAGTCGGGCGCCGGCCTGCGTCAGTCGCGTTCGGGTTGTGGCAAACCACGCACACACCCGGCTCATCGGTGCGGTTGGTGCCATGCACGCTCAGCACGTCATGACAAACGTTGCACCTAGCGATGTCGACCACGGTCCGCCGTGCCGTCACCGCGCCGGTGATCGCGAAATCCCTGAACACGCTCTTGACCGGGAGCAATGCCCCTCCGACACTCAGGTCGCCCGCGGGATGCCCTTCCATGGTGACTCTGAGGGTGCCCGTCTGAGCCGCGGGGATGGCGCCGGGGGCAGTGACGGTGAAAGTGCCTGCGGTAGCCCCGGCCACGACTGCTGCGTTGTTCAAGAGACTGATGCTGATCGGTTGCCCGAAAGCCACTCCGTTACCGTCATTGCCGATGTCGGCGATGCCCGCCGCGGTCCAGCCGGCCTTGATCGTCAGCGTGCTGCTGCCCGCGACCGTGAACGGCGCCTCGGTCTTGATGTCGTAGGGCCGGTCCGCATTGGTGGGATCGGTGACCGAGAAAGTGACGACCGGTGTGCTGCCCGGTGCAGTGGGAGTCACACTGACGATGTTGAACTTGAACTTGGCCGCCGCCGCCTTGAGCCTGTCCGGGAAGTTGTGCGCGACCACCACATCGGCCACTTTGCCTGTCCCGTGGCATCCCACGCAGGTGCTGTTGTCGCTAACTACCCCGCCCAGATGAACTCTCGGCTTGGCCGGATCGGCCGACGCGCCGAAATTGACATCATCGTGGCAGGAGCCGCAAGCAGCTATGCTCTGCTGATTCTTCCAGTTGTCGCCTTGCGCGCTAAGGGTGCCGTTGTGGCACTTGGTGCAGTTGCGAACGTCTTGCGGAAAGACGGCCTTCGAGTAGTCGGCGCCTCCGACGACGTAGGGCGTGCCGGCGAGGACGCTCGGCAGATTGGCGCCATTATGGATCCTGTGGATCATCACCTTGAAGTCCACCGGTACCGTCGGCGTACCGGCCAGCCACGAACCCGGATTGTGGCAGGTGACGCACAACTTGGTATCGACCCGCGTGACGTGCGCCGTAAGCTCGCTATGGCATTGATTGCAGGTGGAGGTCAGCACGACATCGCGCCTGACCACGCTGCCCCCAGCGGGCACGAAATCGAATACACCTGTGGCCTTTGGATAGGCGCTGTTGGCCTGCTGAACCGTCACGCGGTGCGTCACGCTTGGCTGGTAGCTGATATCGAGAGCCTTGCCGTCGGCAGTCGTGCACGGCGCTGGACAGGGGTTTTTCGCGGCGCTCGTAATATCGGTGGCAAAAGTGTAGGTATAACTGCCGTCCAGGCGATCGACCAGCGTCCCGAAAACAAAGCCAGCACCTGAGCGTTCCTGAGAGCCTTCGACCGCGCCGCCGTTTGCGCTATTGATATAGTTCTGCCAGGCGCCTGGCTCGCCGTTCAATCCCGGCGCGAGTTTGGCGATGTTGAAGCGCAAGTCCGCCGCGGTAAGGCCGGACAAGCCGACGCCGGCCTGGTTGGTTACGGTAAAGTTCACCACCGGCGCACTGCTTACGGTAGCGCTAGTGACAGTAATGTTCAACGCCGACGAGGCGGATAACGCCGCAGCGCCTCCATCAAACCCGGTCACGGCCACGCCCGTTCCCCCGGAACCGCCGCCGCCGCCGGAACCGCCACCACACCCCACCAGGGCAAATGCCAGCAAGCCCGCCGCTACTGGGCCGACCCAGCGATACGATGATCGATTCCGGCTCATGACCGCTACTGCTCCTTTGCTTGAATGCAACCTGCTCCTCCGCTCAAGCCGACCCCTTGCGCGAGCCCGACAGGAACTCAGCAGCTAACATACCGGGTACAGCCCAAGTCTTGTAACCCCACAAATCTACTGAGAAAACCAAACGGGCGAAAAACGTTTGGCCGCTTCTTATTGTTGCCAGCAATACTAATTCAGATTACCCCATCCATCAACTTGCAAGTGACTCGCACCGTGTCGAGTTACATTTGCCTTGAATCCGTACTGATTTAGTCGGAATCGACAGGCGCCGGAACGCAGTTCGGGCAAGCAAGGCTGGCGCGAGGAGCGCCCGGTCCGTTTAGTTCTTCTGCTTGGCCATAATCTGTTTCTTGAGATTTTCGTAGACCCCGGAAGGGATGATCTTGCGGGTGACCAGATGCGCCTTGGTAAGGTAAGGACGGCCGGCGATGATCTTTTCGGCTTCGGCGTCGCCGATGCCCGGCAGTTTCTTCAGTTGTGCCTTGCTCGCGCTGTTGATATCCACCAGCTTGACGTTGACCGCCGGTTTGGTTTTCTTTGCCTCGCTGCTCTTCTTGGTCTTCCCGGAGCTCTTGATCGTCTTCATGTCTTCGGGCGCCTCGGCACTGTTTGCCGCCGCGAAGGACGGGCCTGCGGGTAGCAGCAGTGCGGCGATCAATGCAGAACGGATGATGCTGCGCTTCATGGAATTTCTCCTGGTTGATTTGGGATTATGAACCTGCGGCGACCGTCAATATCGCGGCCATCGATTAGACAAAAAAACAACCCGGAGGCGTTTCCACCCCCGGGTTGCGTGTTACTGCAGTTTCTCTTGCCGGGACACGGCGTGCCGTGCCCCGCTTTGCTGCCGTGATCAAACCGCGATCACATCACTTCGCATGCATGGCCTTGATGTCGGCCACTTTGCCGGCCAGATGGCAAAGCGTGCACTGCTCACCCTTCGTGAAGGTCATGGTGGAAGCGGTGCCAATAGCCGGCCGCACTGCAACCGTCGAAACGCTTGAGAAGCGCTTCAAGAGCGTGCCGCCATTGGACTGCATATGCGCGACGGCTAAGCTGGTGTCGTGGCAACCGAAGCACGAAGAGGCAATCGGCGAACTCACCAGATTGTCGGTCCTGTAGTCGACCTGACCATCGCCCAAGGTTGTCACCCAGGGGTTAAGCCCGATGGAAGCGATGCCGGTGGGATTGGTCGTCGCATCATTGAGCATGTTCCCCTTGGCATCCGTGGTCCACAGCAGGTTGGGCAGCGCGGCGTTGTTCGCTGCAGCGCTGAAGTCATAGCTGCCGGCCACGTGGCACGTCTCGCAGTTCTTCAGGACGCCAGGATAGGTGATATCCCCGAATCCATTCGGCTTCGCGGCAGTCGCTTCGTAGGTGAAAGCTTGCTCCCGCTTGGACGACGCATGGATACCGTGAACCATGTTCTTGATCGCGACCGACCAGCCGCCGCCGAAACTGTAATTTGGTCCGACATGGCCGGTTGCCCGGTTGGCGTCGTGACAAATGGCGCAGGCTTCGCCGTTGTTGCGCGCGCCGCCGTGGAAGGACGGGGCAACGCCCAATTGGCCGTGGCACTTGTTGCATTTGTCACCGCTGACGATGCTGCGACGGGCGGTGTAACCGTCCGCAAGCTTCATCACGATCTTCGGCTCGCGCAGCCGGATCCCATTGGGATACTCCGCGTGGTTCAACTGAACGAAGCCCTGGTACTCGACGCCAATAGCGGCGGTCACCATTTTCGCGTCGTCAGGGATGGTAGCGCCCAGCGTTGCGGTGTAATACCCGCCGGTTTCAGGGCCGGTCTGCGAGTTCCCGCTCGTGCCGTCGCGAAGGGCCTTGATGGTGGCGCTCTTGGTGGCATTCCAATCGGCAGGAGAAGCGATCCCGTCCTGGGCCGTTGCGTACGCCACATAGATGCCGGGTGAGCCGTCGACGTTGTCGATCAGGAAACCGGTTGCGTTCAAGGTTACCGGTTGTCCGTCTTTCAGAATGCGATAGACAACGGTGGCTTTCTTGGCGCCGGCGGCACCGGCTACGGTGACCTGTTTGATCTCAAAATCGATCTTGTAGACGCCTGCCGGCATTCTCAGTTGCGATGCCAGCGGGATCGAGGGACCTTGCCCGGAGGGGTAACCCGGAGTGGGAGTGTCCGCTGCGGTGTTCACCGGATAACCGGCGCGGCCGCTCGAGCCCGTGCGATCGACCGTGACGTGGTACGTGGAGATGCTTGCCGCGTCATGGCACAGGGCGCACAGACTGTCATCCGCTTTGGCGCCGCCGATGTGACCGGTCGTCGCGCCAGTCACCGTCGTGCCTTTGCCGGTTGCGAAGTCGATGCCGTCATGGCAGGCACCGCAGACCAGGCGGCTGGGTACGTTCATCCAGTTGTCGCCCTGCGGCGTCGCAGCGGACTTGGTGTGGCACTTGGTGCAGTTCGTGATCGGCTGCGGATAGGTTATATGGTTGAAGTGGACGTTGGCGTAGTTGTAGCCGGTCTTGGTCAAATGCTCGCCCATATGGATCTTGTGAATATAGTTGGGGAAATTCCCAACTGCGTTGCCACCGATCCTATTGGTGCTGCCGGTATAGCCAGTGGCAGTGGTGGTCGCTTCGGTACGGCCGTATTTGCGCTGGTCGCTATGGCAGACCACGCACAGCTTCGTATCCTGGCGGTTGCCGCCGTGGAAAGTGAACTTCTGGTGGCATTCGAAGCACGCGGAAACCTGGACGATTTCGCGCTGGTCAGCGTCGTCTGCGGGGACCACTTGTCCGGTATTCGGGTACCAGTCGAAGACGATCGCCTTCGGCGTGCCCATGGGAACCGCGGTGACCCCCGAGTTCGAGCCGTCGGCGGTATTGGTGCCGGTGCCGCGGGCGTTGCCGCCGATCTGGATCACCAGTCGGTGATTCAGCGTCGGGTCATAGGTCAGATCGCCCAGATCCGCGGCGACGTTTGCGCCGGTGAGGGTGAGCCCTGCAACCTGCTCCTTGGCCTTGGTGATATCCCGGTAGAAGGTGTACTTGTAGGTGCCGTCGCCGTTGTCCACCAGGGTGCCCGTGTTGTCGGTCGAGGGCCGAGTGGCGGTCATAGCCGTGGTTGTAGTCGGCATGGTGGTCACGATGTAGCTGACCCACTTGCTCGGACTGCCGTTGGTGCCGGGCACCAGCTTGGCAATGGAGAAAGCGAGATTGGTCAGGCTCGGGGCAAGTGCGGTCGCGCTCTTGCTCGTAAATCCGAGGCCCGAGATCCCCC
>JACQTO010000014.1 GCA_016210745.1 Betaproteobacteria bacterium
ATCATGCACGGCGCGAAGCTTTTGTACGCCTTTTGCGAGGCAACCGTCCCGAAAATTACCGTCATCACGCGAAAGGCCTACGGCGGGGCCTACGACGTCATGAGTTCCAAGCACTTGCGCGGTGACGTCAACTTCGCCTGGCCGTCGGCTGAAATCGCGGTCATGGGCCCCAAAGGCGCGGTGGAGATCATTTTCCGCAAGGACGCGGGCGACCCGGAAAAGATCGCCGAGCGCACCGAGGAGTACCGCAAGAAATTCGCCAACCCGTTCATCGCCGGGCACCGCGGCTACATCGACGACGTCATCATGCCGCACGAGACGCGCAAGAGAATTTGCCGCTCGCTCGCGATGCTCAATGACAAGAAGCTGACGAATCCGTGGCGCAAGCACGGGAATATTCCGCTGTAGGGAGAGCAGGATTCAGGAATCAGGAATCGGGATTCAGGTTCTAGGATTGAGGATTGAAGGGGAGGGGCGAGGGGTGAGGAAAAGAACCATAAATGCTTGGTGTTGGGGGGAGGATTGGACGTTGGTAAGTGCGTTGGAGTCACAGGGGCTCTTAATTTTGAATCCTGCTTGCTGAATCCTGGCCAAACCATGTTCAAAAAAATCCTCATCGCCAATCGCGGCGAAATCGCTTGCCGAGTCATCAAGACGGCGCAACGCATGGGCATCAAGACGGTCGCGGTGTATTCGGATGCCGACCGCGACTCGCGCCACGTGCAGATGGCCGACGAGGCGGTGTGCATCGGCCCGGCGCCCTCGGCGCAGAGCTACCTCGCGATGGAGCGCATCATCCAGGCCTGCAAGGATACCGGCGCCCAGGGCGTGCATCCGGGCTACGGCCTCCTCTCGGAGAACGCGCTGTTCTGCGATGCGCTGGAGGGCCAAGGCATCGCCTTCATCGGTCCCAAGGCGCCGTCGATGCGGGCGATGGGTGACAAGATCGCCTCGAAGAAGCTGGCGATCGAGGCCGGCGTGTCCACTATTCCAGGCTACACCGACGTGATCGCCGACCCCGAACACGCCGCACGCATTGCCTCCGACATCGGCTACCCGGTGATGATCAAGGCGAGCGCAGGCGGCGGCGGCAAGGGCCTTCGCGTTGCCTGGAACGAGGCCGAGGCGCGCGAGGGATTCCAGAGTTGCCGCAACGAGGCGAGGAGTGCGTTCGGCGACGAGCGCGTATTTATCGAAAAATTCATCCAAGACCCGCGCCATATCGAGATTCAGGTGCTGGGCGATGCGCACGGCAACCTCTTGTACCTGTGGGAGCGCGAGTGCTCGATCCAGCGCCGACATCAGAAAGTGATCGAGGAGGCGCCTTCGCCTTTCCTCGATGCCGCCACCCGCTCCGCAATGGGCGAGCAGGCCTGCGCGCTGGCCAAAGCGGTAAAGTACCAGTCGGCCGGCACGGTCGAATTCGTCGTCGACGCGAAGCGCAACTTCTACTTCCTCGAAATGAATACGCGGCTGCAGGTGGAGCACCCGGTGACCGAGATGATCACGGGGCTGGATCTCGTCGAGCAGATGATCCGCGTCGCCGCGGGAGAGAAACTCGCTTTCAGGCAAGCGGACGTGAAGCTAAACGGTTGGGCCATGGAGGCGCGCATCTGCGCGGAGGACCCGTTCCGCAACTTCCTGCCCTCGGTGGGGCGCCTGGTTAAATATATGCCCCCGGAGGAGCTGCCCGGGGCGGTGCGCGTCGATACCGGCGTTTTCGAAGGCGGCGAAATATCGATGCATTACGACTCGTTGATCGCCAAGCTCGTTGTTCACGGGGCCACGCGCGATGCGGCGATCGCGCGCATGCGCGATGCGTTGAATGCGTTCGTGATTCGCGGCGTGTCCAGCAATATCGCCTTTCAGGCGGCGCTGGTTCAGCACCCGCGCTTTGTTTCGGGGAAATTCAACACCGGATTTATCCCCGAGGAATTTCCTCGGGGATTCCATCCTGCAAACGTGATCCACGACGACCCGCTGCTGCTCGCTTGCGCCGCCGCCTTCGCGCGCCGCCGCTATATCGACCGCGCCGTGTGCACCACGGGGCGTCTTACCGGCCACGAGCGCAAGGTCGGCATCGACTGGGTGGTATTGATGGGCAAGGACAGGTATTCGCTGCAGGTGACGCCGGTCGAAGGCGGTTACGCGATGGTGCACAAAGGCGAAACCTTCGAACTGAAATCCGATTGGAAGCTGGGCGAGCTGTTGTTCCACGGGACCTGGAACGCAGAGCGCGTCTGCCTGCAGATCGAGCGCCTGGATTTGAGATATCGCGTCTGCCATTGGGGCACGCAGGCCGACGTGTGGGTATTGACCTCGCGCGATGCGGAGCTGCTGTCGCTCATGCCCGAGAAACCCGCGCCGGATTTGTCGAAGTTCCTGCTCTCGCCCATGCCCGGTTTGCTTACCGAAGTAGCGGTCAAACCCGGTCAGCAAGTGAAGGCGGGCGAGAAGCTGGCGGTGATCGAGGCGATGAAAATGGAGAACATCCTCAAGGCCGAGCGCGACTGCGTTGTCGCCGAGGTGCTGGCCAGGCAGGGCGACAGTCTGGCAGTCGATCAGCCCATCATCAAGTTCGCGCAGGCAAGCGCGCCGGGGCCCGGGAGCTGAACGCGGCGATGCCCGAAGATGCCCGCGGGATGGGTATCTTCTGGCATCGCCGGGCCCAGAGAGGGTTCACTCACCTTTGCGGCTGCAAGCACTGTTCCAGCTTTTGTTCGTCTGGCCAGGCACTGCGCAGTGCGGTCTTGTCCCCGCCGGTGTTGTCACAATTTATTACCAATTTGCGACTCGGTTCGGCGTAAGGTCGGCGCTGGCAGCAAGTGACGGCCGGCGGTCTCATCAGCGATATGTCGCATCCGCCACCCATGCGTGCCGGCTCGATGGTCCGCTGCCGATTTCTCGAGGATTATATGAACCGATTCGTGCGTCTGTCGCCGCTGTTCGCCCTAGCCCTTGCAGGGGCCTGTGCAACCATTCCGGCCGGCCCCAGCGTGATGGCGATGCCGGGAACGGGTAAGAGTTTTGATCACTTTCGTGCTGATGACGCCGACTGCAGGCGGTACGCCGCGAGCCAAGTCGGCGTAACCGCGGATCAATCGGCGATAGATAGCGGCCTGCGGAGCGCCGCGGTTGGGACTATCGTAGGTGCTCTGGCCGGTGCCGCGGTCGGCGGACGTACTGGAGCTGGAGTTGGGGCGGGAACCGGTCTGATTGTCGGCAGTGTTGCAGGAGTTGGTGCCGCGCAGTCTTCCGGCTATTCATTGCAGCGCCGCTACGACAATGCCTATGTTCAATGCATGTATGCCAAAGGCGATAAAGTCCCGGTTTCCGGGCGGTTCAGCGCTGCGCAGGACGCCCCTGCGAGCCCGCCCCCACGGTACCGACCCGCTTTGCCACCGCCGCGCGTCTATGCACCACGGCCGCCGCAAGCCTACGTTATACCGCCGCCGCCTCCGGGAAACCCGCCACCGCCTCCGCCGGGCGTAGCGTACTGAACGGCTGTATCTGCCGGTGGCTTGACCGAGGTCAAGCCACCGGGCGTGCCGAGGCCTGTTGGCAATCCTCGCCGCGGATTTCACGTAGGCGGCAAACTCATCCGGCGGCATTCCCATGCCGCGAGCCAGTGTCCTGGCGCCGATTAGATCACCAGGCTTCTTGCCGGTGAGATAATCATAGATGCCGGCAGGCGGTTGTCGGCTAGCTCAAAAAAACGGAGAACCGAATGAAATTCCGCTTTCCCATTGTCATCATCGACGAGGATTTCCGCTCGGAGAACACCAGCGGCCTGGGTTTTCGCGCGCTGGCGAAGGCCATGGAGGTGGAAGGCGTGGAGGTGCTGGGCGCCACCAGTTACGGCGACCTGTCGCAGTTCGCGCAGCAGCAGTCGCGCGCCTCGGCGTTCATTCTGTCCATCGACGACGAGGAATTCACGCCCGGCCCCGAGTTGGACCCGGCGGTGCTGAACCTGCGCGCCTTCATCAAGGAGATCCGCTTCAAGAACGCGGACATCCCGATTTACCTCTATGGCGAGACGCGCACCTCGCGGCATATTCCCAACGACATCCTGCGCGAGTTGCACGGTTTCATTCACATGTTCGAGGACACGCCGGAGTTTGTGGCGCGCCACATCATCCGCGAAGCGAAGGCCTACCTCGATGGCCTCTCGCCGCCGTTTTTCCGTGCGCTGGTGCATTACGCCCAGGACGGTTCCTACTCGTGGCATTGTCCGGGACACTCGGGCGGCGTGGCTTTCCTCAAAAGCCCGGTCGGCCAGATGTTCCACCAGTTCTTCGGCGAGAACATGCTGCGCGCCGATGTATGCAATGCGGTGGACGAACTCGGTCAACTGCTCGATCACACCGGGCCGGTTGCCGCCTCGGAGCGCAACGCCGCGCGCATCTTCGGCGCCGACCATTGCTTCTTCGTCACCAACGGCACCTCGACCTCGAACAAGATTGTGTGGCACGCCAACGTCGCACCGGACGACATCGTCGTGGTGGACCGTAACTGCCACGTGTCCATCCTGCACGCCATAACGATGACCGGCGCCATTCCCGTGTTCCTCACGCCTACGCGCAATCACCTCGGCATCATCGGGCCGATTCCGCTCGAGGAATTCAAACCAGAGAACATCCAGAGGAAGATCGAGGCCAATCCGTTCGCACGCGCCGCAAAGCGCAGGAAGCCACGCATCCTTACCATCACCCAGAGCACCTACGACGGCGTGCTCTACAACGTCGAGATGCTGAAGGAAACGCTCAATTCGTCGATCGACACGCTGCATTTCGACGAGGCCTGGCTGCCGCATGCGACGTTTCACGATTTCTACACGAACATGTACGCCATCGGCCGGGAGCGCCCGCGGACGAAGGACGCAATCATCTACGCCACGCACTCCACGCACAAGCTGCTCGCCGGCATCTCGCAGGCCTCGCAAATCCTTGTGCAGGAGTCACAGACCCGCAAGCTCGACCGGCACGCATTCAACGAGGCTTACCTGATGCATACGTCGACCTCGCCCCAGTACGCGATCATCGCCTCCTGCGATGTGGCGGCGGCGATGATGGAGCCTCCCGGCGGCACCGCGCTGGTGGAGGAATCGATTCTCGAAGCGCTCGACTTCCGCCGCGCCATGCGCAAGGTCGACGACGAATGGGGCAAGGACTGGTGGTTCAAGGTCTGGGGGCCCGACAAGATCGCCGCCGAAGGCATGGGCTCGCGCGAGGAGTGGATGTTCAAGGCCAACGAAAAGTGGCACGGCTTTGGCAACCTCGCGCCGGGCTTCAACCTGCTCGACCCGATCAAGGCGACTTTGATCACCCCGGGGCTCGACGTGTCGGGCAAGTTCGCCAGGACCGGCATCCCTGCGGCGATCGTCACTCGCTACCTTGCCGAGCACGGCGTGATCGTTGAGAAAACGGGCCTCTACTCGTTTTTCATCATGTTTACCATCGGCATCACCAAGGGTCGCTGGAACACTCTGGTGTCCGCGCTGCAGCAGTTCAAGGACGACTACGACAAGAACCAGCCGATCTGGCGCGTGCTGCCGGAGTTCTGCCAAGTCCAACCGCTTTACGAGAGCCTCGGCATCCGCGACCTGTGCGACCAGATCCACAGCATGTACAGGGCGAACGACATTGGGCGCCTGACCACCGAGATGTACCTGTCCGACATGCAGCCGGCAATGAAACCCTCGGATGCGTTCGCCGCGATGGCCCACCGCGAAATCGACCGCGTCGAAATCGACAAGCTCGAAGGCCGCATCACCAGCGTGTTGCTCACGCCCTATCCTCCGGGAATCCCGCTTTTGATCCCCGGCGAGATCTTCAATTCGACGATCGTGCGCTATCTGCAGTTCGCGCGTGATTTCAACCACAAGTTTCCGGGCTTCGAGACCGATATTCACGGCTTGTTCGAGGACGAGAAGGACGACATGAAGTATTACGTGGATTGCGTAAGGCGATAGGCTACGAACCAAGCGGTCGCGGGCGCCTTCTCACCGAAATAGCGGTCAAACCCGGATTCCGGTCCGTTGCATTCATCTCGGGCTTCAGGGGCCAATCGATATCGCGCATTCCCCCCGATTGTGAGGAACATTCGGGGGGAATCCGGGTCGAATGTAAAGCGAATCAGACAGGGAAACTTCCCTTGTTTTCAATCGATGGGACGGTAAGGAGCCGTAGATTGCGCATGTGCAGCATAGACTCCTCGGATTTCCCCCCCCGCCGGCATGTACAAGAGCGACGCTTCTGCGTTACCCTAGGCGGAAATTCGCATCCATGGCTCGAAAACTAATTCTTCCGGCAGAGGCGAAAGTCTGTGCTACTTGCTCCTACTGGGACGGCGAACGGGTTGTCGACCCGGAAGTCGGTGTTGTGATCGTGGAGGATGCTGCCTCCGGCGAATGCCTGATTTGCGAATGTGCCCGGCGCGCCTTGCTTGCGCGTGTCGACGAAGGCTGCGACTGGGAGCACATGGCTCCCGACGACCTGCCGGCCGAGGAACCGCCCAGCGAGGCTTGATCTCGCACTTCGCCCGCTCCACGGGCTGCTTCGAGGAATCAGGATGACCGCGTGAGCGCGGCTATGACTTCCGGCGGCGCCTGCACCAATTCAATCAGCACGCCCTCGCCGCCAAGGGGAAAGCGTTCGTTTGCCTTGGGGTGAATGAAACACATATCAAAGCCCGAAGCGCCTTTCCGGATCCCCCCGGGAGTAAAGCGCACGCCCTGAGCCGCGAGCCACGCGCTTGCCGCCTTCAGGTCGTCCACCCACAGCCCGACGTGGTTGAGCGGCGGGTCGTTCACAGCCGGTTTTTTCGCGGGATCGAGCGGCTGCATCAAATCGACCTCGCAGCGCGCCACTCCGGCGCCGATCACGCCGATGTCCTCATCGATGTTTTCGCGTTCGCTTCGGTAGGTACCCACTAAATTGATGCCGAGCATGTCCACCCAGAGTCGGTGTAGACGCGACTTGTCCGCCGCGCCGATTGCGATGTGCTGAAGGCCGAGTATCTTGAAGGGACGATGGTCCATCGTTTGCAGCCCCCGCTGGACGCGGGCAGCTCAGTAGGTCCCCGGATAGGCCCCGCCATCGATGAGGAAATTCTGGCCGGTGACGTAACTGGCTTGCGCGCTGCAAAGGTAGGCGCAGGCTTCGCCGAATTCCGCCGGATCTCCGAGGCGCCCGGCCGGAATCGTTTTAACGCGTTCCTGAATCGCCGCTTCGACGCTGATGCCGCTCGCGGCGGCGCGGGTTTGGAACATGGCCTTGGTCCGATCGGTGGCAAAAGCGCCCGGCAACAGGTTGTTGATGGTTACATTGTGGCTAACCGTGGCGCGCGCGAGACCGGCGACAAAGCCCGTGAGTCCGGAACGCGCTCCATTGGACAAACCGAGGATCTTGATGGGTTCTTTGACCGAACTCGACGTGATGTTCACGATACGGCCGAATTTTCGCGCGATCATGCCGTCAACGGTCGCCTTGATAAGCTCGATGGGCGTGAGCATATTGGCGTCCAGCGCGCGAATCCAATCATCGCGCGACCACTCGCGAAAATCCCCGGGGGGCGGGCCGCCGGCGTTGGTCACGAGGATGTCCGGTTCTGGGCAGGCGGCAAACGCCGCGGCCCTGCCCTCCACCGTCGTGATATCCGCGGCGACCGCGGTGACGGTGGCGCCGGTGGCGATGCGCATCTCCTCGGCCGTTATGTTCAACTGCTTCGCATCGCGCGCGACGATGGTCACCCGACAGCCCTCGCGCGCAAGCGAGGTGGCGCAGGCGCGACCCAGGCCCTTGCTCGCGCCGCATACCAGCGCCGATCTTCCTCGAATACCAAGATCCATGACTTCTCTCCGCAGGGAAATTGGGGTCAGAGTAACATTTCCCAAACCCCTCGAGGCGCTGGGTATCGCTCCGATGAAATGTTACTCTGACCCCAATTTCCCCTGGTGTGCGATGACCCTTGATCCGACCCCGATTTCCATCGCCCGCAGTGTACTGCGGTCCTCGATGAGAAGAAACCGCTCCCGTGACCGGAAGGGCAGATTGAATTTCTGATTTCTTGCGCTGTCCATCTAAACTAGACATCGTCAAGGGGTAAAAACGACATGCGCAAGTACCTGCACATCAATTTGGGGGATCGCTCAGTCCAGACGGAAGAATTGCACGGCGAGGCGATCATTCGCGTCGGCAGGCACTTCATCGCCAAGTCGCTGCTCGAGCGCGGCGTTGCGCGCGTGGAGCCGCTGTCAGCGGCCAATCCCCTGATCTTTTCGGCCGGGCCGTTCGCGGGCACAAACTTCTCCAACGCCAACCGGATCAGCGTCGGCTGCAAGAGTCCCCTCACCGGCGGCATCAAGGAAGCCAATTCGGGCGGCACCTTCGGCTTCGCATTGGGCCAGCTGGAGACCGCCGGGCTCACGCTCTACGGTGCCTCGAGCGAGTGGATCGTCATTCGCATCACCAAGGAGGGCTCCATCAACTTCGAGAGCGCCGAGCCCTATATGGGCAAAGGCAACTTTGAGGCCGCAGCTCTCCTGTTCGAGAAATACGGCAAGAAGGTCAGCTTTGCGCTGTGTGGGCCCGTCGGCGAATATCTGGGCCTGGCGGCGGGCATTTCATTCGCCGACACCGACGGCCGGCCCTCGCGGCTTGCCGCGCGCGGCGGCGTTGGCGCCGTCATGGGAAGCAAGAAGGTCAAGGCGATCGTGGTGGACATGCACAAGATGCCGACCTTCCATGACCGCAAGAAAGTCATGGGCGCGATACGCGAGTACGGGGTCAAGCTGGGCAAGGAGGCGGCGATCGAGAGCTTCAAGCTCCAGGGCACCGCGGCGATGGGCGACTTCACCAACCGCATCGGCGGGATGCCGGTGCGCAACTTCAGCGCCGGCCGGCTGGTCGATACGTCGCAGGGACCTCTGAAACTGGGCGGCGATTATATCCGCGAGCGCAACCTGAGCCGCGGCGGAAACCCTTCGCACGCCTGTATGCCCGGTTGCATGATCGAATGCAGCAACGTCTACGTCGATGAAAAGGGCAAGGAACTCGTCTCGCCGCTGGAATACGAGACCCTGGGTCTGATGGGCAGCAATTGCGGTCTCGAGGATCCCGACGACGTGGCGCGAGTCAACGGCGTTGCCAACGACTTGGGTGTCGATACCATCGAGGTGGGCGCCACGCTGGGTCTTCTGATGGATGCCGGAATTGGCGCGTTCGGCGATGTCGGGTTCATGATGGCTGCCTTGGAGGACATGCGCCGCGGAACTGAGCGGGGCCGGCTGCTCGCTCAGGGAACAGCGCGCGTGGGCGCCCATTACAAGGTCCAACGCATTCCTGTCATCAAGCGACAGGGTGTCAGCGCCTACGATCCCCGCGTGATCGAGGTGACGGGAATTTCCATGATGGTTACGGCGCAGGGCGCCGATCACACGGCGGGCAACGTACCGGCGTACGACTGCAAGGGAAAAACGACCAAAGACCTGGTGGCAGTCAGCCTGGATGCGCAGACGATAACCGCCGCAACCGATTCGCTGGGCCTATGCATATTCGGACGCTCGGTGACGAACGTGAA
The DNA here is from genome assembly GCA_016210745.1 of Betaproteobacteria bacterium. GTDB lineage: Bacteria > Pseudomonadota > Gammaproteobacteria > Burkholderiales > SG8-39 > JACQTO01. The sequence continues at coordinate 9,580 of JACQTO010000014.1, forward strand.
CCCCGATCTCATCGCTTCGGCGCTCAACGATGCGCACGGCACCAAGCTCGATCCGTCCTTCATGACGCCCCTGGGGCGCGAAGCGCTGAAAATGGAGTGGGAATTCAATCGGGCCGCCGGATTTACCGAGGAGGACGACGAGCTTCCGCAATTTTTCTACACCGAGCCCCTCTCTCCCAGCGGCAAAACCGCGCGCCATCATAGCGCCGAGGTCAACCGGTGGGTGCGCGAGCTGCTCGGCTGAATTGCACGGCGAAGACGCTAGCCTGCTAGCGCAAGCGGCACTTCGCGATTTCGTCGTCCGACATCACGGGCTTGATCTGGCATTGGGCCTCGCGCTCCGCGCGCTCCCGCTTGGCCTTCTTTTGGCCCTCCAGCGCGGCAAGCCTTTGCGCTTCCTGCTGCTCGAGCTTCCTGCGCGCAGCTTCCGCGGCTTTCGCCGCGGAATCGGCCTTCTTCCGCTCGTCCTCCGCCTTACGTAACTTCACTTCATCGTCGAATCGCTTCTGCAGCGCGGCGAGTTCCTGCTGACGCTTGCGCGAAGCCTCTTCCTGGCGCTTGTTGGCCTCGGCATCCGCACTCGCAGCGGCGCTGCCCGCGAGCGTGCCGGCCGCCACGCCGGCCGCCGCCCCGACCGCTGCGGCCGGAATTGCAGAGCGCTGCGGCTGCGCCGGTGAGCCCGGCGGCGTGCTGATCCGCGGCGTGATATTCATCGAGCGGGATTTGCCGGCCGTCTCATCAGCGGGCGTCTCATCGGATTTCTTTGTCTTGCTGGCACTGGAAGGCTTGCTGGAACCGACTGTCTTTCCTCCGCCGACGCGCTTGGCGTCGCTCTCGGCGGGGAGTGTGACGAGGAACGCGGCTGCAACTGCGACAAGTAGCGTCTTGCGGTTCATGGTCGATCTCCGTGCGAATGGCCAAGCACCTATATGCTCCTGGCGAAGATTGTAACAATATGCGCATTGCGGTCGTGTGCAAGCGTATAACAGCGCCACGCTAATATCCGTATTCCCGCATTCGGCGATGCCCAATTTGTCACGGCATGCGAGCAACGCCGGACGATTTTGCCGGGCACGAGCGCAAAAAGGGTCGTCCGCTCCGATACTCCCTAATGCTCGATCTCTTGCTTGACAATCGGATCTGATCGGGTGTATTCACCGGCAGGGCAGCTCGCTGCGAGCTCACGTGGGAATTCCCGGTTAAAGCTTGGACCCGTTACGTTAATTTAGGGAGGAGTGTCAATTGGCTTATTACAAAGATATCAGAGAGTACCTGGAAGTTCTGGACCGCAACGGCAAGCTGCGCCGAATCAAGCGCTTGATCAACAAGGATACGGAGTTGTCTCCGCTGGTACGGCTTCAATTCGTGGGCCTGCCCGAAGAGCAGCGCACCGCTTTCGTGTTCGACAACATCACCGATGTCAACGGCAAGCGCTACGCCGGCAGTGTGGCGCTGGCGGCCCTGGGCGGCAGCGAGCAGATTTATGCCTTGGGCATGATGTGCAAGCCCGAAGAAATCCAGGAAAAGAGGGCGCACGCCGAGAGAAATCCGATTCCGCCCAAGCTGGTCGAATACGGGCCGGTGCACGAAGAGGTGCACATGGGCGACAAGCTGCTAGAGCACGGCGGCCTGGACGAATTCCCGATCCCCATTTTGACGCCGGGTTACGACCCCGGGCCGGCGTTTACCGCGCCCTTCTGGGTCACCAAGGATCCGGATACCGGCATTCGCAACGTCGGCACTTACCGCGTTCTGATCAAGTCACCGACCAAAACGGGCATCGACTTCTGCCGGCCCACCCGCGGCGTGGCGATTCACTGGAACAAAGCCCGCGAGAAAGGCCAGCCCTTGCCTGCGGCCATCATAATCGGCGGACCGCCCTCCGTCGGTTACAGCTCGGTGGTGGACTTCCCCATCGATGTCGACGAGTTCACCATGGCGGGGGCTATCGCGGGGGCGCCGCTCGAAGTGGTCAAATGCAAGACCGTGGACTTGGAAGTCCCGGCGCATGCCGAGATCGTCGTCGAGGGTCTGATAGACACCAGCGTGCTCGAGAAGGAAGGGCCTTTCGGCGAATCCATCGGTTATATGTCGCTGACGCAGCCGCGGCCCTATTTCACGGTTACCTGCATCACCCATCGCAAGAACCCCGTACTCCTCAGCTTTATCAGCCAGTTCCAGCCCAGCGAGAGCAGCAAGATCAAGATGCTGGGCAACGGAGCATCGGTGTACAAGCACTTGCATTACGTTGCGGGCTTCGAGCAGGTGCAGAAAGTCGCCTTTATAGAAACATCCGACTCCATATATTTCATGGTGATCCAGGTGAAGGGCACCACCACCGAAGAGGTATGGAAGATACTGGAAGCTGCGCAGAAGCACCGGGTTGACAGCAAGATAATCGTCGCCGTCAACGAGGACATAGACCCGAACAACTTCGAATCCATCGTTTGGGCCTTGTCCACGCGGTTCCAACCTCACCGCGATATGCGCGTCATCACGCGGCCGTGCCTCGGGCTCACGGACGTCTCCCTGGCGCCGATGGAAGTGATGGAAAAGGCGCGGGAGGAATACGAGCCGGAACTGCCCACGCAGTCTTATATGCTGATGGATGCGACGGTGAAGTGGCCGCTGCCCCCGGTGTCGCTGCCCACGAAGGAATTCATGGACCGGGCCGCGCAAATATGGAAAGAGGAGGGCTTGCCCGAGCTCCATCTCAAAGAGCCCTACCACGGGCGCAACCTCGGCTA
>JACQTO010000060.1 GCA_016210745.1 Betaproteobacteria bacterium
CAAGTGGCCCAAGAGGCCAAGGAATGCATTGCCAAGGCTGCGGCTCACGGCGGATACATGCTCGGCGCCGACTGCGTGGTGCCGCGAGATACGCCGGCCGCCAACATGCACGCCCTCGTCGAAGCGGTTATGGAGGCTGGGATCTACCAGTAACCACTCGGCGGGCCAGTCGCGATCGCCGATTCGAGGCCGGAGTGACAACGACAAGCGTGCAGATGAAAGTGAAGCGGGCGGCGTGAATGAAGTTCATAGATCGGCAGCAACGGATCCCGGAAAAGCGGCACGCGACGTAAGCTTATTGGTGGGCCCGGAAGGATTCGAACCTTCGACCAAAGGATTATGAGTCTCTTTATTAGGCGTCCAAGGGTGTCCGGGCTGGTTCAAGTCATCTTCGTAACTCATTGAGCAATAACACTTGCTTTTCAAAGTACGTCCGCTATAGTCCAAGCTAAGCCGCTGCGTTACTGCAACGGTACTGCAACGGAACTGCAACACGATGCCAGACCAAAGGACTGCTTTTTGGGGGCGCAAAATGGCGGGCGGAGCAAATGAACTGACGGATCGGGCGCTGCGCAAGAAATGGAGCGGCAGCGACGAATGGTTTTCCGACGGTGGATCGCGCGGCGCGGGGCGCCTGGTGGCAAAGCTCGGCCAGTCGGGGATCATGTTCTATTTTGCCTATTTCGACGGCGAGAACCGGCGTCGCTTTCTGCCGATCGGCCGCTACGATCCGACCGGCAAACGCGGCAAGAAGTTGCAGGAAGCTCGCGACAAGGCCCATGAGTGGTCCGGATTGTACCGCTCCGGCGTCACCGACCTGCACGGCCATTTCGAGGCGCTGGAAGCTGAAAAAGAGCACGAGCGCAAGAAAGCGGCTGACGCGGCAGCGCGCCAGGGCAGCCTTCATGCCCTGCTCGATGCGTATGTGGCCTCGCTACGGGCCGCAGGCAAGCCGAGCGCGGAGCAAGTCAAGGGGATCTTCGGGCGGTACATCGTGCGCGCCTTGCCGGCGCTTGCCGAGGCCAAGGCGGTGGAAATCGATCCGGGGCACATTCAGCGCATCCTCGCGCGGATGGTGAAGAAAGGCATCACGCGGCAAGTGAACGTCCTGCGCTCCTACCTTCATGCGGCGTTTGCCTATGGGGGCAAGGCGGACCACGATCCGCGCACAGTGGCGCATGGCGGCGTCCTATTCGGCCTGAAATCAAACCCCGTCGCCCTGGTGCCACGCATCGCCGAGTACGAGCGCGCGGGCGAGCGCGTCTTGACAGAAACCGAGCTAAGGGAGTTCTGGAAGGCGCTCGAAGCGCTTCCGGTGCCGCAGGGGGCTTTCCTGCGCTTCAACCTTGCCCTTGGCGGGCAGCGCATCTCGCAGCTTCTGCGTGCAGCTTGGGCGGACTTCGACTTCGAGGCGAACACGCTGCTATTGCGCGATTCCAAGGGCCGCGGCGGCATTCGCGATCATTTGCTGCCGCTCACACCGTTCGCGCTGGAGCAGCTTGCGCCGCTGCGCGAATTGAATGCGGACGCCTCCGGGCCTTTTACCGGCGACGGCAAACGCGCCATGGTTCTCGAAACGCTTTCGGTCGCCGTGCGCGAGGTATCGGGCACGCTCAAGAAAAAGCAAGGCATTGCGGCGTTCCAACTGCGGGACCTGCGCCGCACCTGCGAAACCATGCTCGCGGAACTCGGGATCAGCCGTGAAATCCGCGCGCACGTCCTTTCACACGGCCGCGCGAGCGGCGTCCAGGCGAAACACTATGACCGCTATTCGTACCTACCGGAAAAACGCCGGGCGCTTGAGGCATGGGGCGCCCGGCTGGCCGAGATGGCAAGCGGCGTGATCCGGCGGCGCAAAGTCGTCGCGCTCACGCAGCGAGCGGTCGCGTGATGTTGAGCGGACGCTTCGGAAAGCTTGTTATCATCACCGATCATGCGCGCCGGCGCATGGCCGAACGCAATATCAGCGAGGCACAATTGCTAGACCTCATCGAAACTGGAGATGTCCGCTACAAGGATGCCGCCCGCCTTTGGATTGCCAAGAGCTTTCCCGAGCGCGAGGACAATCTGGTTTGCGCGGTCGCGGTGCTGGACGCTGCGCTCGTGGTCAAGACCGTGATGCATCACTTTTCTTGGGAGCCCTGAGGATGAAGACGACCTACTTTCCCCAAGACGATATTCTCGAATTCCGCTTCAGCGATAAGCCAATCGTTCGCGAAACTTCGCAGGACTGGAATGTCAACGTGAGCTATGCCGCGGACGGGTCGATTGTCGAGCTGGTGATCCTGGACGCGGTCAAGGGCGGATTGATTCCGTTTGAGAGCGGCGGCGAACGGCGGGCCGCGTGAGAATTCCAGCAAAGCCGAGCCCGCTCAATGGGGGCCGGACTTTGCCACGAGGAAACGACCATGAAGTGCCCGATCTGCAAGCACGGCGAAACCAAGCCGGGAAAGGCGAGCGTGACCCTTGAACGCGGCGGCGCGACGCTGGTTTTCCGCAACGTCCCCGCCGAGGTCTGCGACAACTGCGGGAGGCGTTTCATTCTGCGGAAGTGACAGCCACACTGCTGAAGCAGGCCGAGAGCGCCGTTGCCGCCGGCGTCGAGGTGGATGTGAGGCGCTTCGCTGCGGCGGGTTAAATGTTCGCCGCGGGGCGAGAGCTAAAGCATGAAAGCGACACTGCTTTCCGCAAGGCGACATCCTGGAAATGCGATTCAGGTACAAGCGCTTCAGCGGCAAGGGTGGCGTTCCCCGAGACCTCACAGGATGGCGTGTCCCCGTAACACGACCTAACGCCGCGCCTAGGCTGATCACCGAAAAGCCGGATTCCCTTGCCGGCCTGGCGCGGCTTCCCGAATCAAGGGCGAGCGTCAAGGGGGCGCTGTATGCCGAGAACAAAGCAGCCAAGAGGTGAACCGAGTTTCATCACGCGGGGCGTGACGCTCAGCTACACCGCGAAAACCGATCTGTCTCAACTACTCGTCCACACCGCCCCTGACCCGTTAATCATCGCCAAGATCGAAGCGACGCTCGGTATCTATGCCGATGGCAAGCGGCATCTTGACAATCCACCGCGACCTGCGGACTACGTTAGGGCATTCGCCTCACTTGAAAAGAAAGCGCGGAAGTTATCTGAAGAGTTGTTCGACATCAACTATTACTACGCCGAGCATCTGTCGATCCAAGGGGTGGATTGCTTCAGTATCGCGCCTGAACTAAATAAGCTGGCTGAGATTTCGCGGAAGGCGTGCGCGCAGTTCGCAAAGCAGCCGAGCACGGGAAGAGGTGAAAACAGTGCGCTAATGGTAACGATACTCCACCTTCGAAGGATCTTTCACAAATATTATCGAGGCGCCCGAACGGTGCACGGTGCCTCGCGCGCGCCAGCGTTGCGGGGCACCGAGGACGACAACGAAGAGCAGTTCGTCAGAACAGCACTCGATGCCGCCAACATTGAGTGCTCGGACCTACGCCGCTTGATGGGCGATCCGCGCTCCACTCCGTCCTGACGCAGTTCCCCCCGACGGCAATGCTGCCGGAACGTTCAGCAAAAAGGGAGCGCGCAGAATCTCCCTTTCTTTGCCGCTCTCGCCATCCCCAGGACAGGGAGAAATAATCTGTCCAATAACCGTCCATTGGAGGGTAATGGAGATGGCTATGACAGTGCTTCGACTTCCAAGCGTTCTGGCGCGGAAGGGTGACTCGCGCAGCAAGACCTACTCGGAAATTGCAGCCGGACTGTGGCCACCCGGCGTTGCTATTGGCCGAAGGGCGCGCGGTTGGCCGGAACATGAATGCGAGGCGATCCTTCGAGCAAGGATTGCCGGCAAATCGGACAGCGAGATTCGCGAGCTGGTTAAAAACCTTATGGCTGCTCGCACGGCGACAGCGTGAGCGCCGACGCTGTGATTCTGGCGATCCATGATGACCTCAGCTTCGCCGATGCGTGGCGTTCCCTGAGCGACGACGCCAAAGCCGCGCTGCCGGCTGGCGTGCGCTCGGAATGCGTCTCGCGTTACCGCCGCTTGACTTCCTACATCGACCGGAGCATCGAGCGGGCCGCGCGGACGGCGAAAGGCACGGGAAACGGCCACGATCAAAAGGCCGCCGAGGATATTGTCGGCGCCGAGTTGCTCGACGCTGCGCACAAATTCATTTCTCGCTTCGTCAATTTCCCGGCCGGTTACTGCGCCGACGCTGTAGCGCTTTGGGCGGCTCACGCCCACATGGCCGCGCATTTTCATACGACGCCACGCCTTGCCCTGCTCAGCCCCGAGCCGGAGACCGGCAAAACGCGGGCACTGGAGGTGCTAGACGTTTTGACCCCGAACTCTATGCTGATCCTTTCGCCATCGGTCGCGGCGATCTTCCGCAAGCTCGCGCAGGAGCAGGTAACGCTGCTCTTTGACGAGGTGGACACGATCTTCACGAGGCGCGGCAAGGATGATCAGAACGAGGACCTGCGCGCGCTGCTGAATGCTGGCTACCGGCGTGGCGCGTCGATTCCTCGATGCGTCGGACCCAAGCATGACGTGCAGGACTTCCCGGTGTTTGCCGCGGTGGCGCTGGCCGGGATCGGGGACTTACCGGACACCGTGATGACTCGCTCGATCATTATTCGCATGAAGCGGCGCGCCCCGCATGAGCGGATCGAACAATACCGAATACGCATCCACGAGCAGGAGGGGCACGAGTTGCGCGACCAGCTCGCGCAGTGGGCTAAGTGCGTAGGCCCCGCTGCGGGAGCTGCCTGGCCGTCACTGCCGGAGGGCGTTGTCGATCGGCGCGCCGAAGCGTGGGAACCTCTGATTGCGATCGCCGATCTGGCCGGCGGCGAGTGGCCAGAGCGGGCCCGCGTGGCGGCTGTTGCGGATGTTGCGGCACATAGGGAGAGGGCGCCTAGCCTCGGGATCAGGCTGCTCTCTGATCTGCAGCAACTGTTCCGTGATCGCGACGCGGTTTCAACGCAGGAGATCCTTGCCGGGCTGATCGGGATGGACGAAGCCCCATGGGGGGATTTGAGGGGCAAAGCGCTCGATTCTCGCGGGCTGGCGATGCGGCTTAAGCACTATGGCGTCAGCTCGAAAACGGTAAGGATCGGGACCGCGACCCCCAAGGGCTACACCCGGGGGGACTTGCATGATGCGTGGGAGCGGTATCTCTCACACCCGATAGTCTCCGCAACATCAGCAACATTGGCAACAAGTGGTGCAGCGAACGGGGAAGAGACACTGTGAACGCGGTGCTGATGGTGGCGACGCGACACGGGCAAATTGATCGGAGTTGGAAAGCTATGACTACGAACGAAGCGACCGAACTGGAACGGATAGCGCGGGATTTTATCGACGAGAACGGCCGGACGCTGGCAGAACGCGAACGGCACATGGGGTTCTACGTTCGCTACGGCGAGCCGGGACACCGGGAGAAATGGGAGCAGCACAAGACAAAGCTCTTGGCCGAAGTTGCTGCTCTGCGCAAGGCCATATCGGGCGCCAGTCCCACGGCCTGGGTAGCCACCGGTCGGCTGATGAAACTGGAATTGCCGAAAAGGCCGCAAGATCGCTTGCTTTGAAAATTCGGCCTTTCATCCCAAATAATTTTCCTAACTGGGGTTTCTGCGTGGGCGGCATCGGTTCCGGCTGGTTCGGGAAGCGGTCGACGCGCGCAACGACCGAGGACTATCTGGCAGTTGACGTGCGCCGGCTGTTGCGCGAATCGCTGCTGACCCCAGGCCGCTGTCTCGACTTGACCTGGACAACCGACAGGGGCGCGACAGTGGCATCCGTCCGAGGCCATGTGAAAGCCGACAGGGTAATCCTTGGCAGCTCCGACGTGCGCCTAGACTGGACGCGGTGCGGCCTTGGAGGGCGTCGGGCGTGGTTCCTGTGCCCGCGATGCTTCCGGCGCTGCTGCCTGCTATATCACGCGCGCGGATTTACCTGTCTGATGTGGTTCGCGTGCCGCGTATGCCATGGGCTTGCCTATCGCGTCGAGAATTTGGGGCGCGAAGAGCGCGCGGTGCATCGGGCCTGGAAAATTATCGGCAACACCAAGACTGATTTCAAGCGCAAGGGCTGGAAACCGCGATGGCAGCGCTGGCATACCCATCAACGGCAGGAACTCGCCGTCGAGCAGGCCGGCGAAGTGCTAGCACTCTACGACGAGAGGATTTCTTCCCGATACCGCGAATTGGATGCGCGTCTCCTGGCGCCGCGTCGGCGCAGGGGAAGGCGCTAAGGCTCTCTGTCCTACGGCTTGTTCACCCAAAAGCCCACCCCTGGCCCTAGCGTCTTGTTGTTGGCCGCGAAATCAAGATAGCCCTTGCTCGCGATGTAATCCGCTAGCACCGTACCCCCTTGGGCTTCGAGATTCGGCGCGTAGAAATACCACTTCGACAAGGCGTTATCCCAGGCCCAAAGTGTCGTAATGTTTTCCGGAATCACTCCTGCGCTTGGCGGCGTCGCTCCGATATCGGAATTGAACCCGCTGGGTGTCCTAATGTTCGCGATGGAGACGAGATTCCACCCTAGTTTCAGCGCGCCGGCCTTGCCCTCTTGGAACGAAACCGAGGTGACGGGTGTTCCATCGGGCAGAGGCTTCGCGAAGGGTTGATTGGCGTTGACCCAAAAGCCTTCCCCCCCGTTGACGGTGGTGAGCACGTCATAGCCCTTGGTAGCAGCGTAGGCCGCGCCACCGTCAGTCTGCGTCGGCGTGTAGAACGCCCACTTGCTCGTCGAAGTAATCCATTTCCAGACCGTCGTCACCAGCGATGAATCGCCGAAGGTGGTAGTCACATCGATGGGCGTTGAAGTACCGTTCCCGACCAAGTTCCATCCGGCCCCGAAATTCATGCTACCTTGGCCCGATTGGCTGGTTCGCGCAAGGCGAACCTGTAGGGTGGTGCCCTTATCGTAGTAGCTATCAGCGGCCCCACTATAAAAACTTACATACCAAGCCTTCGCCGAATTACTTGCATTCTCTGTAGCCGACCAGAAATTCGATGCACCTGTGGGTGGCGCATAAGTGTTCGGGAAGGCTGCGGGGCTGATGGTTGGGGTGTAAGCGGTATCGACAATACTCTGCAATTCGGAGATGGTGGGTAACCGCCAGTCGCTATGGCCCGCGAAACTAGGCGAAAGCGCCATTGCTTCATTCCAGCCGTAAGTATTTGCCGTCCCGGTGCATGTGTTGCCCGTCCAAGTTTGTCCCGCAGAGCAACGCATCCACATAAGCCCAGTGGTTGAGTCGGTCACCGTTCCATTACCGTTGTCGGAATACTTTGTGGGCAATGTAGTTGTGGTGCTAGCTACCGTGGTGGTAGTCGTCGGTGCAGTAGTTGTCGTTGTGGGTGTCGTGGTGGTCGTTGGCTGAAACAATGAATAGGTTATCAACTCCCTGTCAACGGATTGACCGCTACTATCGGAATAGGCGGACTTCACAGTGCCGATATTTTCGACGAGCCAAAGCGTCGCCGTGCTGGTTAGAGACATTGACTGGCCGTTGGTGGACGACGTGAGCGTCATGCTAGTTTGCTCTTCGCACTTGAGGGCAAGAAATGTTCCGGCCGGGACACTCACGTATTCGAAACCGATTGCCGTAATCGAATTACTAACGGGGCCTGATGCGGTCCCGAGGCCCTGATAAACATAAGTGAGCGTAGCTGCCCCCGTATATGTTTGTCCCACATCGAATGTGGAGGGAGCAAGAACCAGCGGGGGGGACAACGTAGCGGTTACAGTTGCAGTCCCGTAGCCGCTGACAAAGACGCTGGGATAATAGTATCCAAACGAACGATACCCCGCAGAATCGTTGAGCGAATACGACTTGTATCCGTTTGAGGAAACCGTCTCAAATACGGAGGTGCCGTTGAAGAGCACCTTGCTTGGTGAGACAGTTTCAGTTTCAGTTGACGAGACCCCGTTTCTAACGACTGAGTACGTCCAGGAGTTACCCGAAGCCAATGGGGCAAAATTCGCCGTGGTCAGCGCAAGAGCAACACAGGACCACCACATCAAGCCGAACGCACATAGGAGAATTCGGAAGGTGCGCGGGGCGACGGGAATGCACATAGACCTTCTCCCAGTTGACGGCACGCGCGTCAGGGTGCGCCGCCGAGTTAGCAGCCTTAAGCATTTTCGGGAAGCCGCATGCCCGGAACGCGGCTCACGGCTCGGATGCGCGCATAAAGCTGACGACGCAAATCAACATCAAGATGCGCAATTTGGTGTCGCTGAAAGATACGATCCATCGAAGCGCCATTCTTGCCGTGAAAGTGAACGATTTCCCGCTCGAGGTCGGGGGCCAGCCAAGCGAGCACTCGGTCTTCGAATGGCCAATCTTGCGGGAGCTGATTTAGGCACTTGGAAATCGCCCGGCTGTTTCGCCTAGCGACGGCCATGGTTAAGGGAAGAACGGATTCGGAAAACGATGGTGGATCAAGGCGCGTTGTGATGCTTAGAGTCAGACTGCGGACGCTAGCCTTGACCTGTGGGCTTCTGGATAAGTGGGTTCGCGGCGGACGGCGTGGCATTATCGAGGAGTTAACCAGCGATCGTTCCGATTCGGAGCCGGTCGCCGATGTTTTCAAGAGACATTTCCCATTGATCGCCGTCTTGACGCGGGGGACTTGCAACAAGCGCTCCTCGTTCTCTGAATTCATGGGATCGCGTCAAGATCGCCGATTCGCTGGGGCCTCTGATCCAGATGACGTAGCCGACGTGCTCTACCGAACAGAGCGCGAGCGCTGGGTTACTGGTGGAGCCCACCCATTTGCTGCCCACCTTGACCGCCTTTTTCACGTTCAAGGCGCCTTCCTTCTGCATTTCGCTGAGGACATAGTTGACGATTTCTTCGGTCGCCCCAGTCAAAATGAGGTTCTCGCCGGCGTCGTGAACGTCAACGCCGTCGAGCAAGGACGATTTCTTCGGGGTACTCACCGCGACCACGGAGGGGTATGACTTGAACTGCTGCGACGGCCGCGCGTGTCGTTGCCGAAACACGGCCCGCTAAACCCGAGGATCAGCAGCAGAGGGAGAACGCCGCGCATGGACGCTCCTCCGGGGGATCGGGCTATCTTACTCCTGTCGGGGGTAGGGTCAATTTCCCGGGCGCGCGCCCAGAGATCGCCGAAGCGCGGGGGTTGAACGGGGGGGGGGGGGGAAGTCCCCGGAAGATGCGGAAGGAAAATCGGGAGAAGGGGTCCCCTGCGCCAGCGCGACCCGGCGGGGGTCGCTTTGGGGTGTACCCCCTACCTGTGCTCGGCGTTGTGCGAAGCGGTCGGCGTCGGGTGCCCTAATCGCGGGGGTCACCTGCCAACAAAGACCCAGGATATGCTCGGACTTCCATCTCCGCGGCACACGGACGGTGACGCACCCGCAAAGAGCCGCAAGCCCCCGCGTTACTGCAACGGTACTGCAACGGATTGCCAGATACCGAAAAGCGATGTCAGTGAATACTATCGCATTCTACGTCTTATTTATTGGTGGGCCCGGAAGGATTCGAACCTTCGACCAAAGGATTATGAGTCCTCTGCTCTAACCGGCTGAGCTACAGGCCCTCGAACCGTCGGGTTCAGGTGTTGTCCAGAAAACTCTTCAGCCGC
>JACQTO010000051.1 GCA_016210745.1 Betaproteobacteria bacterium
CCACAGATCGGCGCCGCTGTTGTTGAGCAGCACCTTGGCGTCGTCCACCATGCCGCGATAGACCCCCGCCAGGGTCAGCGTGACGCCGATCAGAAGCCCCAGTCCGAGACCGGTGAGGACGAATTTCCCCCAAGAGTGCACTATGTCGCGGCCGGCAAGGCTGATCATCGCGTTTTTCCAGCCAAGGCCGAAACGACCTCGATTCGACTGCCGTCCTCCAAGTCGCGCTCGCTGTAGACCACCACCTCATCTCCGGCCTTCAAACCGTCGATAATCTGCACCTTGCCATCCAGCCCCTGATCCCCCGCAGTCACCGGTACGAAACGCAGACGGCCCTCGGAGCGCATCCACACCCCGGTCTGGGCGCCGCGGTGTCGCAGCGCTGCATTCGGTATCAGCAGCGCATCTTTCACCGCCGGCAAGTGCAAGCTCACCTCGGCCATCTCGCCAATGGATATGCCTGTCGGCAAGCGATCGAACGCCACCTGGGCAATGCGTTCTTCCGTCGCACTGTCGCTCAGCGGTTCGATGCGAACGACTTTGCCCGTAAGCGTACTGCGGGGATTCGATCTCAGCACGATCTGCGCCGTCAGTCCTACCCGCAGCCCGGCGGAGCGGCCCTGATCGAGCCGCGTCGTGACCCAGAGGCTCGCGGGATCCACCATTTTGATCACGGTCTGCCCCGCGACGACAGTAGAGCCGGGTTCCGCGTCGCGCGAAGTCACAGCGCCGTCGCTGGGGGCCACCAGGCGGACATTCATTCGCTGCTGGTTTGCCCCGGCGCGCTCTGCATCCAGACGGCCCGCATCCGCCCGAGCGCTCGCCAGGGCGGATTCGGCGGCGGCGATCTGGGCGTCGGCCGATTCCTCTTGTTGCAGCTTGCCATCGACGGCACTCGAACTGACAAACCCTTTTTGAACGAGGCCGACGTATCGGCGCGCCTCGCTGGAAGCCAATTTCTGCCGGCTCCTCGCGTCATGCACCTGGGCTTCCGCAGTCGCCACGGCGCTTCTCGCGCGGGCTGCGGCCGCATCCGCGGAGGCCACTCGCGAATCGAGATCCACGGGGTCCATTTCCGCCAATAACTGACCGGCCTTGACCCTATCGCCCACGTCGATCAGAACGCGCTTGACTCGCCCGGCGACCGTCGGTCCGATGGCGTAAGAGCGTTGCGCCCCTACCGCGCCGATGCCGAACAATGCCGGGGCGACCTCGCCCCTGGCGACCTGCACCACGGTCACGCGTATGGGCGCCAGCGGACCGCTTCTGGTGGCCACCCAGCCAAGGGCCAGCAACAGCGCGACGCCGACTGCGGCAAACCAGATCTGCCGCGGCGGGTTGAAACGCAATTTCATGTTCCGTCCAAGACGATCAGCCGTAGCGCGACAGCATCTCGACCACGGGCCGTGCATCCGACTGCGCGACCCCTTTGCCCATGAGCTGGACCTCGATCATGCATCCGACCATGGTGTGATAGGCCTTGTCGAGTGCGCGCCGCGACGCCGAAAGCTGCTGCGCAATCGTCTCGCAAGGCGCCTCGTCCTCGATCAGCCGCTGCAATCCGCGCAACTGACCTTCGACGCGCTTGAGCCGCAGAATCAGCGCCTGCTTGTGTTCTTTCTGACAAAGTTGCTTCACGTGCGATCCTCCAGTTCCGGTCGATGTCCACCCGCGATTCGAGTACTCGACCAGCAGGCATCTTGACAACGAATTCCACGGCGAATACTATACCCCCTACAGTATATGCGCAAGTCGCCGATCGCTTAGCGTGCGAATTGCCCCGCTCACAACAACCAAAGCCATGTCTCGGGCCGCCAAGTTCCAGCGCACCAAGTGCAGTGAATGCGCGATTTCGCACCGCAAAGCATTCATCGCTCTCCCCGGCATCACGAAGTTCAAAACCCGAACCTACCCCAATCGGATGTGCGTTCCACGCGCGCCGATCCCATTCGCCACGACTATATACGGCGCCTTAAGTCCTGTCTCATGCCACCAGCGGACTTGCGCGCTGCGCGCGCCAACCGCGTTTTCTGCACGGATAAACGCCATCCGTGCAGAAAACGCGGTTATGGTCAACAGCAGGTACTTGGCAGGGTTTTGGCCGAGATCGTCGATTGTTCGCGGACGGCTTCTCGTCCGCGCAACATCGCAACCCCAAACAACGGGCGGCGCGATTTGCGTCGCCATGTATAAATCTGACGAGGTCAAACGATGCCACAGGTAGTAACCGCCAATCTGACGCAGGAGCAGGACTTCCGTTTCGCCATCGCTTTTGCCGATGGCATACCCCAAATCCACGGGGATGAACCGCCGCCTCTCGGCAAGTCGACCGGTCCATCACCCATGCACCTTCTCGCTGCGGCGGTAGGAAACTGCCTGTCCGCCAGCCTTCTATTTGCGCTGCGCAAGTTCAAGCAGAATCCCGAGCCTATTCAGACGGCGGTAGCCGTTACGGTCGACCGGAACGCCGAGAACCGCCTCCGGGTGATGAACATCAACGTGAAGCTGACCCTGGGTGCTCCCGGCGAGAGCCTCGCGCATCTCGATCGCGCGCTGGGGCAGTTCGAGGAATTCTGCACCGTCTCGCAGAGCGTGCGTCAGGGCATCCCGATCACCGTCGAGGTCTACGACAGCGGAGGAAAGCGTCTGAAGTAATCAGGACCGCTTGGAGGAGCGAGTTTCCGGATACGAAAATTCATCATGTGAAAGAGGGAGAAAATCGTGAAGCGCATCATGCAACTTGCTCTTATGGCATTGATCTTCCACTTCAGCGGGGCAGCACCGGCGGCCCAGGATCACTCGAAGTTCATCAACGGCCCATTCGCCAGCGGACCGGAGGTCACCAAGGTTTGCCTGCAATGCCATGCGCAGCAGGCGAAGGACTTCATGAAGACGCAGCACTGGACCTGGAGCGCGAACCAGCCTGTCCCGGGCAAGAGCAAGGTCGATCTCGGCAAGAAAAACGCGATCAACAACTACTGCATCGCCCTGCCCAGCAACAATCCGCGCTGCACCAGTTGCCACGCCGGCTACGGCTGGAAGGACGCCTCATTCGATTTCAACCGACCCGAGAACATCGATTGCCTGGTCTGCCACGATACGACCGGGACTTACAAGAAGCTCCCGGCTGCATCGGGTCATCCAGCCTATAAGGACACCGAGTTCCCGCCCAAATCGGGCCGCATCTGGAAAGCGCTGGATCTCGAGAGAATCGCCCGCAGCGTAGGACCGACGAGCCGCGCCACCTGCGGCGCGTGCCATTTCTTCGGCGGCGGCGGCGAGCACATCAAGCACGGCGACCTGGACAGCTCGATGGGTGCGCCCAAGCGCACGACCGACGTCCACATGGCGGTAGACGGCGCGAACATGACCTGCAGCGCCTGCCACAAGACTTCCAAGCACGAAATCCCGGGCAAAGCGCTTTCGGTTTCGGCCATGGGCAGCGGCACGACGCTCGGCTGCACCGACTGCCACGCGGGCACGCCGCACCGTGCCAATAAGACTCTCGATCGGCACACGGAGAAAGTCGCCTGCCAGTCCTGCCACGTTCCGATCTTCGCGCGCGCGCTGCCGACCAAGATCTGGTGGGATTGGTCCACCGCCGGCAAGGACGGCCCCGTGCAAAAGGACCAGTACGGCCAGCCGCTCTACGACAAGCAAAAAGGCGACTTCAAGTGGGCCAAAGACGTGAAGCCCGTCTACAAGTGGTTCAATGGCTCGGTCGATCGCTATCTCCTGGGCGAAAAGATGGATCCCGCCAAAGTCACCCATCTCAACTACCCGCTGGGGGACCGCAATGACAAGGCCGCGAAGATCACACCATTCAAGGTAATGCAGGGCAAGCAGCCCTATGATTCGGTCAACAACGTGTTCGCGGTGCCCAACCTCTGGGGCGGCTACTGGGGTCACTGGGATTGGAACAAGGCCATTGCCGAAGGCATGCGGACAGCAGGCCTCGACTACAGCGGCCAGTACGGCTTCGCAGCCACCGACATGTACTGGAAGGTCAACCACATGGTCTCGCCCAAGGCCAACGCGCTCAAGTGCAACGAATGCCATGGCCGGGACGGCAGGATCGATTGGCAGGCCCTGGGTTATTCAGCCGACCCGCGGTCGGCGAAAAAATAGGCTGCAACGCATGCGGTGTGCGTCAGAACGACTGACGCACGCCGCAGGAGCATTACGGAGCCCCGCGCAGCCAAAAGCGAGACTGCAGCGCCTCGACGCGGGGCCAAGTTGACAGGGCCAGCGCCGCAGAGTCAAATGCAAGGTACCGAGAGCGGCGCCGGGCGTAGCTCCGCGCCAACGTACTATCTCACTTGAATTTACTCGACGGAGGAATCAATGATGAAGGCAAGATCCGGTCGCACCTTGTCGGTTGCCGCAGCCGCCTTGGCGGCTGTTTTCGCTGTCTCGGCCGCGGGGACAGCTTCCGCGCAGGAGCGCAAATCGATCCGCTGGGCCACCTCCAGCGTGGATTCCTATGGCTACAAGGTTGCCGCCTCCATGGTAAAGATCGCCGAGGAGGCGCTTGGCGGGCAATACACCATCACCGTCAATCCCTATCCGTCGACCACCGGCGCCATGAAGGCGGCGATGGACGGCACCGCAGAGATCGGCTACACGGCCGATGTCGGCATGACGCAGGTCTATAACGGCGAAGGCGGGTTCAAGAACTACACTCCCGCAAAGGGGAGGCTGGTGCACGCGTGGTATTCATACCCGATGGAGTCGTTCATGGCCACATCGGCCAAGGAAGCCGCCAAGTACAAGTGCTGGGGCGACTTCAGCGGCAAGCCGGTGTTCTTCACCACCGCCGGATTCATGAACTGGCTGAACTTCCAGCGCATCTACAAGGCGCTCGGCTAC
>JACQTO010000052.1 GCA_016210745.1 Betaproteobacteria bacterium
CGTCTCCCCTTTTCGTGCAGTTGCACGCAACTGCACGAAAAGGGGAGATTGATAAACGGCAAAACCAGCTTCTTTGGTTCCGGCTCGTCCGGTTTAGGTGTAATCCGCGCGTTAGACGGGCGCGCAGCATCCCGCTTTATAGTTCAGTCGAAAGCGTACGCATCCATCGCCAGCACGCCTCGGCTGATGCTCGCATGGAGGAGCCGACCCGGCACGCCCGGCGTGCCGGCGCCGACTGCGGCGAATAGCGGCAGGAAATGTTCTGCCGTCGGGTGGTTCTTGGCGGCGTAGGGCGCAATCTCCCGGTAGTCGAGCAGTTCGCCCGTCTTGGCGCCCGCAATCGCACCCCTCAGCCAGAGGGCGAACGCGCTCACCCAATCGGGCGGCTCGGCGTCCTCGGGCTGCATCTCACGCAGGTTATGGGTCGCGTTTCCGGAGGCAAGGACGAGCACGCCGTCGCGGCGCAGTTCGCGCAGCGCCTGTCCGATGAGGAAATGATGCTGCGTCGACTCGAACGGCTGCACCGAGACCTGGGTGAGCGGGATGTCAGCCTGCGGGTACATCAGCATCAACGGGGTCCAGACGCCGTGATCCAACCCGCGCGCAGTGTCCAGCGCGACTCGCATGCCCGCGCCTGCGAGCAGATGCTCGACTTGGCGCGCCAAGTCCGGTGCGCCCGGCGCGGGATAGCTCATTTCGTATAGCGGCGGCTCGAAGCCGAAGAAATCGTGGATCGTCTTCGGCTGCGTGCTGGCGTTGACCGTGGGCGTGCGTGCTTCCCAGTGCGCCGATATCGAGACGATCGCCCGCGGCCGTTCGAACTGATCGCCGAGCGAACTAAAAAAGCGCCGTACCGGGCCGTCATACAGGATCAGGTTCGGCGCGCCGTGAGAGACGAATAAGGCTGGCAACATAGAATTGAGTCTTCAGCGAAGAATTTGGTGTTTTATTGGTCTCGTGTTTTTGTGCCGTTGCGTAGTCGCAACGGCACAAAAACACGAGATTGATAAACGGCAAAATCAACCTTGTTGGTTCCGGATTCTGATTCTGGATTCAGGATCCTTCTAACTCTGCTCCCAGGGCAAGCCCGCTACTCGCCAGCCTCCTTTGCTATTGCGATGTCCGCTTGCGTCCTTGTCCCCCTCGAAGCCTTCGAGCACGTTGAAGCATTGGGGGAAGCCGGCTGCGGTCGCTGCGGCAGCGGCATGGTGCGAACGGTTTCCGGAGCGGCACACGAACATCACCGGCGCCGGCGGCTTGCCGATCGCATCCTCGAGCTGCTGCAGAAAATCGCCGTTTAGCGCGCCCCCGGGATACCTGTTCCACTCGAGCAGTACCGCGCCCGGAATGCGTCCGACCCATTCCCACTCGGCCCTGGTGCGCACGTCGACTATCCGCGCCCCCGGAACCTCCTGGGCGAGTCGGTAAGCCTCCCGTGGCAGCAGTGCGCCGGCATAAGGAAGATTCAACTCAATCGCGCGTTGCCGCGCGCGGGCAAGGATGTCTTCGACGGTGTCCATGGTTTGCTTGAAACAGCGAACCCAAAGTATATAGGGGCCTGAACGCAGATTCTAAAGACGCGCCATTTCGCTGCACAGATATGGTGCGCCTGTTTGCCTGAGAGCACCGTTATCGTGCAGACACCCATTCACCCCGGGCTGTTTGGGACTTATGGCACAATGGGCTGCTTCGGTGTGCTCCATGGCACATTATCTGCTGGGTAGCTGCATATTTCGCCTCTACGGCTTCGCTTAGCACCCGCAACTCTCAAGGAGATTCTTGCATGGCCATGTCCGCAAATGACGTATTGAAGATGCTCAAGGAGAAGGAGGTCAAATTCGTCGACCTTCGCTTCACCGACACCCGAGGCAAAGAGCAGCATGTATCGGTGCCCGTCAAAGCGTTCGGGATGGACAAGTTCGAGCAAGGGCATTTCTTCGACGGTTCATCGATCGCCGGCTGGAAAGGCATCGAGGCCTCCGACATGCTGCTCATGCCCGACCCGGACAGCGCGCGCATGGATCCTTTCACCGATGAGCCGGTGCTCAATCTCACCTGCGACGTGGTGGAGCCGGTCGACGCGAGGGGCTACGACCGCGACCCGCGCACCATCGCCAAGCGTGCCGAGGCGTACTTGAAATCCTCGGGACTGGGCGACACCGCTTATTTCGGACCCGAGCCCGAATTCTTCATTTTCGATTCGGTGACCTGGAACATCGACATGTCCGGGTGCTTTGTCAAGATCAAGTCCGAAGAGGCGCCGTGGTCCTCGGGCGAGGAATACGAGGGTGCAAACATGGCCCACCGCGCGCCGGTCAAGGGCGGATACTTTCCCGTGCCGCCCATCGATACGCTGCAGGACATCCGCAATGCGATTTCCCTGGCGCTCGAGCAGCAGGGCGTCGAGGTCGAAGTGCATCATCACGAAGTGGCCGCAGCCGGTCAAAACGAGATCGGCACCAAGTTCGAGGCCCTGGTGAAGCGCGCCGACTGGATGCAGATTCTCAAGTACACCGTGTGGAACGTCGCCCACTCCTACGGCAAGACCGCGACCTTCATGCCCAAACCCATCGTGGGCGACAACGGCTCGGGCATGCACGTGCACCAGTCGGTGTGGAAG
>JACQTO010000004.1 GCA_016210745.1 Betaproteobacteria bacterium
GTACCACGACAGCGTGGCGAGAATGCCCAGATCATCCAAGGTCGAGGGACGCAGATTCATGGAAATGCGCCGCAGCTCCGCAACGGCCGACTTCACCGTCGGGGCCAGCCGCTCCAGGGTCGCCGCCACCATGGCCGAGGTCCCGGCAGACACCGAGCGGGCCGCCTCCTCGATCGAGAGCTTCACCAGACTCAAGGTCTGCCCCAGCCCGTCATGCAAGTCCGCCGCAATGCGCCGGCGCTCGCTTTCCTGAATGGAGAGGTGCTGCGCCGATAAGCGCCACAACTGATTCTGCGTCGCCCGCAGCGCCTCCTCGGTCCGCACCCACTCGCTCCTGTCGCGCCCGGCAGTGCGGGACCGGTCCTCGCTTGCCTTCAATTCTGTGACGTCATCCACTATGACCACGGCATAGAGATCTTCCGCGGCGGAAGCCTCTTCCGCCACCGGCATCTGGGCGCGAATCGCCAGGTGGCGCCCCAGCACCGGATCCCAGACATCGCACTCGGCTTGCCGCTCCTCGGTCAGCGCCACGAGCGTCTGCTGCCAATGCAGCCGCAGGCAACACTGCCGGTCGCCGCAATTCTTGTGCAGCAGTTCGTGCAGTTCAATGCCCTTGACCGCTTGGACCTTGCCCAGTCCCCAGCGCTCAAGCGTCCGATTGGCATGCATCACGCGCCCCTCGCCATCGACCAGGCAGATGAGCTGCGGCATCGCATCGGCAACAAACTGCCACTGCTGCTTGAGCTTTTCCAGCACCCCGATGTTCATTGCGTCAGCCTCCGGAGCTTCGAGCGTTTGGACCAAGAGCGGCGAGTGCTGGTCGAGCGCTTCCATTCGGGTTCGGAGTGATCCGTGTCGGCCTTTCTTCGAATTGCGTCGGCAAGGCAGCTAAGACAGATGGCGAGCGGGCGATTCCGCAACGCCACGTGATAGGGCATAGACAGGCCGCTTCGCGCCCATGCGAGCCGCAGCGAATCTTCGTCCTGGGAATCGTCTTCCAGCGGCAGGCTGAGTTGCGAGCGATCCGGGCGCGAACCTTGGCTCGAGCTCTCGTGTGCTGCACCTGTTCCTGTGTTCATCCGACCTTCCATAGGTTGCCGGTTAGAGTGATGCGTTCATCAGGCTGTTGTTTTGCCATGGTGGAAATCGTGAAGGAAGGCTAATCCGCGAATCGGCGGAAGACACTACGGCAAAACCCGCCTTAACCACGGTGCGGAAGTTCCGGTTCGATGGGGGACACACAGTAGAAATTCGCGAACGACATATCCGGGATTGAAATCGGGGTTTTGGTCTTGTCCCCAGTGTTGGGGACGATTCCCCAACTTAGGTGTTTTTTCCCCGCCGAGCGGCTATGCCGACGTCATAGCGATATTTTTGTGGTCGCCAGTCCGTAAGGGTTTGCACTGATAGTGGGAATCAATCGCATTTAGTGTGCCTTTTGGCACGGTCGGTGCTAACGATGGGCGACATACCCCGAAACGATGGCGGAACAGCGCCACAGTGGGTGCGATGCCCCGATCGTTCGGCACAGATGCAAGCGCATCGATCCGGATAACGTTTTGTGCGACAGGAGGAATCGAAATGTCTTTCTTTATCGGCAGGGAATCGAGAGCGCGGATGCGCGAAGCGGAGAACGCAAGGAGGAATCGGGCAGAGATCGTCAAGGCCCGCTCCCAGGGTCAGATCACGCGACGGGATCTCATCAAGGCCGGAGTTTTCACGGCTGGGGGTTTGCTGGTCCCGATCCACGGCCTGAGCCCCTTTGCCAAGAGCGCGTACGCCGATGTGCCGACCGGCACGCCGCGAAGCCCCTGCCCGCGGCCCGGCGACCAGCCATTTATGCAACCGCTGCTCCGGCACCACAACCTGACACGCCACCCGCTCGCCTCGACCGGAGGCTCTGATGCTCAGTTGATGTGGGATAGCGCCATGGGCGAAGCGCCCGCGATGCGCAGGGCGAATACCAACATCATTCAGCACAAGGTCAACCTGGCCAATGCCACCAACACCGGCAATGTCTCCGTGAGCGGGACGACGGGACCCCAGGAAGGCCGTGCGCCGGGCGAGGCGTTCGCGCATCAGCGCTGGGACGAATTGGTAAATGGCAAGACTGGACCCGATGGGATGCAATCCAACCCATTGCCCCCCGTGGGCGTTGTCGTCTCCACGGGGCAGCTCGCGCCAGGCATCAGCTACAATTTGGCCAACAACTGGCCGGCGCAAAATCCGAGCAGTGTCTGGACCTTCGGTGAGGGCCGGTTCGCGCGCGGGAGCCTGCCCTTGAACCTGTTGCAGGCCCGCTATGGCGAATCCGTTATCCTTCGCCATTACAACAACCTGCCGTTTTTCGACCCGCAGTTCGGGTCTGCCTGCTACCCCGACTGCGCCAATACGACCAACGGGGGCTTCGGACGCCAGGAAGTCGCCACCCATAGCCACAATGGCCACAACGCCGCCGAGAGCGACGGCGCCTCAAACTGCCATTTCTTCCCCGGCCAGTACTACGACTACCAGTTCAGCCTGATGCTGGCCCGGCGCGATGCCGGCCTGCGAGACTCCAAGGGCCGCGATCTGGACCGGCTGCTCAAGGTGAGGAGGGGAGATCTCCGGGCATCGACCCCCACGAACGATGGCGGCATCATCCCGGTGGCGGGGGACTTCCGCGAGGCGCAGGGCAGCCTCTGGTTCCACGATCACCG
Organism: Betaproteobacteria bacterium; assembly: GCA_016210745.1. Classification (GTDB taxonomy): domain Bacteria; phylum Pseudomonadota; class Gammaproteobacteria; order Burkholderiales; family SG8-39; genus JACQTO01. The sequence goes on from JACQTO010000004.1 coordinate 2,700, forward strand.
GATCTCGTTCACTTCCGAAAACGTCTACAAGGGCTATGCCGCAATCCTCGAGTACTTCAGCGGGCCCGATCGCGGCTATGAGAGGCCCCTCGACAACGCTGCCGCGAACAAGGTGAATCTCCGGCTCCCCAGCGGCTGGCGCAACAAGCAGACCTGGGGCAACCGCGACTTCGACGTCCA
>JACQTO010000049.1 GCA_016210745.1 Betaproteobacteria bacterium
GATACACGCTGGATGGGCACTATGCGGTGGGCGGCAGCACGCCGAGGGAATTTACCGCTGCTTTGTCAGGGGGCACGCCCGCGCAGTACGCGGTGACGGTCCAGACCGATACCACGCTGGGCAGGTTGATGGGCTGGTCGGCGCCGGGCCTCGATACCGTGGCGTTCAAAGAGATCGTCTTCGGCAACGGCTACTCACTGGGTAACATCAGCGCGAAAGGGATGGCATTTACCGTCGTAGTCTTCAAAGGCGCCGGGCAGGCGAAATCCAACGCCGCCTTTCTCTCCGATGAAACCTTCGGTCTGCCGAAGTTGATGACCGCCCTCAAAGACACGCCGCTGGCGGATCTGGAACTGGTTCGTCCCGGGTTCGTGCTGGTGCCTCCCGAGAACGCCGGCAACGCGGTCAAGCTGCCCGACGCGGTGACCCGCCACGTCGGTGCGCCTTCGGTCGACTTGAAGCAGGGCCTCAACCTCATCGCCAACGGGAACACCTACGGCGATCTGGCCGCGCTCCTCGACAAACTCGGCATTGCCGTAAAGGGATTGCCGATTGTCGGCACGCTCGATCCATCCATCCTCTCGAACGCCGACGCAGCGGCTCTCGCGCAGCGATTCCTCGACGCCCTCGATCTGCGCATACCGTTTCAGAAGATCTCGCTGCCCGACTTCGCTCACAACGTCACCGCAAGCAACGGCTATCTGGCTTTGAAAGGCCTGACGAAGGGAATCGACGCCTCGGTAGCTACCCGGCTCACCGTGAGTGTCGGCGCTGCGCGCCCGGTTTTCGATACCAGCCTGCGTCTGGTGAAGGCGGCGAGCGGCAATACGGTGAGTGTCTCGGGCGACTATCCCGGGGCATGGAACAGGCCGCTCGATATCAGTTGGCTCAATATCCGCAATGTCAAAATCGCCGGCTCGCTCGGCCCGACCGGTACGCTGGCAGTGGCCGGCACGACGGACATAGGCAGCGTCAAGAACCTTACGGTTTCCCTCGACTTGGCGACGAAAAGCGACGGCGGGACCGATGTGGTACTTCAAGTGAGCGGCGCCGATGTATCGCTGGCCGACATACCGGCGCTCTCCTCGATTCCAAATATCGGCGACCTGAAGTTCCGCGACCTGCTTGTTTCCGCCCGTGCCATCGGCGGAACGTTGAGCAGTGCGAAGCTGGCGTTGCTGCACGGCGTCCAGGCCATCGCGTTCGAATCCGGCGGATTTTGGAATCTAGCCGCAATGCTGGGAGACATGGACTTGTCGCGCCTGATGGCGCTGCCGCGATTCGCCCAATCGGTGCTCGGCAAGGTGAAGCTAGGCAACGCGGCGCTTCTGCTCAGCCAAAGGGGGTTGAGCGGCCGCGTGGCGGACTTGCCGCGGGCCGCCCAGGCGAAGTTCCTCGCAATCTATGGCTCACCCAACGGTGCGATGCAAGCGTCGAGCGGCGTCAGCCTCGTTTCTCAGTTCGACCCTGCTTCCATGGGTCCTGGCGTGACGGCCTTTTTGCCGCCCGGCCAAAAGCTCGTGCTCCAGGGCAGCGCCGGCGGCGTGGTCGGCGGCGGGACGCCCTCGCTCGCGCTTTCTGCGACGATTCCTTCCGTCACCTTGCCGTCCACACTCGCTTTCCTCAAGCTGCCCTCCAGCGCGCGTACCGCGTTCTTCATCAACCTTTCGCAAACGAGCGCGAGCGCAGGCGTGGAGATCGACGCCGTGATCGCCGCCACGCTGAACAAGCAGACGATCGACTTCCAGACGACAGTGGCCTTGGGATTGGACAAGCAAGGCGGCGTTGCCGTGGATCTGCAGGGAAAATCGCTCAATGCGTGGCGGAACGCGATGGGCATCAGCGGATTCTCGTTGGACCCCGGCACACGCATCGAAATCAAGACGGCCGCAACCTCAGAGTTGACCCTCACGTTCGTGGGCAAGACGCATATCGGATCGCGCGAAGCCGATGCAGCGGGCAGCGCCAGCATCCTAGGCGGCGTTGTCGACAAGGGGGCCTTCGAGGTGAAGCTGAGTGAGCTGACCTTATCCGATGTGTTGGCGCTGTTCAATGAGGCGGTCAAGGCTGGCGGCGGCCAACCGGTCAAGGCAGATTTCCCGGACGCCAAACTCACCAACGTGGATATCGCCTTGGCTTCGCCAGGCGCCAACGTGCCCGAGCTGAACCTGCCCAACGGCGGCACCAGGCTGGCGGGAGACCTGTGGTTCCTGATGAAAGGCAAGCCGCTTACCCGGGTGAAATCACAGATGTCGGAGTCCAGCTTCGTCATGAGCGGCGACATCAGCGATTTCACGCTGGGTCCGGTGGCCATGAAGGGCAACAGCTTGGACATCCGCGCGCAGACCAGTCCGCCGCTGCCGCCTCAATTCAAGATCCGCGGCGGCGCGACGATCATGAACAAGCATGTCTCCGGCGAGATCGATTCGGGGCTGGCTGAAACGGCAATCGTGACCTCGATCGATCTCGGCGGGCTGCTCAACCTCGATGTGCACGCGAGCTTCGATACGCCCGCCGCCGGGATGGACCCGGGCGCGCTCGCGTCCCAGGACATGGCGCTGAACGGTCGCCTGAAATCCGATATCGGTGCGTGGCTGCGCGGTGCAGGAAAGAAGGCCGTCTCTACGGTCTTCGATTCCGTCGGCGGCGACATCAAGAAACTCGTCGCGGATGTCGAGTCCGCAAAGAAGACGGCCGATTCGCTGAACGGGCAGATCCGCAAGGCGCGGGAGCGCGCGCTGGCGGGACTGAAGACGGTCGATCAGCAGATCGTGCAAGCGCAGAAGAAAGTCGATGATCTGGCAAGCCGCGTGAACTCGCTCAACGGCGACATCAAATCGGAAAAAGGGAAAATCCAAGGTTGCAACTACTCGATCAGCATTTGTTACTGGTGGAACTGGCGGGGTCATTGCACCAAGCACAAGGACGTGCCCGATCCGGCCCGTGATGCCGAGTGTGAGGTGAACAACGGGCGGCATGCCGCAACCGTTGCCGCGGACGAGGCGGCGCTGAAGACGGTGCAGGCCGCAAAGCTCGCCGCCGACGGGGTTCTGACCGGACTCAAGAAGGGGGAGAAAGGCGTGGACATCGCTTCCCTCGATCCCGAGGTCATCGCTCTCGAAGCCGCGTTGGCTGCTGCGGACCTCGCCTTGAACGCGGCCAAAACGCTGGCGCAGGGGGCCGAACTGGGCGTCGGACAACTCGAGGCTGGCCTCAAGGCCCTGGATCGCCTCGATACCTTCAAGCTGACCGGCAGCACGATCAGTGGAAGCTTTCAGAAAGCGGTGGCGGGCAAACCGGTGGTGCTTGGATTGGACTTCGAGGCCGCAGGCAAGCCGCTGCACTTGCGGCTCGCGTTAAGCCTGACTGACCCCGCGTACAACGCGAAGCAGTTCGACACGCTTGCTTTGCTCGTGGCCAAGGAGGCGGTGGAAGCGCTGCCCAATGCCGCTCCGGTTGTCACGCGTCTGCTCAACAATGCCTTTAAGACCCAACACGACGCGGCCGACAAGGAGGTCGAGCAGGCGGCCAAGTCCAACGGACTGGAGTGAGAAAGTCGCCGGCTGCGACCGGCGCCCATGTGCTCAGTAGTAGAGGAAATCCGCGATCTGCTTGAGGGTGCGCTCGATGAAGGACGGCCGCCGCCAGTCATCGGCGCGCAGGTCTCCCGACCGAAACTCGCGAAACAGCCGGTTGTCCTCCATGTCGAGAAACACGGCATTCAGATTCGCTGCGGGACGCAGCTTCGCAGGCATTTGCTGCCGAAGTTCTTCCAGACTCGACTTCTGACTCGGATCGGTGACCGCGTCGCGAATCGCGAGAGGCGCGTTGACTCCCGTGACCGGCGGCCGCGGCGTGATCATCACCAAGACCGACTGGGTAAGGTCGCTTTTCGTTTCCGTGGAGAAAACATACTGCAGCAACGGGATGTCCTTCAGCAGCGGGACGCCGTTTTCCGATTCGTTCAACTGGCGCTCGGTAAGGCCGCTGAGGATAAGCGTCTCGCCCATTTTCATCATGACGTTGGCCGAAACGGCATTGCGCGACTTGACCACGGTATCTCCGCGGAGATCCGTCCCGCCGGCGAAGAAGGACCTCGCGACACGCACCGACAGCAGAACCGTCTCATCGTCCACGAAAGTCGGCGTTACGGACAGGCTGATCCCCGCGGGGTGTTCGACCAGCGTGCCGCCGCCGAAGGTCCCTTGCACCGTGGTACTGAGCGAATTTCCCGAAAAGAAAGTTGACGGCTGCCGGTCCAGCGCAACCAAGGTCGGTCGGGCAAGCACCTGGTTCCAATCGTTGCCGGCATTGGCGATGTTGAGCGAATAAGCGAGTGCTCCGGCCGTACCTCCGAGATTGTCCAGGCTTGCCGTGCGCCTGATCGTCCGGATGCGCGGTGATCCGCTCGGTTCAGTGGTGTCGGTAAAAGATATGCCCAGCAGCAAGCGAAGGCCATCGAGCAGATTGATGCCCTTGTTTGCCGAGATGTTCTCGATGGAGCTGATGATCGCGGTGTCCAGCAGCGCCATGCGCGGAAGGGTCTTGCGGTCGCAAGGCGACGGCAGTGCCGGCAACGCCATTGTCTCGTCGCGAAAGCTGCTGTCGGACGAATACGATGAGGACGACGCGCCATAGGATGAGGTGCTGCCCGCCGGCGGAGCATTCTGCGGGCAGTCGCTCCAATTGCGCAGGATGTCACCGCTTGCGACCCCTGTGCCGGCCGTTGCCGCCGGCGCATTCTGGGTGGACGGTGAAGGTGATTGGGCGGGCGCCGAAGCGGGGGCCGATGCGGGCGACAGCGGGATCGTCTGGTCGGCTGCGTGACGCAGTCTTCCCCGGTTCGACTCATGGTACGACATCCAATTGCGCAACCGCTTGGCCAGGTAATCGCCCGCATCGGCCCCGGCGATTTGGCTGAACTGATCCGATCGCCTCGATGCATCTTCGAACCGGCCTGCCGCAGCGTAGATAATGGCCGCCGCCCGCAGCGTATCGGCACTCGTTGTCTTGGTTTGCTCGACTCTTTCTATCGCCCACAGGGCCAGGCCGAGATCGTAGGCATAGTAGGATGCTACCGCGAGTGCCTGCAGGACAGCGGGGTCGTCGCGTTCGAGCAGCAGCGCATGGGCGAAAGCGGCTTGGGCTTTGGCGTATCGCCGGGCATCCAAGTGGAGCAAGCCGAGGTAGTAGGCCGATAGCGCGTGATCCGGCCCAAGCCTCAGCGCCGCGCTGTATGCAGTTTCTGCAAGATCGCGGTTGGACTGGTGGCCTTGCGCGTAGAGCAGGTGGTAGGAAAAACCATTCAAAAAATGCAGATGCGCGTTATCCGGCTCGAACTTGAGCGCGGCATTGAAGAATCGGGAGGCTTCGCGGTAGCGGCCGGCACGAATCTCGTCCAGCCCTTTGGCCGCCTGCGATAGGCTGACTCGGTCCTGTCCGCGTGTTGCAGCCATGGGCAGAGAGACTGCGCTGCCCTCGGTGAAGTCCGTGCCGAAAGCAGGCAACGAAGCCAGCACTCCCAGTACCGCCGCGACGAGCCGCAAGCGAGTCTTCATTCTTATTATCCCTAAGCCGGCATAGCCGGAACCGCTGAGGCTGATCTTGCCTTTATCAATCTCGTGTTTTAGTGCAGTTACGAAGTTGCAATTGCGCGGAAAACACAAGACCCATATAACACGCAATTCTTCGCCGGAATTGTCAACAGCGTCAGTACGAGTGTACTACTAAAACCACTCGGCTTCCCGAGGCCCGCTGCAGCTCGAGGCCGGCATTACGCTCGTCCCGCCAAGCGCCGCCGCGCCAGGCGCTGCGCAGAGCCCGAGGACTTTCCTATTGGGGGAACCAGGCCCTGGGGGCGAGTGCTTCGATATCTGTCACCGCGTCGATCACCACCGGGCGGTTCATTGCGAACGCGTCGCGCAGCGCCTCTTTGAGTTCGCCGGGCCGGCTCACGCGCAATCCCGCGCATCCCAGCGACTCGGCTACTTTGACGAAGTCGACATTCCCAAAGCGCCAGATTTCTCCGGCGCGGCCGCGCTGCTTGCCCCCGTAAGCGAGGTCGACCAGCCGGAGTTCCTGATTGAGCGCGCTGTTATTGTTGACCACGACGACGACATTGATCCCGTGGCGCGCTGCGGTTTCCAGTTCCGAGAGGCAATAGTAAAACCCGCCATCGCCGGTGAAACACAGCACCGGCCGCTCCGGCAATGCGCATTTGACGCCCAGCGATCCAGGGAAGCCCCAGCCTAGGGATCCCGCACAGCGAATAAGCCGTTGGCCGGGATGGGTAAAGTCGATCATCTGCGCCGACCACATGCCGGCGTGGCCGGTGTCCGCCACCACGATGGCGTCGGCAGGCAGCGCTTCCGATATCTCCTTGCAGATGCGCTCCGGGCGCATGGGTACCGCCTCGGAATTGCGCTGCACTTCGGCGAGCGCGCGCCACTCGGATACCAGTTGGCGCACGCGCGAGGTCCACGTCGCGGCTGCCTCGGGCGCCTTGCGCTGCGCCGCGTCGATGAGCCGCCTGAGCGTCGCCTTGGCATCGCCCAGCAGCGCTACCGCAGCCGGATAATTTCGGCCCAGTTCCGCCGCATCGATGTCGAGTTGGATCACCTTTGTCCCGGGAACGGGAACGCGCCACATGGCCGTCGTCATCCCCCCGGCACGGCTGCCGATGAAGAACACTAAGTCCGCCTCGGCCAGGGCCCGATTGGCGCAGGCGCGCGAATAGGTGCCGGAGATGCCGACCGAAAGCGGATGGTCGTCGGTCAGCGTCTCCTTGGCGTTCAGCGACGTTATGACCGGTATGCACAGCTTTTCCGCCAGTTCGACGACTTCGCGCTGCGCGCCGGAGGCGGTGACCCCGCCACCGGAAACGATGACCGGTTGTCTTGCCTGGTAGAGCATGGCCGCCGCCTCGCGCACGCGCTCGAGTTCGGTGGGCTCGGGGCGAAACGCGGGCACACGTGTGAACTGTTTTTCGACGATCAACTCGAAATCACCCTCGGCTTCCAATGATTCTCCGTAGGGTTCGCGAACCTGAAGATGAACGGGTCCCGGGGAACCGGAGGTCGCCTCGCGAAACGCTTGGCGGAGCAGATCGGGCAAACGCGTCACGTCGTCGATCGTGCCGTTGAATTTCGTCACCGCATCGAACTGGGAGAAATCCTCCACGTTCTGATAGGCGCGCCGGTAACGCATCCGGGTGGCCGGCCCGCCGGTAAAGGCGATGACCGGCGAACAGGCCATGTGCGCGTCGCGCAGACCGGCCATCAGGTTCGAAGCGCCGACGTCTTGCGCCATGCACACCCCCGGAGCGCCCTTTGCCCGCGCATAGCCGTCCGCCATGTACGCTGCCGCTATTTCACCGTGAGTCACCACCCTGCGGATATTCATGTCCTCCATTTCCGCCAAGGCGCTCATCGCCATGGTGGGAACTAGGAACACGTGAGTGACGCCATAGCCCCGCATGAATTCGGCGAAATAGCGGGAACCGCTCATTCTGGTCATAATGGTTTACGAGTCTATTGTTGAGGATTCGGCGAAGATCTTGGTGTTCTATAGGTCTCGTGTTTTCGCGCAGTTGCGAACCTCGCAACTGCGCGAAAACACGAGATCAAATAACGGCAAAACCAACCTCTTGGTTCCGGCTATGCCGGATTGGGGGTTTCCGTTCAATCGAGCTTGATCTTGAGCTGCTTTGCGATCTTGCCGTAGCGCTCCGAATCGCTTCGAATTTTCGCCGCGAGTTCCTCCGGAGTGGAGCCGACAGCCTCCGCACCGACTCCGGCGAAGCGCTCGCGCACATCAGGCAGTCTAAGCACGTGGTTGGCGTCGGCATTGACCTTTACGACGATGTCCCGCGGCGTGCCGGTTGGCGCCACCAGCGCCACCCAGTTCGAGGCCTCGAATCCGGGTACGCCCGACTCGGCGACCGTGGGCCACTGGAGATTGAGCGGAATCCGCTTCGACATGGTCACCGCGATGGCTTTCACGCGCCCCGACTTGATATGCGGCAGAGCCGAAGATGCGGCCACCACTCCAACCGGGACCTCGCCGGACGCTAGGGCTGCGCCCGCCGGCGCACCGCCCTTGTAGGGAATATGCAGCATTTTTACTTTCGTCTCCATTGCGAAGCGTTCGCCGGTCAGGTGATTGAGCGTGCCGTTTCCGGGCGAGGCAAAGGCCAGGCCGTCGGGCTGCTTCTTGGCGTACGCGAGCATCTCGGCAACGGTGTTGAAGGGCGCGCTCACATGCGCCGCGAACATCAGCGGCGTGTCGCTCACGAGCACAATGGGCGTGAAGTCCTTGATCGGATCCAGGGGAAATTTGGTGTAAAAGTGCTGCGTGATGGCGAACTCGCTCACCGTGGCAGCGAGCAGCGTGTAGCCGTCGGGGGTGGCCTTGGCCACAACCTGGGTCCCGACGACACCGCCTCCGCCGGGGCGGTTCTCGATCACCACCTGTTGCTTCCAAATCTCGGAAAGCTTGACGCCGATGATACGCGAGGCGATGTCGGTGACGCCGCCGGGCGCATAGGGTACGACGATCTTGACCGGCCGCGACGGATAATCCTGCGCGCCGGCGGCAAAGACCGCACAAAAACTCAGCAACAGCAAAGCAATCAAACGCATGATGGAGTTCCTCTTACTTGATGTCGATTGTGACGCGAGACTACCGTGAGAGCGCCCAGCACGCAACTCCTGCTGCGCACATCACGCGGCGCCATAACGCGGGCCTCGCGCCCAGGGCCAAGCCGAACAATTGGGCACCGGGAAGGCCGTTTCTTGCCTTTTTTCAATCTCGTGCTTTCGTGCAGTTGCGAAGTTGCAACTGCACGAAAGCACGAGACCTGTACAACGCCAAGAGCTTCCTCTGAAGTCCTATCAGGACCCGGTCACTGAGCCGCGATCAGTCAAGCTTGAGATTGAGCCGCCTCGCGAGCGTGGCGTAGCGCGCCGATTCGTCGCGAATCAACGCGCCGAGTTCCTCGGGCGTGGATCCGAGGACGACAGACCCGACTGTCGCAAGGCGCTCGCGCACCTCAGGCATCTTCAAAACGCGATTGGTGTCGGCGCTTATCTTTGCGATGATTTCACGGGGCGTACCTGCGGGCGCCGCGAGCGCGGTCCAATTCGAGGCCTCGAATCCCGGCACGCCGGATTCGGCTACCGTGGGCCAGTCCGGGCCAAGCGCAATGCGTCGCGCCGTCGTCACCGCGATGGCTTTCACTCGCCCCGACTTGATGAACGAAATGGCCGATGAGGCCGCCACGACACCGATCGGAACCTCGCCGCCGGCGATGGCCGCGCCTGCCGGACCCCCGCCCTTATAGGGGACATGCAGCAATTTGATACCGGTCTCCAGCGCAAAGCGCTCGCCGGTCAAGTGGTTGAGCGTGGCGTTCCCGGGCGTCGAGAACGCCAGTCCACCGGGCTGCGAATTGGCGTATGCAATCATCTCGCGGATATTGTTGAAGGGCATCTTTGCACTCGCGGCGAACATGAGCGGCGTATCCGTCAAGAGCGTGATCGGGGCGAAATCCTTGAGCGGATTCAGCGGATACTTGGCGTAAAAATGATGAACGATCGCGAACTGGCTGGCTACTCCGATGAGCAGCGTATAGCCGTCCGGCGCTGCCATGGCGACGGCCTGGGTCCCGATCAAACCTCCCCCGCCGGAGCGGTTCTCGACAATCACCTGCTGCTTCCACATTTCGGAGAGTTTGTTGCCGATGACGCGTCCGGCAATGTCGGCGATGCCGCCTGGCGCAAAAGGCGCTATCAGCCTGACTGTCCGCGACGGATAATCCTGCGCGTTGGATGCGGATACGGTGAGCACCGCCAACAAGCCGAGCAACAGCGAAGCAATCGAACGCATGATGGATCCCCTCCCCAGGTTGACCATCGGAACAGGGTACAGCGCCAACCCTGCCCGCGCAACCTACTGAGCGTCAGCGGGCCAGATCCGGCTCGCCGCAAAGCTGCAGGATTTCCGCACGCGCCTTGTCGCGCAGCGCCACCGCGGCATTCCAGTCGGCGCCGCTCGGGAAGATGGGTTTGCCGATGACCACCTTCAGCTCGCCGCGGCGCGGAAACCAGGACCCGTCACGCAATACCGAGCGGGTCCCGACAAGGCTGATCGGCAGCACCGGGATGCCTGCTTCGGCAGCGACGAGAAAAGCGCCCATACGAAACGCCATCAGACCGGGCACGCGCGTGAGCGTGCCCTCGGGGAAGAAGAAGAGTGATTCGCCGTCCTGACCTAGCCGCGACAGGCGGGCGCTGTCTTCGACGCTCTTGTCTATATCGAAACGCTCGACGAATTGGGCGCCCAATCCGCGCAGAAACAGCCGCGGAATAAAATGCTGCAGCAATTCGCGCTTGGCGACGAAGGCGAACGACTGGGGGAAAGCGGCGACGATCGCGATACCGTCGAGATAACTCGCGTGGTTGGCCACCGCAACACAGGCGGATCCGCGCGGAAGGTTGTCCAGTCCTTCGACTGAAAAGCGCAGGCCCGAGCCTCGCAGGAGCGCACGCCCCGCAAGTCGGTCTAGCGCCCAGGCCCAGTTGCGGCGCGGCGAAAATACTGTCGCCGTCCAGGCAAACGGAACCAGCGCGAAAAATACCGCGTAGACTCGCGCGGCATAGAGGTATGCGGCCACGCGCCGCGCGATGCGGCGCAATTCCGCCGTGAGGCTCACCAAGCCGATGCGCGCCACTTGCATCCACACCGCGCGCCCCGGGGCCCCGAGCGCCCCTTTCGCGTACAGGTCGCGGGTGCCCGCACGCCGGATCTTGCCGCTGGAGGTCTTGAGCACCGACTGCGGCGGCGCGAGGACGATGTCATCGGCCGGCGTCCCGAGCAACTCTATGGCAAGGCCGTTGATGCTCCTGTGCAGCGCCTCGAGCTTATGTCGTTCGCGTTCGCGAGTCTCCGCGACGACCACCAGCCGTTCGGTTCCTGCCCGGGCGTCGGCGGCGCCGAAGATCGCAACGCAGCCTTTGCGCACTCCCGGCAGATTGCCGACCGCCTCCTCCAGTTCATACGGATAGAGATTGCGACCGCCGCGAATGATCATGTCCTTGGCGCGACTGGTGATGTAGATATCGCCCCGCGCCACGTACGCAAGGTCGCCCGAATCGAGCCAATCGCCGCGCTTCAGAAGGCGCGTTTCTTCGGGATTGCGGATATATCCCGAAGTCGCCGACGGCCCGCGAAACTCGAGCCGACCCTGGGTGCGGTCGGGCACTTCCAGCCCGGCTTCATCGACGATCCGAGCCTCGTGCCCCGGCAACGGGATGCCGCAAGCGACGAAACGCAAAGCGTCGGCATCGTCGTCGGCGGCGGGCACCGCACGTCCGGATTCCAGAAAGGGCTGGCGCTGCACGCGGTCTATGACCGGCGCGCGCCCCATCGGCGGAATGGCGAGACCGACCGTGCACTCGGCAAGGCCGTAAACCGGCACCATCGTCTCCGGCCGGAACCCGTAGGCGGAGAAGCGCTCGGTGAAGTGCGCGATCGTGTCAGGACTCACGGGCTCGGCCCCGTTTGCGGCGAGCCGCCATGAGCTGAGATCGAGGCCCTTCAGGTCTTCGTCCTTCAATCGGCGCAAGCAAAGTTCGTAGGCAAAATTCGGCGCCGCTGTCATTGTTCCCCGGTGGTGGTGGATCGCCCACAGCCAGCGCTCCGGGCGCGCGAGAAACTCGAGCGGCGACATCAGGACCATCAAGGTAGCGTGATAGAGGCTGCCCAGCCAGGCGCCGATCAGCCCCATGTCGTGATACAGAGGGAGCCAGCTCACGACGACATCGCTCGAATCGAAACGCACCGCCCTGCCCCATGCGCGAATGTTGGCGAGCAGATTCGCATGCGTGAGCACCACGCCTTTGGGGTTACCGGTGCTGCCCGAGGTGTACTGTATGAATGCGACGTCGGCGGCGGAAAGTGCGATCGGTTCGGGCGTGCCCCCTTCGGTCCAAAGGTCGCTCAGCGTGACCACCTCCTGCAGCGAGTCGACCAGCGCCTCCAGGAACCGCGCCGCAAGCTTCGCTTCGGGCACCGTGATCAGCAACGGCGCCAGGCAGCTCGAAAGAATTCCCGACTGGCGCCGCAGGTGGTCCTCGATCTGTGACATCCGCGCCGGCGGGTACAACGGTACGGGTACCCCGCCCGCCATGAGGATGCCGTAATAGCAGTGGAAGAATTCAAGGCAAGTCGGAAGCATGATCGCGACCGACTGCCCCTTCTCGAGGCCGCGCCGCCCCAAACCTGCGGCGACGGCGATCGCACCCGCCTTGAGTCCGGCATAGGTCAGCTGTTCGGTGTGATCGTGCGTTCGATAGAACAACACGTGCAGCCGGTCAGGATGATGGGCCACGTGCCATTCGAGCACATCGACCAGGTTCGCAGCGCCCGAGGGCACGCCTTCTACGCGCCCGAGCGGCGCTTGCGCCGTGACCGGTTCGAGCGTACCGGTGTCGGCACCTCCCGCGGTCTGAAGCGCGACCAGCATGTCGCCGACGGTCTCGGCCCGCGCCAGAGTGTCTTCGGGCAGGTGCACACAAAAAGCCTGCTCGACACGCGCGAGCAGCTCTACCCGCGCCAGACTGTCCAAACCCACATCGCGCTCGAGCGAACTCTGCAGCGACGCCACCGGCGCCATTCCGGGACGGGACTCGGCTGCGAGCCGATCGACAATTTCGAGCAATCTGCGCGCCGAATCCTCGCGCGCGAGTGTCCGAGGCGGTGCGGTCACGGACATGGTTCAGTCTGAGGTTTGCGCCTCCCTGCGCGCCACCATCGCCTATTTTGGCATTTCTTTCAACGCTTCCTTCGCGATGCGAAAGCTGTCCACGGCGGCGGGCACGCCGGCGTACACACCCACTTGCAAGAGCACCTCGCGGATCTCCTCGCGGGTACAGCCATTGCGCAGCGCTCCCTTTACGTGCAGCTTCAGCTCGTGCTGCCGGTTGAGTACGGCAATCATGGCGATGTTGATCAGGCTGCGCGTCTTGCGCGGCAGGTCCGGTCGATTCCAGAGCCAACCCCAGCAGTATTCGGTGACCATCTCCTGCAGCGGCGCGGAAAACTCATCGACGTTCTTCAGCGACGCTTCCACGTATTCCGGGCCAAGCACCTCTTTGCGGACTTTCAGTCCCTTGTCGAACCATTCGCCAGGCATTCTCATCTCCTATGAAAAAAACGCACGCCGGATTGCGCACAGCACCGTGTAAAGAGTCCTGTCGGACAATTGCTGCACCGCGACGGGCTAGCCGAGCATAATACAGCGTCGCATGCGCATCGACTAATCAAGCGAGGGTGCAATCAAGCCCTTCGTTCGACTTCGTCCGCCGCTGTGCGTTTTGATTGTAAGATGTCCTCTGGCAACGCAGTGCGGCGCTACAATGACGCGAAGTTACCCGCGATATCCACTGCGAATCGAGCGCTCGCGCGGCCGCGGTGTTCCGGCTAGGCTAGGCCGCGAGCGTTCACAACGGGAGGTTCAGGCAGGCGGTAAGCCGGAGGTTCGAAAGGATGAACTCAGTGCGCGGCACCGCCACCGCGAAATGGGGAAACATCTATGGGCTGGATCAAGTGGGATAGCACACTAGAACTTGGGCACTCCGCAATGGATGCCGACCACAGGCAACTGGTAGCCCAGGTCAATCAGCTAGCCGATTGCATCGTCAACAACCGCGGGAAGGAAGTTTACAACGCCCTAATCGACGATCTTTTCGCGCATACCAGCGCGCATTTCGGCATGGAGGAGCAGTTGATGGCTGCCCATTCCTATCCCTATGCCGAAGAACACCGCTCGGAGCACGCCCGGCTAATCAAAGACGCGATTGCACACCGCGCCAAGTTCGATGCCAGCAATCAACCTTCAATATCGCTGCTCTTCTTTTTCGACCAGTGGCTGAGCCGGCATATCCTCAATTCCGATAGGGAACTGGCGAAGTTTCTCGCCAGGAGCAAGTAGAAGGCCAGGATTTAGTCACTTACAAGTCTACTGCTGGCAAATTTGGCGAAGATTTGGCTTCTAAATTCGTCTCCCCTTTTCGTGCAGTTGCGTGCAACTGCGCGAAAAGGGGAGATTGATAAACGGCAAAACCAGCTGAGATGCGCCCCTTGGCCTCGAGACCGGTCGGTGGCCGCGACGGATTCGGTGTCGCGTTCAATCAGTACCTGCGGTCCAGGCTATCGCCGACAATCGCCCCCAAGACACTGCCGACGGCAATCGCCCCCACATCGCCATGTCCCAATCCGCCTCCGATTACGGCTCCGGCCACCGCGCCCCCCACCGCCCCAAGCGGCGCATACACGTGCGGTGCGGGAGCATAGTAGGTTGGTGCGGGCACATAAACCGGTGCCGGCGGCGCGTAATACACTCGTGCTGGCGGCGCGTAATGCACCGGTGCCGGCGGCGCATAATATACAGGCGCAGCCCGATAGCGGTGGACCACAGGGGGCGGCATCACGACCACCTGTCTATATGAATGCTTGTAGTGCGGCGTGTGGCGATAATGATTATCGCGCGACCAGGCTGGTGTTGCCGCCATCGCCAGCGAAACGGCAATGCCCGCCGCAGACAAGATGCGAAGTTTAGTGGTCCTCATAGTCGCTGCTCCTTTCTCGAGTTAATGCAGGTTACAACGACCCTACGATACCTCCTGTTGACCGACGATACGGTAAGCATGTGTATCGCTTGTTACAAATGTAACGGGCATAGGCCGGCTTGAACGGCAACGGCTATGCATTGAAAACCCAGAAAAGAACAACCCGGAGGCGTTGCCGCCCCGGGTTGTCTATTGCTGCCGTTTCTGTCACCGAACCACGGCGCACCGTGCCCGGCTTGTTGCAGTGACTAATCGTCGGTCACATTACCTCGCGTGCACGACCTTGATATCCGCCACCCTGCCGGTGAGGTGGCAGAGCGTGCACTGCTCCGTCGTGGTGAGAGCGGTGGTGCGATCGACGTATAGCGAACCTCCGTTGCTCCTCATGTGGGCTATCGCCAAGTCGTCGGTGTGGCAGGCGAAGCATACGGTCGCAATCGGCGAGGTCACCAGGTTCGTGCCATTCGCGACAGTCGTGCTGGCAGCGGTGGGTGCGCCATTCGCGTCGACGGCGAAACCGGCGCCGAAGTTCACGTCGCGCGGAACCAGCGTCGCCGGAGCGAACTCGAAGGCGGTCGCCGAAGTCGATGAGAGCGTTCCGGTGGCCACCGCCCTGTACTGGCGATTGTTCGGGGACGGAATGGCGGACCCGGTGGCGCTGTAGTCGTAAGTGCCTGGCAGATGGCAGGTTTCGCAATTGTTCAGGATACCCGGATACCCGATGGTAAAGAATCCGTCCGTCGGCGACGCCGCATGCCAAGTGAACGGCATGGTGGCGTTACGCTTGGCAGCAGCGTGAATCGCGTGAACGAAGCTGGTGGAATCCGCCGACCAGCCACGGCTGGTTCGGTTGGGATTGTGGCACCACGAGCAGGTCGTCGCGTCGTTGCGCTGTCCCCCGTGGAACGACTCGTGGGTAAACACGCCGAGTTCCAGATGACACCTGTTGCACCGCGCATCTTCGACGATCACTCGCCGCCCCAAGAAGCCGCTAGCAACCCTTTGCACGGTAGATGCTATGACGATCAGTCCGCCGGTCGCGTTGGGCATGCCGGCAGTCAGCCCGGTTCCTGTTGCCGGCGCCGTCGGATAGCCGGCGACGTTCGTTTGGGTAAGAGGCAGCGAGGACCTCACGTTGTACGAAAATCCCAAACCGCCGGTGAGCATCACGGCATTCGTGGGAACCGTTGAGCCGGTGATCGTCGCGGTGTAGAAGCCGTTGGCGTCGGGACCGGTCAGCGTGCCTGCGGAAGCACCGCTCGCAGTCCCGTTCCAGAGGCTCCTCAGGTAGACCGAGGCTGACGCGTTGAAATCGGCCGGAGCAGCGATACCGTCTTGCGGAACGGCATAGACGAAGTACACGCTCGGCGCTCCCATGAAGTTGTCCCAAATTTCCTTCGATCCAGTGGCCGGACTGTCTGCCGTAGTCGCGAAGTCGTTGAGGTCCTTCCTTTGGCCGTCTTGCAGCAGCCTGAATACCATCACCGGATTTCTGGTCGGATTCAGCGAAACGCTTTGTATTTCGTAGGAGACCTTGATCGCGCCATCGGGCAACCGGTCTCTGTTCGACGCAATCGATGCGGCATTGGTATTGCTGTTGGTGCCGCCGGCGAGCAGCGCGTTGGTCGGATTGGCCCGGGTTACCGGCAGGTGATAGACCGGGATGACCGCTGCGTCATGGCACAGCGCGCACAGACTGTCATCGGCCCTGGCGCCGCCGATGTGCCCAGCGAAATCTTCTCTCGGCAGACCGTCCCTGACTCGTTGGGCATCAGCCAAGGTTATGCCGGCTCCGGTGATAAAGTTGATGCCGTCGTGGCAGGATCCGCAGGCCGCGCGGCTGGGCCTTGTCATCCAGTTGTCGCCCTGCGCAGTCCTCGCGGTCGAGGTCGCCGAGCCGTCGTGGCACTTGGTGCAGTTCCTCAGATCCTGCGGAAACTTGCAGGCTTCCTCGAGTATGAGGCCGGCGTAGTTATAGCCGGTCTTGGTCAACTCCTTGCTGAAGTGAATCTTGTGAATGTGCTGGCGCAGGTTTCCGACCGCCAGGCCGTTGGTCCGGTAAGTGCTCGCGCCATCGTAGTTTCCGGCGGCATCGACCACGGCCTCGGTCCGGCCGTATTTGCGCTGTTCGGTGTGGCAGACAGCACAATACCTCACATCGTTGCGATTGCCGCCGTGAAACGTCGCATCCGACGCGGCCTCCGAAGCATCGGGAAAGCCGCCCAGATTCTGGTGGCACTCATTGCATTTGGCCGTGGCGGCGATGTCGCGCCCGGAATCCGTTACCTGCTGGCCGGTAGCCGGAATGAAGTCGTAGATGACGTTCACGGGATTTGCCATCGGAACGCCGGGGGTCACCGTGACGCCGTTTGGCGTGTTGCTGCCCGTGCCGGGGGCGTTGCCGGAAATCTGGATCGTCAGGCGATGGACCAAGTTGGGTTCGAAGGTCAGATCGTCCAGATCCGCGGCAACGTTGGCGCCGGTCAGCGTGGCCGCCGCAACTTGAGCCTTCACCGCGGTGATGTCGCGGAAGAAAGTGTACGTGTAGGTACCGTTCCCGTTATCGACCAGCGTGCCGGTATTGTCGGTGCTGGGCCGGCTCGGGACCGAGGCAGTAATGGCACCGGTGGTTGCGTTCCTGGTAGGCACCGTGTTGACGATATAGCTCACCCATCGGCTAGGGGCGGTACCCGTGCCGGGTACCAGTTTCGCCAGGGCGAACGCCAGATTGGGATATTGGGCGACCGTAGCGGTCGCGCTTTGCGATTTGCTCCCAAAGCCGATGATCGGGTTGCCGTTGCCGTCGGTCAGCGAGAAAGTGACTACCGGGGGGCTGGCAACGGTCACGGAGACTGCCGGGACGGCCGGTGTGAGCGCTGCAAATGTCGCGGCCGGCGTTGCTGCGGTCAGTACTACAGGCGCGGCTCCGGTCGGGGCCGCGACCACCGGCGCCGCCGCGCCCGCCGCGCCGCCGCCCGCCGCAACCCCATCACCCCCACCGCCGCCGCCACTGCAAGCAGCCAATGCACCGATCGCCACTGCGGCAAGACCCAACCGAACAAGAACTAACCTCATGATCCCTCCTCACTCTAAGTTGCCGATGACATCCAATATCTCCACGAAATCAGGCCCTGTCGCCGGGCGACTCGCATTAGCCAATGCCTGCTACATTCGATTTTCTCCTGACATATCTATGACATATCTATTGAGTTGACTGACTTTGGGGGGTGGTTCCTCGTCAGCGATCGTCCGGTGCCGGCGGCGGCGTACAGGAAAGTTTTTCTTCTTCATGACCCTGAGCGCTTAGAGTAGGTCTCAACTGCAAACAGTGGTGGATCCGATTTATTCCAGAAATATTTGCCCGTTTCGCCTCTCACGGCGCGGGCGATAATTGCGCCCCATTATTGGGGGGCAGGAATCGAATGGCCACTTGCGAATCGAACGGCAGCGTTGCGCTTGCCGTACGCTGCCGGCCGCGGGTCGGGCACCCCGCGAGACTTGCTCGGGGTAAGCCGCAGAGATCGAAGAAGAAAGGGGCCTCTGCCTGCGCGCGTACGCGCCGAGCCCCCGTCCGGAGGGGATCCGGACACTGCCCGGAAACGGAAATTACCGCACGAAGCTGCCCGGCTACCCGCCCTCTTGCGCGCCGTGGTTCGGCGCCCAGTTGCCCGAATCGAGCAGCTTGGCGCAAGACAGCGGCGCCCAGCCTGGGAGGTTTTTCTTCCCCAGGACCTTCTCGAAGCTTGGCAGGCGCTCACCGCGAGAACCAGGAGAACTGGCTCGTTTTGTCCCCATTACGTGTTCCGCCACTTTCCCGTTGCAGGTGGTCTTATAGACAAAATAGTTGATGGCGTGCCGGCCGGCGAATGCTTCCATGGCCGCCCCGATGTCCCATGCAATTGCGCACGAGATCCCCAGCACCTTGCCTTCGAAGAGGACTTCGCTTTTATCGTTCCCGACGACGAACTCGGCATCCAAGCATAAACGCGAGATCCGGCGGCACAGCACCTTGATATCGCTATCGAGGAGAAAATAGTCGCCTGCTTCAACCGGAACACGGGCATGCCAGGAAAATAGGCTGTGCTTCACCGGTTACTCCTCCTCTTACCGCGGCGCAAACCGGCTATCTGACCCCACTGCTGCCGTCGGCTCGCACAAGTCTAGTTATCCCGATGCGAAGTGCAATTCGTCCATTCGCGTACGTGCAATACCAAAAAAAAGGTAGTCGACCAGATATCGTCGTTCGATGTTTATCGTCGATCGATTTCGTGCCCCAAAGCGATGGGCCGAGCAGCCATGGCTTCTCCTAGCGCCCCTTCAATTTGCCGCGATACTCCCTCGGAGAGATTTCTGTCACTTCCGAGGCCGGCAGCGTCACCTCGCTTTCCGTGACGTCATCTTTGAAGCGCACGGCACCGGCTTCGCCAACGTCGTCGACATCCCGGCTCAGGTAGGTCTTCCCCGTCGACGGGTCGCGGACCATGTAATAGCCGCTGCAGCCCGACAACATGAGTGTGCTCAGGCCAACGATCGCGGCTAGTTTCAAATGCTTTTGGATTTGCATACCGGCTCCTTCTTGCGCACTGCGCTGATTTGCATGCGATGCGACCGAATGTGCGGCCGCTCGCAGGCGCCCTGCCCCTCAGGCCAAGCGAATCCGTGGCGCTTCCTGGACCTGCTTCTCGTATAGGTAACGTCGCGTCAGGGGCATCTCGCTGCTGTAGCCATGGGTAAAAGTGACCTGCCACAAGTTGAGCTCGCCGAACTTGAAGGCCGCCGATGCCGAATTGAGATACATGCGCCACAATCGGACGAAGCGCTCATCCAACATGCGCATTATCGTGGGCGCATTCTTCTCGAAACGTTCGATCCAGGCATCGAGCGTCATCGCGTAATGAGGCTTGAGGTTCTCCACGTCGGTGATGCGCAGTCCCGCGCGGACCATCTCGCGCGCCACTTCGTCAAGCGGCGGCAGGTACATTCCGGGAAACACGTGCCGGGCGATCCAGGGCGTCACCCGCCCGTCGTAGGCGTGCGAGATCCACTGGAAGACCCCGTAGCCACCCGGGTGCAGACTGCGCGCGACCGCTCTCATATAAGCCGGCACGTAGGCGCGGCCCACATGCTCGATCATCCCCACACTGGCGACCGCGTCGAAAGGTTCGCCCTGAATCTGGCGATAATCCTGGAGCCGGACTTCCACCTTGCCGTCCAGGCCCGATTGCTTGGTCTTGGCCTGCGCAAGCGAGCGCTGTTCCTCGCTCAAGGTGATGCCGACCACGCGGGCGCCGAACTCTCGGGCCGCGTGCGCGGCCAGCGCCCCCCAGCCGGACCCGATATCCAATACCCGCTGTCCGGGCGCGAGCCGCAACTTGGTGCAAATGTGGTGGAGTTTCTGGCGTTGGGCGGTTTCCAGATCGTCGTTCGGGTGCTCGAAATAGGCACAGGAATAGTTCATCTCGCGGTCGAGCCAAAGTTTGAAGAATTCATTGCCGAGGTCGTAATGGCGCGATACGTTATCTCGCGCACCGTGCAATGAATTGCGCTGCTTCAGGCCGATAAGCGATCGGCCCAGCTTCTGCAGGAAATTCAGACGCAGGAGCTGTGGATCCAAACGATAGCAAAGCCGTAGAAGGCGCTGCAGATCGCCCTCCACCTCGACACTGCCGGCCACGTAGGCTTCGGGCACGCGCACGAGCAAGTTGTCCAGCATCCGCCGGGCGTCCGACGAATCCTTCAAGCGCACCACGAACTCCGATTTGCCTTGGCCGTATGAGACGGCGTCACCGTCCCAATAGTGGATAGTGAAGGAGGCATCGGGAATCCGCCGAAGAATGCCGTCGATGTCTTTTTTGAGGCTCATGCGTTACCTCCGGAGAAATGTGATTGCTCAGCAACGAGGGCTTCGGTGACCTGGGCGACCGCCGCGACTCGGCCGCTGGCGGGATCGACCAAGACATCCTTGCCGACATGGATCCGCGGCGTGGAGAACACCGTCAGCAGCGCCTTCCAGTGAGCCGGTGTCACAAAGCGCTCGCCGGCGTGTTGGCGAAGCTTGGCGCGGACCAGCGGATAGTGTTTCGAGCTCATCGCCGGAAAAAGATGGTGCTCGGCGTGATGGCTGAAGTTGAAATGGATCAAATCCAGCCACCGATGGGTGGTGACGCCCATGGAACTCGCAAGCGGATCGTCATCGTCCACCAGCGGCCTGAGCAAATGGTTGGTGACGATGTAGGACATGACGATGGTGTTGGCCACCAGCATCGGAATGACGATGACGAGAAGCGATGACCAAAGCCCGAGTTGGAGCCCGAGCCAGCACCAGAAGACGGCCATTGCCGCGCTCTCGGTCACAGCACGCCTCCGGTTGAGCGATTCGAACCCGAGGCAGCGACGCGACTGTCGCCAAAGAACGATTTGCGAATGGCCTGTAAACCACGTTGGCAGATAGAATAGGCTCAGCCACCGTCCCGACCCCGGCGTCAGGGCGGCCACCAAACGTACCGCTGCGGATTCGTAATAGGAATCAAGCGAACCGAAATTGTCCGGGTCATGGGTCGCACGGTTGGTGTGCCGGTGGTGCACCTTGTTGTGCCACACCCGCCAGAGTGCCGGGGACAGCATGAAAATCGCGAAGGCCGCCCACATCAGCAGATCCTGCATCGTTCGCGAACGCACGATTGCCCCGTGACCGGCCTCATGAC
>JACQTO010000061.1 GCA_016210745.1 Betaproteobacteria bacterium
CGGCTTACGACTGGGATAAGATGGCCCCGGGACACCAGGTGAGCGGACCGGCCCTGATCGATGACAAGACCACCACGGTGCTGGTGGTGCCCGGATTCACCTGCGAGGTCGATGCCCACCACAACCTCGTGCTGCGGGCGCAATCAACATGAACGACACAGTGAGCGAACCGCTTGGGAGAGCCCCTCATGCACGCTGAACGCGTTTTGGCCATGCTGCGCATGCGCCGCTTCGAGGAGCAGTGCGTTGTACTGTCCAAGGCTGGGCAACTGCTCGGGCACTACCATGTGTACATCGGCCAGGAGGCGACGGCGTTGTCCGCCTGCGCTGCGTTGACCCCGGAGGATTTTGTTTTCAGCACCTGGCGCAATCACGGGCATTTGTTGGCCAGGGGGGCAGCCCCGGGGGCAATGATGGCGGAGATTCTCGGCCGGAGCGCCGGCTATGCAGGCGGCAAAAGCGGCACCTTGCATCTGGCGGCGCGAGAGTTCGGCGTCCCGACGACTTCGGCCCTGGTGGGGGCGAGCCTGCCCCTTGCTACGGGAGCGGCACTGGCCTGCAAGCGCCGGGGGTCCGGGGTGACGGTTGCATTCTTTGGCGATGCCGGCCTGGAAGAGGGCGCATTCTACGAGGCCATGCTCGTAGCCAAGGTGTGGCAGGTGCCGATCCTGTTCGTCTGCGAGAACAACGCCATCCCGCCGGAGTTGCGCAAACGCGGCCAGTACACATCCTCGACCTTGCCGGCCGCTCGATTGGTCGATGTTCCACTTGCCCTCCAGGTTCCCGCGGAAGCGGTGGACGGCACGGACATGGAGGCGATGGACGAATGCTTTGCTCGTCTCCTGGGCGAAGTGCGCAACGGCGGCGGTCCCCGCTTTGTCGAAGTGCGCTGTACGCGCTGGCCGGGCAACGTCATGACCTGGCCGGAACTGCCCGGCGGCGAATGGCAGCTTTCCTGGGTATTCGGAGGAAAGCCCGAAAGAGCCGAAATGGCCGATTGGCTATCCAGCGACCCGCTGGTCCTGTACTTGCGCAAGGCGCTTGCTTCGGGTGCTCTGAACCGGCCTCAGGTCGAGGCCATTGACGAGCGCGCGCGCTCGGAAATCGCGGCTGCGGTGCGCTTCGCGGTGGAGAGCCCGTATCCCGCGCCGGCCGAGGCCTACCGGCATGTGTGGGCGCAAGGGGAGCAGGCGCGATGAAGATCAGTTTCGCTGAAGGTCTGGCCAAGGCCATCTACGAGTCGTTGGACGCGGATCCGCGCGTGGTATTGATCGGCGGCGGTTTCATGGGGTTGAACATCGGCGCGAGGAAGCTGATGGAACCGGCGGTGCAAAAGTTCTCCGACAGAATACTTGCGACACCGGTTTCGGAACTCGCCCTTTGTGGCGCGGCCACCGGAGCAGCGGTGTGCGGGCAGCGCCCCGTGGTGGACATCGGCACGGGCAGCTTCATTTTTCAGGCCTTTGCCCAGGTCGTCAATGAGGCAGCCAACATTCATTACATGAGCGGGGGCCAGAGCAATGCCCCGGTTACTTTCTATTGCCTCGCGGGAATGCGGGGCATGGGGGCGGCACAGCACTCGCACCGGATGCAAGCGATGCTGGGCCAAGTCCCCGGTTTGCAGATCCTTACCCCCGGCAGCGCCGAAGACGCGTATTACCTGATGAAATGGGCGCTGCTCGAGAGCCAGAATCCGACGGTGTTCATCAGCCACTCGCTTTTGCTTGCCGAGACGGCCGAACTCGCGCCGGGTGCCGCCATGGTGCCGGTCGGCAAGGCGTGTATTCGCAAGCAAGGCCGCGATCTGAGCATCATCGCAAGTTCGATCACGGTGCCGCGTACGCTGGCGGCTGCCGAAGTGTTGGAGCGCGAGCACGGCGTATCCGCCGAAGTGGTGGACTTGCGCACCATAGTTCCATTGGATCGCGAGACGGTGCTGCAATCGGTGGCAAAGACCGGAAGGGCCGTCATAGCCGACGAGTGCCACCGCAGCTTCGGTGTATCGGCTGAAATAGCAGCGACGCTGGCCGAAGAGGGTTTGGCGCTGCTAAAAGCTCCCGTATGCCGCGTGGCTGTGCCCGACGTGCCGATTCCCTTCAGCCCGCCTTTGGAAAATGAGTTGACGGTGACCAAGGAAAAGATCGTGGCCGGGGCACTGAAGGTGCTTGGCCGCTGAGTTCGCCGCCCGCGGCTCAATGGGCGCAGATCGGCGCAAGGGAGACGCCGGAGTTCGTCACTCACGAGTTGACGGTTCCGGTGAAGAATTTGGTGCTGTATGGGTCTCGTGTTTTTGCGCAGTTGCTAACTGCGCAACTGCGCGAAAACACGAGATCGAATAAAGGCGAGAGCAACCGATTCCGGCTATGCCGGTTTGCGTGTATCGAACCTGTCTCGCCTGCGTCGCGAAAAGGCGTGGACAACAACATGAAGAATTACCCCTGTGGAGTGAAAGACCGCACATGGCAGATCTGACCCTGAACACCTTGTCCCGTTTCTATGAACAGTTATGGCGCATTCGCCTGTTGGAAGGGCATGTGCAGCGGCTTGCCGCTGCCGGCGAAGTGCCCGGTTTTCCTCACCTTAGCACCGGACAAGAAGCCGTCGCCGTGGGGGTCTGCGCAAATTTGTCCGCCGGGGATTATCTGTTCTCCGGCCACCGCGCACACGGCCACGTGATAGCCAAAGGCAGCGACCCCTATGCGGTGTTCGCCGAAATCATCGGCCGCGATGACGGCGTATGCCGCGGCCGGGGAGGCTCGATGCACTTGGTGGATGCCTCGAACGGGGTACTGGGCGCCACCGGCGTAGTCGCCGGCAACCTATCCCTGGCAGCCGGTGCCGCGTGGGCCGCCCAGGTGCGCGGCGACGGGCGCATTGCGGTGGTTTTTTTCGGCGATGGTGCGACAGGAGCCGGCGTGTTCCACGAAACGCTCAACATGGCGAGCCTCTGGAACCTGCCGCTGCTGTTCGTTTGCGAGAACAACGGCTACGCGGAGTTCACCAGCCGCGAAGAGCACAGCAAGGTGGGAAAGGTGAGCACCTTTGCCGCCCCGTACGGCATCTCGGCGCTGACTTTGGACGGCAACGACGTGCTGACCGTACATGATGCTGCGCGCAAGGCCATCGGGCACATACGCGAAAACGGCGGGCCGTGGCTGCTCGAATGCATGACTTTCCGGATGGCGGGCCATTATGTGGGTGACGCCCAGCGTTATCGATCCAAGGAAGAGATGGCGGCGATGAAGGAAAAGGATCCCATCGATCGATTGCGCCGGCACTTGGTTTCCAAGGGGGCCCCGGAAGGCGAACTGGATGGCATCGCCGCGCGGGTCAAGGAGGAAATGGCCGCAGCAGTGGATCGCGCGCGCAAGGCTGCTCGCCCGGATCCGGCAACCGTCATGGACTACGTCTACAGCGCAACGCTCCCGAGCCCGGAACAGGCATAGGCAAACATGGAATCGACCTTTATCGACATTGTCCGGCGCGCGCTGGACGAAGAAATGGTGCGCGATAGCAGCGTGTATTTGCTTGGCGAGGACGTTGCCGCGGGCGGTGCCTTCGGCGTGACCAAGGGGTTGGTGGAAAAGCACGGTGCGGCGAGGGTGCGCAACACGCCGATCAGCGAGGCTGCGATAACCGGCGTTGCGACCGGAGCGGCCATTTGCGGCCTGCGACCCGTGCTTGAGATCATGTTCATCGATTTCGCTACCCTGGCGATGGATTGCCTAGTCAATCAGTCGGCGAAATATCGCTATATGTCCGGCGGCCAGCTTTCGGTACCGATGGTGGTGCGGACCCAAGCCGGTGCCGCAGGCGGGGCTGCTGCCCAGCACTCGCAAAGCCTCGAGTCCTGGTTCATCCACGTGCCTGGGCTGGTGGTGGTTGCGCCTTCGTCGCCGGTCGAGGCATACGGCCTGCTGAAGTCCGCGATCCGCCTGGGCGACCCGGTGTTGTTCGTCGAACACAAGCGACTCTATGCGATGAAAGAGACTCTGCCCGAAGGCATGGGACCATTGCCTATCGGACGGGCGAGGGTGGCGCGCAGCGGTACCGACGTGACGCTGATAGCGTATTCGGCCATGGTGCGCACTGCGCTGGAAGCCGCCGAGAACCTGGAAAAGACGGGAATATCGGCCGAGGTGATCGACCTGCGAACCCTGGTGCCTTTGGATTTGGAAACGCTGGCGCAATCGGTCAGGAAGACCCGCCGCGCGGTGATCGCCCACGAGGCGGTGGAGGTGGGCGGTGTAGGGGCCGAGGTCGCTGCGCGCCTCGCCAACCTGGCCTTCTACGATCTGGACGCTCCCATCACGAGGGTGGGTTGCCCGTTTGCCCCGATCCCCTTTGCCCCGGAACTGGAGAGTGTGCTGCTCCCGGGCAGCCCACAGATTGAATCGGCAGTGCGCGCGCTCGTAAGCTGACGGAAGGAGAGGACGTGGCAAGAGTACTGGTAGAGATTCCCCGCGTGGGCCTGGTGATGGAGACGGCGCGATTGCTGCGCTGGTTGAAGGATGTCGGCGACACAGTGGCGCCGGGAGACCCGCTCGCCGAAATAGAAACGGAAAAAGCGGTCGTCGAGATCGAATCCGCCGTCACCGGCAAGCTGGTGGAGATTCTGGTTCAACCTGAGACGGAAGTCGCCGTGGGCGCGAGTATTGCCTGGGTGGAAGACGGTAAACCCGAAACTGCAGCGGCCGTGCGCGCACCGGCGGCCGCCCCGCAAGCCGCGCAGTCGTCGGCGGCGAGCAAGCCGGCGGCGGCGCCCTCGGCCGGAGGGCGCTCTTCGCCTGCGGCCCGGCGACTGGCAGCGGAGCGGGGCATCGATCTGGCCTCGGTGCGCGGGACCGGTCCCGGGGGAGCGATTCAAATCGAGGACGTGCAGCGTGAGGCCGATGCCAAGCAGGCCCCGAGCGCTGCTGCGCCTGCCGCGGCCGGCTCCAAGGTGCAGCTCAGCCCCATGCGCAGAGCGATGGCGCGGGCCGTCGCCCTCAGCAACGCCACCATTCCCCAGTTTGCAGTCGGCCGCAGCGTCGATTGGACCGAGATCATCGCCCTGCGCGCCAAGTCGGCTTCCGGAGCGTCGTTCAACGACTTCCTGCTCCAGGCAGTAGCGCGAGCGCTGATCGAAATTCCGGCCATGAACGGAATCTTTGTCGGCGATCCGAGTTCTCCGGATGCGCACATCCAGCCCTCCAGGGGAGCGCACATCGGTCTGGTGGTGGCGCTTGCAGACGGCATGGTGGTGCCGGTGTTTCATCGCGCGGACCAGTTGTCGCTTGCGCAGCTCGCGCAGCGCAGAGCGGAGCTGGTCGAGCGCGCTCGCGCCGGACGTTTGCGCCAGGAGGATGCCAGCGGCGCAACGCTCACTATCTCCAACCTGGGCGTTGCGGGGCCGGATTGGTTTACCGCCATATTGAACGCCCCGGAGTCGGCGATCCTTGCAGTCGGCCGCACGCGCGAAGTGCCGGTGGCGCGAGGCGGCGCGATAGCCGTGCGCCCGATCTCCGAGCTGACGCTGACCGTGGACCACCGCATGATCGACGGCAAGCTCGCCGCCGACTTTCTCGCGCGCGTGGTGCAGATCCTGGAAGGCGGCGACTGGAAAACTGCGTAGAAGAGGGCCGGCTGGGCTAGCCCGTCGCGAGCCGATCGAGCGGACTCTTCACCCCGCGCGCGCCGCGATTCATCACGTGCGTGTAGATCATCGTCGTCGACACGTCCGAATGCCCGAGCAGCTCCTGGACCGTGCGGATGTCCTGCCCCGCCTGCAGCAGATGTGTCGCGAACGAATGGCGCAGCGTGTGGCATCCGGCGTGTTTCGCGATCCCGGCGGCGCGTGCGGCGCGCTTCACCGCGCGGGACAGGGTTTGCGGATAAAGGTGGTGGCGCCGTAGGGTTCCGGTGCGCGGGTCGGCGCACCGGCTAGCCGAAGGAAACACGAACTGCCAGGCCCATTCGCGACCGGCGCGCGGATACTTCCGCGCCAGCGCATGGGGCAGTTCCACCTCCCCGTAGCCCTGCGCGAGATCCTTGGCGTGCAGCGCCTTCACCCGCCCCAGATGCCGGTGCAGCGGCTCGACCAGACTCTCCGGCAGCATCGTCACGCGATCCTTTCCGCCCTTGCCTTCGCGCACAAACAGCTGGCGGTAGCTGAAGTCGAGGTCCTTCACACGCAATTGCAGACATTCGCGCAGCCTCAAGCCGCAGCCATAGAGAAGGCTCGCCATCAGGCCCGTCATTCCCTGCATCTGTGCCAGCAGCCTCGCGACCTCCGCCTCGGTCAGGACCGCGGGCAGGCGCACCGGCCGCTTCGCGCGCTCCAGCCCGTCGAGCCAGGGCAGGTCAACTTCCAGCACGCGGCCGTAGAGGAAAAGCAACGCCGAGAGAGCTTGATTCTGCGTCGCCGCCGCGACCTCGCGTTCCGTCGCCAGGTAGTTCAGGAAGGCCGTCACCTCCAAGGCTCCCAGATCGCGGGGATGACGCTTGCTGCTCCACAGGATGAAAAAACGGATCCAGTAGAGGTACGTCTTCTCAGTGCGGTAGCTGTAATGCAGGCGGCGAAGGACCGTGCGCACCTCGTCGAGAAGACGCGGCTTTGCAGGCGTCGCGGAGGATTTCATAGACGAATCAAGGGTGTTAGCCATTTTCCGCCCTGTGAGCAGCCATACTGGTGATATATACAGTATATAACGCCTTGATTCCAGGGTTGGATGACAATCCGCGCGCACTCTTTTATTCTACTCACAGGGCAAGAATGCACACCATTAAACGTTAGCTGACATGGATAAGCCCAAGCCCAGAATTCGCTTGCGCACGAAGATCGCCATAGCGGTTGCCTTCAGTGCTGTCGGTCTTATGGGATTGTTCATTGGTAGCCCGTTGCAGTGGTATCGCGAAAGCGAGGAAAAAGCGTGCCGGGCTCAGTGCGACAAGGCCAATAGGTCTTCCCGGCTTGTTTCCCAAAATCCGGTGGGATCCCTCACCGGAGGGAAATATGACGGGCCGTGGAAATGCGAATGCTACTGAGCGTAAATTGTCAGCTAACAGTTTGCTGCTGCCGACGGGCCGCCAGCGCAGTAGTTCATTGTCCGGTCGCGCCGGCCCGCGGCAGAGCAAGACGTTAGGAGAGCCCCTTGGCATACGACGAAGGCCTCGCCGAAAGATTGAGGGAGGTGCTCCAATCTCAGCGGGGCATTTCCGAAAGAAAGATGTTTGGCGGGCTGGCCTTCATGAACCGCGGGTATATGTTTGTCGGGATTGTGGGGGACGTATTGATGGCCAGGGTTGGTCCGGAATACTACCGAGAGGCGTTGTCTCGGCCGTACGTTCGGGAAATGGACTTCACAGGGAAGCCTATGAAGGGTTATGTCTTTGTCGACCCTCCGGGCTTCGAATTGGATGCGGACCTATCGGATTGGGCCCTGAGGTGCCATGGTTTCATTCAAACCCTCCCTGCGAAGAAGGCCAAGTGAAACATCGACCTGGCTCTCCTAACCCTACGCGTCACTCGGACGCGCTCGCCACACCGCGCCACTGGCACACATCACAGCCGCGCGCCGGTGCGCGTGAACGTTAGGCATATCACGTGCAAAAAGGCGTTGAACTCGCTGCCGCCATTGCCGCAGGTATCGCAATCCTGCTGCTCGTATTATGGTGGTTAAAATCCCGGGCCTCGCGCGTTACCCAGAAGCCCACTGCTCGCAGACCGAGCAACATGCATTTCGTTTGTGCCGGCTGCTCCGGCCAGTTCACTCACACCAAACGAACGGTCGCCGCATGGGAAAAGGGAAGTCGCCGGGTCTTTTGCGACGCATGCCACAAGAAATGGCGCAATGCTCAGCCGCCACAAGCGCAGCCGGCGGGCACCTCGCGCGAATCCTCTCGAACGCCTGAGTCCGTGAGCACGCCAGCGCCGGCATTCCAAGCGCGCGCGCAGTCGCGTAGCGGTTGTCTCGGCATTGCCGTCATCTTGGTGGTCATTCCCGTGGTTTTGTTCGCTATAGCCACCTATGCCTAACTTTATGTCGAACGGACTGGCCATCAGCGGCGTGTGTCGCGCCCACAACTTGGTGGCCCGCCGTTCACAACGACGTTAGGGTTGATAGATGCCAGTAGTAATCCACATCGCTAGACCGACTGACGCGGCGCTCGTTGCCGAGATGGCGACGGCGCTGACCCGAGAGATTATCGAGCGCACCGGGGTTCAACATTTCAACGTCAATCTGCCGGAAACAACGAACCTTTGTGCGCGCCTCATCGATTCGCGGAGCTACGTTGCACTAGTGGCGACTGAAGCCTCAAACCCAGTTGGTTTTGCGGGCCTCTGCGAAAGCCATGCTCTATATACCGAAGGCACCTTCGGAATAGTCCAAGAATTCTATATTGTTCCTGCAGTACGCTCGTCAGGTGTGGGTGCCCTTCTTCTCAAGGCTGCGTTTGGCCATGCACGTTCAAAAGGGTGGCGGCGTCTCGAGCTTTGCACGCCTCCTTTGCCAGAGTTCCAGCGCAGCCTTGCATTCTATGAACGCTATGGCTTTGAGGTTACCGGTGGTCGGAAAATGAAGTACATCTTATGAGCTGCCCTAACCGCGCAATCGAGCGGACCGTTCAACAACGGTGCGACGCTTGCTGTTATCCGGCCGTTCATTGCGAACGTTAGGCCGCTTCTGGAGCGCCAATGCAACCCCTTCGGTACTCCATCAACGTCACATTGGACGGGTGCTGCGATCACCGTGCAATCGTCGCGGATGAAGAGTTGCATCGTCACGCGGCGGACAACCTTGCTCGGGCCGACGCCCTTCTCTTTGGCCGGGTGGTTTACGAAATGATGGAAGCAGCGTGGCGGGTGCCGGCGCGGACGGGAGTGAGGCCTGATTGGATGCCACCTTGGATGACACCGTTCGCCCGGACGATCGACGCGAAGAGGAAGTACGTCGTGTCGAGCACCCTGGACCGCGTCGATTGGAACGCGGAGCTCGTGCGCGGGGATCTGGAGAAGGCCGTTCAGCAGCTCAAACGCGAGTCGGGTAAGGGGCTGTTCGTGGCAGGCGTGAAGCTTCCGCTTGCGCTGACGGAGCTGGGGTTGATCGACGAGTACGAGTTCGTGGTGCACCCCAGGCTAGCAGGCCATGGGCCGACATTGTTCGCAGGCCTATCGAAGTATGTTGACTTGAAGCTTGTGAGTCGGCTGGAGTTCGGCTCGGGTGCGGTGGCGATGCGGTACGAGCCGAGAAGCTAGCCTCCCCATGACGTGGACGCGGCCTAACAGGTCGATCGACACGGACGCCTAGCGGCGTTCCGCGGCTTCGCCGCTTCACTCAACACTGGTCTCCGGTCATTTCCAACGTTGGGCTGCACAATGATTCAGGAGTCGCGGAATGTTGAAGACGTACAATGGTAGCTGCCACTGCGGGGCAGTTCGGTTCGAGGCAGAACTGGATCTCACACAGAGTTCGTACCGGTGCAACTGCTCGATCTGCCGAAGGAATCGGTTCTGGCCGGCCGTGGCAAAGGACGGTCAGTTTCGGCTGATATCTGGAGCAGAGATGCTCACTGAGTATCTATTCAATACAAGGAAGAATCAGCATGTTTTCTGCAAAGTCTGCGGGGTCCGGCCCTTTGGCGTCGGTAATGAAACGCCCATCGGCAAAATGTACGGTGTCAATATCGGCTGCCTGGAGAACGTCACCGAGGAAGAGTTGTCGAGGATTCCCATTACTTACGTCGACGGTATGAACGACCGATGGCAGCAAGCTCCTCAGTACTTCTCGCACCTTTAGTTGAAGTGCAGCCCAACAAGGTGCTGCACCGGACGGCAATTCCCCCACGCTCCATTGCCGCCGGTGAGCTTGGACGTTAGACCCCACTGCTAGAGCATGCGCATCTGGACACTTCACCCCAAATACTTGGATCCGCAGGGCTTGGTCGCTTTGTGGCGTGAGGCACTTTTGGCTCGCGCAGTTCTTCGAGGGGAAACCACGGGCTATCGCCATCACCCCCAACTTCTTCGGTTCCAGTCACACGCCGCTCCGAGGTCTGCAATCAACGCCTACCTCAATTCCGTTTTTATAGAGGCTGAGTCACGTGGGTACTCCTTCGATCGCCGAAAGGTCGGGCCAGTTCGAGCGAACGCCCAGATTGAAAGCACGGCAGGACAGCTCCACTACGAGTGGCAGCATCTGATGAGTAAGTTGCGCGTGCGGAGTCCATCTCTCCATCGGAGGTGGCGCAGTGTGGCCTTGCCGGAATCACATCCCCTGTTCAGCATCAAGCGTGGGGCGGTAGAGTCCTGGGAGCGCCAGTATGGTGGCGTCTAACTCTAGGTGCCGCGGACGCGAGAACCTCACCTGGTAAGGGGAGACCTCGAGCGCGCCGATCGCAGCGCCGGCACCTCAACGCATGCCGGAACCCGCGAGGTCCTACGCGCTCTTGCGCTTGCGTGCAGCCGACTTCACCGCCTGGATGATTTCCGGATACGCGGCACAGCGGCACAGATTGCCCGACAGGTAATGGCGGATATCGTCCTCGCTCGGATCCGGATTTGAATCGAGGAGCTGCTCGGTCATGAGTATCATGCCCGGAGTGCAGAATCCGCACTGAAATGCACCCTGTTCGATGAACGATTCCTGGACCGGACTCAACTGTCCCGACGAAGCCGAGTTCTCGATGCTTTGCACCT
Source organism: Betaproteobacteria bacterium (assembly GCA_016210745.1). GTDB lineage: Bacteria > Pseudomonadota > Gammaproteobacteria > Burkholderiales > SG8-39 > JACQTO01. Next base: position 10,679 of record JACQTO010000061.1, read on the forward strand.
CGGCTCCGTCGGCGAACGCCGCGAGGAACAGGCATCCGGAGACCGCCGTTCCGTTGACGAGCAGCGTGCAGCACCCGCACAGCCCCTGGCCGCAGCTCTCGCGGGCCCCGAATAGACCGAAGTCGCGCGAGAGGACTTCAACCAGATTTTCGTGCGTGGAAATATCGGCCTTCACCTGCTCGCCGTTGAGCTTGAAGCGAATGGTCCGTGAAGTGGCTGTCATCTCAGTTATCCTCGAGCGGATCGTTCTGCGCGCTTCGCAGCGCCCGGTACACGATCTCGGGGGTCATAGGGAGTGCGGTCAGGCGGATGCCGACTGCGTCCTGAATTGCATTGGCGATTGCCGGAGAAACGCCGAAGGTGCCGCTTTCACCGACGCCCTTGGCGCCGAATGGTCCGCTGTGCTGCTCGGCGTCAACGATTTCACCCGTGATTTCCTGCGGGATATCGACGAACCCTGGAATCTTGTAGTTGGCCAGGGACCCGTTGGTCAGCTGCCCGGCCTCGTCGAAGTCCATGCGCTCGAACATCGAGAAACCGAGCTGCATCATCGCCGCGCCGGTGAGCTGGGTCTCGACGACCTTCGGGTTGATCGGCTTGCCGAGATCGCCGACGTTGACGAGCTTGGTGACCTTGACGTGTCCCGTTTCGGTGTCGACTTCGACCTCCGCTCCGGCCCCGCCGATCATCCAGAACGGAGTAGCGTTGGTCGATAGGCCCGTCGTGTGGTCGGGTGGAATGTAGGTCGGTATGAAGGTTCCGACGCCGATGATATTGCCCGCCTGCATCCCGTACTTCTTGCGGAACAGATCCGCATAGGGCGTATCCATCGGCAATCCGAGTTCCTCGGCGAGCGAGCGCAACTTGCCGCGCACGTCCTCGGCTGCGCGTTTGACCGCGTGGAACATGTGAAAGGTCGAACGCGATCCGAGCGTGGCCATGTCGTAAGGGGTCACGTCGGTATCCGGATGCACAATGGTCACCGCGCTGGCAGACAGGTTCAGGACTTCGGCTGCGACCAGCGCCATGGCCGTGTCCGATCCCTGTCCCATGTCGACTGTGCTCGAGTAGACCGTGCAACTGCCGTCGGCGCCAACGTTGACGATCGCAACCGAGGTGGTCGGGGAGATGCAGGCCTTGAATCCGACCGCGACTCCGCGGCCGCGCTTGACGCTGCCGGTTCCGTGGTCGAAGGGCTGGTCCCATTTCATGCTCTTGGCGACCCGATCGAGAACCGCGTCAATTGCGGCGTCCTTCATGACGGTCCCGGTTGCGTGCGGTCTGCCCTCGCGAAGAATGTTCTTGCGCCGGAATTCGACCGGATCCATCTTCAAGCCGCGCGCGATCAGATCCGTATGGCATTCATAGGCCCAGACGAGCTGCGGGATGCCGAATCCGCGCAGCGCTCCCGCAGGGGGGAGATTGGTATAGACCGCATACGAATCGATGCTCACGTTCTCGATATCGTAGGGGCCGGCCGAAGTGAATCCCGATTTCTGCGTCACCCGCGGGCCGATGTCCGCATACGCACCGCCGTTCCACCAGACCTCGCAGCGCCGCGAGGTGATGCGGCCGTCCTTCGCCACCCCGCTCTTGATGCGGAACGTGGTCCCGTGCTTGGTGATGGTGTAGAACTGCTCCTCCATCGTCAGCGATATCTTGACCGGACGGCGCACCATGATCGCGAGGACGGCAACCAGCGCCTCGAGCTTGATATAGAGCTTGGCGCCGAAACCGCCGCCGAGGAACGGTACCTTCACGCGCACGCGGTTCTCGGGCCAGCCCAGCAGCCGCGCGACCTCCGTGCGCACGAACGACGGGCTCTGCGAAGCCGTATGAATGGTCACCGACGACTCCGCGGCCTCCGCCGCCGAAACGATCGGCTCGAGCGGGGTGTGCATCACCTGCTGGCTGCGGAACGTATGCTCGAAGACGTGGGCCGCCTTGGCAAAGTCGGCCTCCGCATCGCCGCGCCGCAGGTGATAATCGAGCGCGACGTTGGTGTTCTTGCGCCCTTTGAAGTGTTTCAGATCCGGGAAAGTTCCCGCCGGCTTCAGCACCTCGTGCACGTAGGTGGTCGAGGTCGCGGCTTCCACTTCGTCGAATACCGCGGGCAGTACCTCGTACTCCGCGACGATCAGGCTTGCCGCTTCCTCGGCGACATGCGGATCGGAGGCCAGAACGACTGCGACCGGCTCGCCCACGTATCGAACTTTATCGAGCGCGAGCACCGGCTGGTCATGATAGGCCGGGCCGTAATACGGATCGGGGAACACGGCGCGGACGTCCTCGCCGGTGATGACCCGATGTACGCCCTCGAGTGCCTGAGCAGCGCTTACGTCGATGCGCTTGATCAGGCCGTGCGCGACGGTGCTGCGGAAGATCTTTCCGAACAGCATGCCGGGGAGCCGCAGGTTGTGGACATATTCGGCGCGACCAGTCACCTTGGCGCGCGCTTCCAGGCGCGGGATCGAATGGCCGAGTTGTTTGGTTTGCATTGCGTTCGCCGACATGTCAGTGCGCCGATCCGCTTGCCGCCTCGAGCGCCCGGCGCACGGCGCGCGCGACGTGAACGCGCAGGAGCTGCTTCTTGTAGGCGACCGATCCCTGCGCGTCTGCGAACAGCGTCGCTTCATCGACCGCGGCGTCGCCGGCGCGGCGCAAAAGCGCGTCGTCGACCGAGGCGCCGCGCAGAAGCGACTCCACCGCACGCAGCCGAACCGGCCGCTCGGTCGCCGCGCTGATCGCCACGCTCGCCTCGCGCACAGCCAACTTGTCCGAGGCCATCGAAACGGCGACGCCAAGGCAGGGCCAATCGTCGGCCGAGCGCGTCGTGCATTTAACGTACACCGATCGTCGGTCCGTCTGTGCCGGAACGATCAATTCGGCGATCAATTCATTGCGCTCGAGCACGGTTTCGTAATAGCCCGTGATCAGCTCTTCGACCGGGATCGTGCGCTCTCCCTTGGGCCCCAGCGCCACAATGTGTGCGCCCAGCGAAACGAAGACCGGCGGCAGGTCCTGGTGCGGGTCGCCGTGCGCGAGGTGTCCGCCCACGGTAGCGACGTTTCGCACGCGCACGTTGGCCAGGGTCTTGAGCGCCTGCGCGAGCACCGGAACACGCCGCTTCGCTTCGGCTGAGCGCTCTAAGGCCGAAAGCGTGACCAGCGCCCCTATGCGCAGCTCGCCTTTCGGCCCGGTTTCGATGCGCGAGTAGCGTTCCTCGATCCGGCGCAGACTGACCAGGCGCCGCGGCCGAAGAAAACCGCCCTTCATCATCAGCATTGTTGCGGTGCCGCCGGCGATGGGGCGAACCGAGGCATCTTCGGGATCGAGCAGCCCGATCGCCTCTTTCAGGGACTTGGGTTCCAACAGTTCGAACGGAGTCATCGTTTTGCCTCGAGCAAACGGTTCAATTCGGCCGCGATGACCTGCGGCACCTCGAGCGGCGTGAGATGGCGCCCGCCTTTGATGACCTTGAGGGTCGAATTCGCGATGCCCTTGTGCAGCGCCTCGGCCATTGCCACAGGCGCGGCGTAGTCTTCCTCGCCGACGATGACCGCTGTGGGCATCCTGAACCCGGGCAGGGCTGCGCGCATGTCGCATGCGCCCAGCATGCGGCAGGTCTCCGCATAGGGCTTGACATCGTTGCGCAGAAAGATCTCGACGGCTTTGTTCATGACCGCGGGATTGCTGGCGCGAAATGCGTCGCTGAACCAGCGCGTGGTCTGAAACTGCGTCATCGACTTCAGCCCGTCGCTGATCGCCTTCTGCGCCCGCTCTTCCCATTGCTTGGGAGCCTCCGCACCGTACCAGGCGGTGGTGTCGATGAGACCGATCGCGGTTGCGCGCTCCGGATACGCGGCGGCGAATGCGAGCGTCACGCAACCGCCCATCGAGGCGCCGGCGATCAGCGCTGAATCCCAGCCGACATGGTCGAGCAAATCGGCGAGATCTCGCGCGAATAGCTCGACCGTGTAAGGACCGGCCGGCTTGTCCGAGGCGCCGTGTCCGCGGCAGTCGTAGGCTAGAATCGAGACGCTGTTTCCGAGTTCTTGAATGACCGGCTGCCAGAATTCGCGGTCCAGCGCGAGCGAATGAATCAGGACGGCGCGCTTTTTTCCGTCACCGCGGCTGTGCAACGTATATCCAATGCGGGTTCCGTCGCGCGTGCGCGCTTCGCCCTGCGAGGGCGTCGATGTTTGAGTTTTCGAGTTCACTTATGCAGCCCCTTCAGCAAGTATCACGATGGTTTATCGATTTGGACCGGAGTGCTGACAACACTCGCACGTCGCGTTCGATCGGCGTCAACAACGTGCAAGTATACCCGAGCAGCGGCCTCTTTGGCCTATGCGCCCTTCAGGCGTTTGGCGTTCTTATTGAGAAGCGTGAAAGTGCGTTTACGCGAGACTCGGCAGTGCTTTGGCAACGGCAGGGTGGGTGATCCGTCCTGCTTGCACGTTGAGGCCGGCGGCCAGATGTCTATCGTCTTTGCAGGCGCGCTCCCAGCCCTTTTCGGCCAAGGCCAGGACAAACGGCAGCGTCGCATTGTTGAGGGCGTGAGTCGAGGTGCGCGGCACGGCACCTGGCATGTTGGCGACACAATAGTGGACGATCCCGTCCACGATATAAGTCGGCTTGGAATGGGTCGTAGGGTGCGATGTTTCGAAACAGCCCCCCTGATCGATCGACACGTCCACCAGAACTGCGCCTTTTTTCATGCGGCTGAGCGAGCGTCGGGTCACTATTCTCGGCGTAACGGCGCCGGGAATGAGCACCGCGCCGATGACGAGGTCAGCGTCGATCAATGCCTCTTCTGCTGCGCCGATGGTGGCAAATTGCGTACTGATGGCAGCGCCGAAAATATCGTCCAGGTATTGCAGGCGGGACATGGACTTGTCGAAGACGGTTACGTCGGCGCCCATGCCGACGGCAATCCGGGCGGCATTGGACCCGACCACGCCGCCGCCGAAAATGACGACCTTGGCGCGCGGTGTTCCCGGGACCCCGCCCAGCAGAACGCCGCGGCCGCCGTGTTCGCGCTCGAGCGCGGCCGCACCGACCTGTATCGACATTCGCCCCGCGACTTCGCTCATAGGCGCAAGAAGAGGCAGTCCGCCGCGATCGTCGGTTATGGTTTCATAGGCAATTGCAGTGCATCCGGATTCGAGAAGCAGCTTTGCCTGCTTGGGATCTGCGGCAAGGTGCAGATAAGTGAACAGCACCTGACCTGCGTGCAGCAGAGCGCATTCGCGCGGCTGGGGTTCCTTGACCTTGACGACCAGTTCGGCCGGCTGATACACCTCTTCGGCGCTCTCTGCAATGCGGGCGCCGGCGGCACGGTAAGCATCGGCCGTGATGCCCGCGCGCAGGACGGCACCGGTTTCGACGCTGACCTCGTGACCGTGCTCGACGGCCTCCCGCACCGAGGTCGGCGTCATGCCGACCCGATATTCATCGGTCTTGATTTCTTTCGGCACCCCGATCTTCATGGCGAGCTTCCGTTAAGGTTGGGCAACGTGCAAGCGGGAACCAGGAAGGTTGAATTTGCCGTCTCTCAATCTCGTGTATTCGTGCAGTTGCAACGCAACTGCACGAAAACACGAGACCTATTGAACACCAAAATCTTCACTGAATCGTCAGCAATAAACCAGAGGGTTATTAAACTGAGCAACAATGGTCCTCTATGCGAGCTTCGCCGCGAACTTGGAACCGCGCACGCACATGCGCCCGCGCGGATCCTGCCAAAGTTTCTGTTCGGCATGCAGCATGCCGAAGGCGCGGGCGATGCTCTGAAAGTCGTGGTCGCCGAAGTGTTCGGCGATTTCGGAATAGTACATCGGCTTTTGCTCGATCACCGCGTAGATCTTATCGGCGAGCGCGGCCGCCGCCTCGGACGGAGCGGTGCCTCGGGTATCGGACCTGCCTGCCAGATAGTCGGCGATCTTCGCGCGGTCGGCGTAGGCGTAGGAGATGCGCTCGAAGCGCTCCTTCGGGATATCCTCGGAGATGGTGGCGTCGATGCCTACCTTGGCCCCGGTGGGCACGATCCCCGCCGGCCTGGGCGAAAGGCTGGGGTCGAGGGGCTTGGCACGCGCCTCGGGAATGATGATCACGTCGCGATCGCCCTGCACGCGCGTGGCGATGGCCCATTCGACGTCGGTCCCGTTGAACACGTCGATGTCCTCGTCGACCACCACCACGTGCTTCAGGTCCATCACCGAGAGCGCCGCAAGCAGCGCGTTCTTGCCTTCGCCGGCGCGCTTCTTGATCGAGATCACGGCGTGCCAAAAGGCGCGTCCGCCGAGGGTGACGTTGATGTCCTTGACCTCCACGCCGGCGGTGCGCAGCGCGCGCCGGATCGCCTGATAGCGCGTCGGCGCGGCCAGCCAGGTATTTTCCCAGGGCATGTGCAGCGCGTAATACACCGCGTCCTTGCGCATCAGCACCGCGTTCACGCGCACATTCGGGTTCCAGTGCAGGCCGCCCATGAGGCCGGTGAATTCGCCGAAGCGTCCCTCGGGCTGCGTCCAGCCGGTGGGCAGGATCTCGGCTTCAAGAACGATTTCGGCGTCGGCGATATAAGGGAGGTCGATCGTTTCACACTGGGCAAGGGCGACCGGCGCCCCGCGTATGCCGCCGGCGATGGCCAGTTCGTCCACGCCGATCGGAGCGCGAAACCCCGCGCCCATGATCTCCACCGGATGGGTGCCGATGCTGATCGAGATCGGGCAGCTTCGGCCCGCCTCATAGGCGCGATGGGCGAACAGCCGCATATCGTTGGGAGTGACGAGATCAATGCCCGTGATGTTGCGTTCCTTCACGATCAGGCGGTAGATGCCCGCGTTTACGCCGTACTCGGGATCGCGCGCAAGCACTATGCCCGCGGTGATCATCGGTCCGCCGTCGTAGATCGAGGACATCGGAATGGGCAAGCGGAACAGGTCCACTTGGTCGCCGCGCTGAACTACTTCCTTGGTCGGCGAGCTCGCCAGGCGCCGCGGGGCGATGGGATTGCTGATTCCGCGATCGAGTTTGGCCTCGATCTCGCGGTAGTTCGAGCATCCCATCGACATGATGGCGCGCTCGCGCGAGCGGATGATGCCCGAGAGGAGCGGCATCGCGTAGCCGATGACGTTGTGAAAGCACAGCGCCTTGTCGGACTGGTCCACCAGCGTTGCTACATGGCGGATGTCCACCGGCTGGCGGATGTCGATGAGTTCCTTGGCCTCGCGAAGCCGCTCGAGAAAGCCGCGGAAGCCTTCGGTAAACGGCGTCGCCAGGTCGGATGCCATGTTCATGGAAGTCCTTTCCTCATGGGAGTGCTTATGACAGACGGTTGAGATTGTTCCGCAGCAGGAGGCCGAACGCAAGATAGGCAAGCGCGTAAGCGATGATGGTCGGCACGAAGCCGACGATGCCGATGGCCGCTCCGGCGATTGCGACGCCCGCGGCCTGGCCTACCGACCAGACCGTGGCATAGATCGACACCCCGGCGCCGCGCGCCTGGGGCGCCATTTCGGTAGCTTTGAGCTGCAGCGTGTTTTGCACCATGTAAAAAGAGAATCCGATGCCTATGGTGCAGGGGACTGCAACCAGCCATTCCGGAGTCAGCATGGTAAGCGTGTAGCAGCCGCAACAGATCGCGGCGCCCCAGGTGACCAGCCCGCGTTGCCCTATTGCAGCCAGCAAACGCTTGACCGCCAGCGTATAGAGAAGACTGCCCAGCCCGATCTCGGCCAGGATGACGCCGACCACCGTCGCACTGAGATCGAACTTCAGCTGCAGGAACGGGCCGAGAAACGAATAGGCACCGAAAAACAGGAACGTGTTGGCGAAGGTGGAAACGACGACATATCGGACTCGCGAAAGACCGAGCAGCTCGAGGTGCACGGCGTAGGGGTTGTCGGCGGAAGCGGGGCGGCCACTGCCTTCCCATTGCGACCGGGTCCAAAGATACAGCACCAGGGCGACGGTGATGAACACGAATCCCAAAAGGACAAAGGTACCGCGCCATCCGATCAGATCGGTGAACAGACCGCCGATCAGCGGCCCTGCCGCCTGCCCGATGATCGTTCCGGTGACGAATCGCGCTATGACCGACTGGCGCTCGGCGACGGGCACCTGATCGCCGACGTAGGCCATGCCGAGCGTGACCGGTGAAGAGGAGAACAGCGCGCTGAGAAAGCGCAGCGCAGTGAGCGAAGCCAGATCCTGCGCCAAGGCGCAGCCGATCGATGCAACCGCAGCGCCGGCCAGCGACAGCGTCACCACGCGCAGCTTGCCGAAACGATCCCCCAGCGGCCCGTAGATGAGCTGCCCGATGACATAGGCGACGGCAAAACCGCTGATGACGGCCGAGGCCGCCGAGATGCTGGTGCCGAAATCATTCGCGAGTTGAGGCAGCATGGGCTCGACAACACGCAGCGCAATGCCGCTCATCATGCTCGCGATTGCCAAAAGGAAAATCGACTCCCACATGTTCCGGATCTTGTGATCTTATTGAATGCGCTCTTGTTCGGCACTGCCAGGCGAATGCGGGGCATTATGGCAGTTCGTGACACAACCGGCACTTGGCGCTTGGTGCCGTATTAGAGGTGATCCGCTTTGGCGGACTCCGGGTGCGACTTCCATTCTTGATAATTGCGCTGCTATCGGCTACGATCGCTCGAAAGCGGCGGTGACTCGGCTGGCGAGGCTTTCCCGGGCCGACAAGACGTGGATTGCTGGCTCGTATTGCAGCTCGTCTTCTCAGGCTCCGGCTACGGATTCGATACGGAACGCGGTCTCGGACCGCGTTATTTTTTCAGCCAAAACGCGTCGGCGTTCGGCTAATCAATCAAAAGGAAGTATCGTATGGCCTACAAGGATTTGCGCCAGTATCTGGCTGTCTTGGAAAAGAAGGGACTTCTGTGCCGCGTTTCAGCAGAGGTCGACAAAGACTGGGAAATTTCCGCGGTGTGCCGCCGAGTTTTTCAGAATATTGCGGAGCGCAACAGGCCGGCCCTCATGTTCGAGAACATAAAGGGGCACGACATACCGCTCGTGGTGGGAGTTCTCGGCGCCTCGCGTGAGATTTACGCGACAGCCCTCGAAATCGACATCGACAAAGTCCTGGAAAAATGGGAGTCGGGAACGAAGAACCCGCTCAAGCCACGGCTCGTCAAGACCGCGCCCTGCCAGGAAGTCGTGCACATGGGCGAGGAGGCAAATTTCGAGATGCTGCCGGCGCCCGTGTGGTCTGTCGGACAGGACCCGGGCCCGTACCATACTTCGCCGTTTGTGATTTCCCGCGATCCGGAAACGAAAATCCAAAACATGGGCACCTATCGGGTCCAGGTCAAAGGGCGCAACAGGGCCGGGATCATGATCAACCCGCCGCGCAACATGAACCAGCATATTAGAAAGAACGAAGCGCGCGGCGAGGGTACGGAGGTGGCGATCGTCTTCGGCGCCGATCCGGTCCTGGGGCTCGTGTCGGTGACTCCCTTTCCCTATGGGGTCAACGAGCTGGACATGGCAGGCGGCATACGCGGTGAACCGGTCGAAGTCGTGCGTTGCCGCACCGTCGATCTCGAGGTGCCGGCGACGGCGGAGATCGTTGTCGAAGGGAGAATCCCGTTCCAAGGGCGCGAGCCCGAGGGTCCCTTCGGCGAGTATGGCGGTTACATGGGAACCGGGGGCAACCACCCGTTCATCGAGATCACCTGCATCACGCACAGAAAGAAGCCCATCTACCAGGCGTTCCTGAGCCAGATGCCGCCGAGCGAGTCGAGCTGCATCAAGGCAATCGGCCGCGAGGCCGCGCTTCTGCGGCACCTTAAAGGGGCCTTGGGCCTTCCGGTCACCGATGTTTGCCTGACCGAAAGCGGCGGCGCCACGGGGATGCTCGTTATCGCGATGAAGAAGCAGAATCGCTTTCAGCCCTTGAAGGCGATGATGGGCGCCTGGTCGTACCACGATGTATTCGGCAAGGTCACCGTCGTGGTGGACGAGGACATCGATATCCGAGATTCCTTCCAGGTCGAATGGGCGCTCTCCTTCCGCATGCAGCCGGCGGAAGACGTGACCGTCATGAGGAACACCGATCCGCTTACGCTGGATCCCTCGCAGCCCACGAAGGAAGGGGAAAAGGTCAAGCCGAATGAGCAGATAAGCTCCAAGCTGGGCATCGACGCGACCAAGAAGCATACCTTCCCGAATCTCGCCGTTCCTCCCAAGGACCATCTGGACAAGGTCGCCGCGGTATGGGAGCGCTACGGAATCAAGGAAGTGAAGCGCGACGATAGGTCTTAAGGGCTTCCGAAAACCGTTATTCCCGCGAGAGCAGTCTCGGGAGATCGTCATTCCCGCGAAAGAGCCTGTGTAAAAACTCATGCAAGAAAAAATCATTAATCATGTCGGCTGTTACTCCCTTGAATCGTTAAGTTATTAGTGTCGAGAATGAGGGGGCAACCGAGGTGAGTTCCAAGCATAAGCGAGGCGTACCGCGCACG
>JACQTO010000059.1 GCA_016210745.1 Betaproteobacteria bacterium
AAGGCTCAACGCTCATTCGCTGTGGAGCTTCTTAGTCCTTTCGCCAGCGTCTTGCATATGCTTCAAGGCGACTACTCTTCAGATAAGCAGCTCGACGTGGCTTCATATTTTGGTGTCTCTGAGCTGACTATTAGAACCCAGTTAGTAAACCACAGGATACTGGAACGCGAGGATCTCGAACCAGACGCCATGCCTGAAGCTGCATAGGCGGGCGGGCGTCCTGGTGCTCATCTTTTCGACAAGAAACCGGCACTCCCCGCTCCCTGATCCGATGATTTCGGACCCGTTATCGACCTCAGAGAGAACCAGAAGCTCACCGACGCATAGTTGCCGGCCGAATCCTACGGATAGAGCGTAGCGGCTCGACCGCGCTCGCGCGTCCGGTTCCAACCTGATTCTTCTCCCAGGGAACGGCGAGAGACCTCCGTTTCCGGAGGCCTCTCGGCGCCCTCGATTACAACTACGAGACTAAGCGCTTCGCCAAGGCCACCTCGATGCTGTCGCCTCCCTGGTTCAGAACGTCGAGTCCCGAATCAGGCATGTCCCCGCTCGTCGACTGGGACACGGCGATCTTCTTCGCCATCAGCTCCAGACATTGCATCTGGGCGCTGCCGGCGTAACCGAGGAAGAACACGTTCACCGGACGGCTTCTGGACGATTTGTCAGTGGTGGCACGAGGCCCCCGCTACAGAGTGCAGAGTTTCTATGCTGGCTCGATGAACACGATCGCGAGCGGAACAAGCCTTATCCACGGTCGCGCGGGCGGCGCCTCACACGCACGCAGAGCGCGGCGGTGGGTAAGCTGTCCGCCTCAGTCTTTCTCGGAAGCGCGTTAGCACTGCTAACACCCGACAAACGCGTGGTTGCGAGTCGGTCCCATCGATTACGATCGCTGATACGCATTCTCTGACCTCTGAGGAACTTGTGCATTGGCGCGCCGGTCACAATCGTAGCCGCGCGATCTGCGCAGTACCGGTCACATGTCATTGCCATCGTGCGCAGGTTCGCCTAAGATTGAATAATGATTTACGTTGGCTGTGTCAGCCCGAGTGATGCCCGTTAGCGCATCGGCCTATGCTCGCGAAGAGCGAGCGCAAGAGCCGGGTTCATCTCCTGAGAACCGGCAGCCGCAAGGCACGGAGATACACGTAAAGCTGCAGTCAACGTTCACACACCCCAAGTCCGGACAGCGTCCAGATCGCTAGCGTCGACCGCAGTTGTGCCGCGGTCCAACGCATAGGCGGCACGGTCGCCATCGGGCGCGCCGCATTCGCGTGCGGGACGCCCCTGCGCCGCTGTCCCCAGCGGCAACACCTGTTTCAGCCGGTGGAAGTCTGCGCCAGGCGTTCCTGCGTGCAATATACGCGGGGCAGCCTGATTCCGGCGGATTGCAGCGGCACGAGCCGCTTCGATTGCTGCGCCAACAAATTGCCGCGTAACTGCGGCAGCACCTCTGCGCCAATCGCATCGTCACTACGGCGCCAGCCGGTAGTGACGATGCGCACGATGCCCCAGCCGACTAGGACTGATCGGCGGCTGGCGCAGTGACACCCCCACGTGATGGGCTCCTTGACCCATCGTCATCCTGGACCGCGCAATACGGTCCGTCCTCGTGCCCGCCCCCAGCGGGTTCAGTGCAATGCCGCGCCGAAGAGGCGCTCCTCCGAGCCCTGGGTCAATGGCTCGTCTCGATGGCGGCTTCCCACAGGAAGCGCGCCATCGATGCCAATGCCGCGTGCCGCGGCGGCAAGCAGCAAAGCAATCGGCACAAAACGGGAGTGGTGTCCCGAGTCCCTTGTAGATCCCGACTCGCCTAGCGTTCGGGACGGACAGAAACACTCATCGGAAAGGTTTCACACACCAGCAGTAGCGGAAAGGGCGGAACAAAAGGGCAACGAAAGGGAGAAATGGCGAAAGGACGAAAGGGATAACACATGGTGAGGAAGCGATGCGGGATTTGAACTACGCGCTGAAACAACTTTGCCAGCGCAATCGCGACGGCAGCTTTGCCACGCAGCGCGACCGCGAGCGCGTGCTCGATAGGATCGCCAACCAACTTCACGAGCTGGGCTATCGACACATGGCAGCAGGCAGCCTGAAGTCAAAGCATGTCGAGCGATTGGTCGAGATCTGGAAGATCGAGGGGCTGGCAGTCGGCACCATCAAGAATCGGATGGCTGAGCTTCGTTGGTGGGCGGAGAAAATTGGCAAGCAAAAAGTCGTCGCGAAAGACAACGAGCATTACGGCATCGGCAAGCGACAATACGTTACCAACGTCAGCAAGGCACGCGAACTGACAGCCGGCGACCTGGCGAAAATCAGCGACCCGTACACGCGGATGTCGCTGCGGCTGCAGGCAGCGTTCGGACTGCGGCGTGGGGAATCGATCAAGATCCGGCCCGAGTGGGCGGATCGCGGCGACACGCTCGTTCTGAAGGACACCTGGACCAAAGGCGGGCGCGAGCGGGAAATTCCCATCCGCAATGAGGAGCAGCG
>JACQTO010000055.1 GCA_016210745.1 Betaproteobacteria bacterium
CGTGCGCGGTACGCCTCGCTTATGCTTGGAACTCACCTCGGTTGCCCCCTCATTCTCGACACTAATAACTTAACGATTCAAGGGAGTAACAGCCGACATGATTAATGATTTTTTCTTGCATGAGTTTTTACACAGGCTCTTGCGCGGGAATGACAAGACCCCAGTTCCCCGGATGCTTTGGCCGGGTGCCGGGCATGTCGTTTTGGCGCCCTTGCCGCCAGGTATTTACCTCAATCCGATTCAGATATTTATCCGATTGGCCGCGGCCATCCGCCTCACTATAGTGGTTCTCCTGAGGCGCTGATTCTCTCGGAGGAGGATTTTTCCCGCCGGTACTATCGCCTGCCTTATGGTTTTTCGCAGAGGATTGCCATATGTCGCACCGGCCAGTCGATCGCTATATCAGCTTCATGCGCGAGCTCCAGCGCGCCAGACTTTCGCGCCGCGAACTCATCAGTCTGGGACTCCTATCGGGAACCGGGGCGTTCCTTGCCGGACAGGGGTTCTTGCGCCAGGCGCGCGCCAAGGATCTCGATTTTGCCAGTCCCCCGACCAGGCCGTGGATCGAGGAACTGCCCATTCCCCCGGTCAAGCAGCCGAACCCGGCGATATCGCCCATGCCGCAAAAGGAGCCCAACGTCGCGGCAGACGAGGTGCGCAGCGTCGCCCACCAGGGCTGGGATCGGTTCCGACCCACTGCCTTCTACGAAATTCATACGCGAGAGGCGCTGCACAGCTTTCATCGCGATTTGCCGCCGAGTGCGATCTGGGGCCACGACGGGATCTTTCCCGGGCCGACTTTCCATGCCTACTACACGAAGCCCATCGTCGTGCGCTTTCGCAACGAGTTGCCGCCCGATCACGTGGGGTTCGGCATTCCGGAGGACATCACTCACTTGCACAACGCCCACACGCCCTGGGAGAGCGACGGCGGCCCGTTCGAGTGGGCTCCCAGCGGAAATTTCAGGGACATGCACTATCCCAACGTTCACGCCGGATTTTCCGTGCCGAATACGATTCCGGCCGAATTCCAGGACGACGATGGCGGGGACTCGCGCGAGACGCTGAGCACCCTTTTCTACCACAACCACCGGCCGGACTTCACCGGCCCAAACGCATACAAGGGGCTGCTCGGCTTCTATCTTCTGTTCGACCCCCACGGGCACGACACGGGCGAGGAGACCGATACCAATCCGGAAGCGTTTCGTCTGCCGAGCGGCGCGTTCGACGTGCCCTTGCTTTTCGCCGACAAGGTGTTCGATGCCGACGGGCAGCTGTTCTTCGACTCCTTCAACCTGGATGGCCTGCTCGGCGACAAATTCACCGTCAACGGCAAGGTCCAGCCGTTCATGCGCGTGGCGCGGCGCAAGTACCGATTTCGGCTGCTCAACAGCGGGCCGGCGCGTTTCTACCAGTTCTTCCTGAGCAACGGCCAGCGCTTCATCCAGATCACCAACGACGGCAATTTTCTGCCCCGGCCGGTGAGCGTCGAGAGCGTGCCGGTCAGCGTCGCCGAGCGCATGGACGTGATCATCGATTTTTCCAGCGCGAATATCGGCGACGAGATCTTTCTGGTGAACCGCCTGGAACAAGTCGATGGACGTGGCCCGACCGGAAAGCTGGTGAGCCCCGGAACGCCGATCCTCAAGTTCGTCGTCGAGCGCTCGGTTCCGAACGACCCGAGCCGAGTGCCCGATTTCTTCTACGAGGTTCCGCCGATCAATCTCGCCGAAGCAGCGCGGACGCGGGTGTGGAAATTCGAGCGGACCAACGGCGCCTGGGCCGTCAACGGCGAGTTCTTCGATCCGGACACCTCGATGGCGGATGTCAGGCAGAACGGCGCCGAGATCTGGGTGCTGCAGAACAACTCCGGCGGCTGGATGCACCCGATCCATATGCATCTGGAGGAGTGCCGGATCCTGTCGCGCAAGTCGCTCGGGGGAGCGGTGCCGCTCACCGAGCAGGGCCGCAAGGACATCGTGGTTCTCGGCCATGGCGAGGAAGTCCGCATCTTCATGCGCTTTCGCGATTGGCTCGGCAAGTACGCCATGCACTGTCACAACATCACCCACGAGGACCACGCCATGATGCTGCGCTGGGACGTGGTGCCGGGATAGTCACGCGCGATTGGAAATGATTCCGCGGATGGAATGGATGTTGTATAGGTCTCGTGTTTTCTGTGCAGTTGCGAAATCGCAACTGCACAGAAAACACGAGATTGAAATAAAGGCAGAACCAGCCTTGTCGTTTCCGAACGTGGAGGCGCATCATGTTGCGTAGAACCGTGTTGGCAGGAGCCGCGCTCGTTCCCCTGGCCTATGGAGTAGTGCGTGCGCTGGGCGGGGAAAGCGCGCCCAGCGCCGGGCCGCGGGGGCGGCACTTCCCGAACGTGCCATTGCTCACCCACGAGAACGAGAGAGTCCGCTTCTACGACGACTTGATCAAGGGCAAGCACGTGGCCATCAACTTCACCTATGCCCAGTGCAGCGAGATCTGCCCCATGATGACGGCGAACCTGGTGAAGGTGCAGCGAATACTGGGGGAGCGGGTAGGCCGCGACATTTTCATGTATTCGATTTCGCTCACGCCGGAGCAGGATACGCCGGCCGTGCTCAAGGACTACGCGAAGAACTTCGGCGTGAAGCCGGGTTGGCTGTTTCTGACCGGGGCGCCGGAGGATATCGAGCTGCTGCGCCGCGCGCTGGGTTTCGTCGATCCCGACCCCGAGGTCGACCGGCAACTGACCTCGCATTCCGGCGTGGTTCTCTACGGCAACGAGCCGCTCGGCCGATGGGCGGCCTGCCCCGCGCTGTCCAAACCGGAACAGGTGGCCGAATCGATCCTCTGGCTCGATAAGCGGCCCCGGTATCGAATCGAGAACGGCAGAACACGGGTGGTCGTCGCATGAACGCCCTGCGGCCAAAGGCAAAGTTCTGTTCAACCCAGTGCGCAAGAGAGCGGCGCAGATGAAAGCAGGAGGGCCAACATGTTCCGGTCTTCAATTCGCGCTTGGATTCGGCTTCTGATCATCGCAGGCGGTCTGCTGATGAGCGCCCCATCGGCACTGGCGCTCTTTTCGTCGCTCTCGATCGATCTGAGCGGCCCGAGCATCGGCGGCGTCGTACCCAGCGGGACTGCCGCCATCAGTCAAGGAGGATTTCCGGCGCAGCCTGGCATCGTGGAGATACGGGTGAGCAACCTGAACCTGCCCGACGGAACCTTGCTCAGCGTGTCCCTCTCCGATTGCGGCCCGGTGGCGGTCGGCTCGATGACGCTGTTCGCAACGCAGGCGCAACTGAAGACCGCGTTCAGGCGCGGATGCCGGATCGGGCGCCTGTCGAAGATTCTTGTGAACAACGGCACCGCCACCGTGCTGAGCAGCGTGCGCTGGAAATTCTGAATCGTCGGCGAGTGAACCCGGGCCTCAGCGGAAGCGCTTGGAAAAACCGATCGTCACCAAGGCGTCGGGCGTATCGCGGTTGAGCCCCAGGTTGATCGCCGCATCCACCTGGGTGTCCTTGTCCAGGGCGTAGGTGAGGCCGGCATCGAACGTCACCTGATTGCCGCCGTGGCGCTTGCTGCGCAATTCCCTGCCGGCCAGTTCGACGAAGCCGCGCAATGAGCCGGCGAGGGGACGGCTGTACGTGGCGGCCAGTATCGCCGACCCGTAGCGCGCTGCGTTGTCGTCCTTGTTCCAGGCGAGCCCCGGCATTACGCCGAACGCGGCATCGCCCGGCAGTTCCCATTCCGCGACGAGGCGCAGAGAAGGCGCGACCCCCGAGCCGCGAAAGGCGGCCGAGCCCGAGTTGAGCTCCAGATGCGCAAGCCACGCCAGGGAAGGCGTGCCTGCGCCGGCTTGCCCCTCGCGCATCTGCCACTTCACCCCGATGGCGCTGTTCGACATGCCGTTATCGGTGCTCCGGCTCGCTCCGTCGTCGACCTTCTGTCTGGTCAGTCCGTCGGTTTCCAGCCGCAGTTCCAGGCGCGCCGAGACACCCAGGCGCAACAGAGTGGGAGTGATCCAGGTGCGCGTTGCGACGCCGTCGCGGCGGTCGCTTTCCCGTGCGAGACTCGTTTCGATCTGGAATACGCCTTTGCCGACGACGGCGCCGGACTCGACGAAGTCCGGGCGGTCGGTCGCAATGGATTCTTCCTCGGCGAGAACTGCGCTCGAGGCAGACAGCGCCATGACTGCGGGCAGCAGTCGCGCCAGCGCGGCGCCGGCACCGGCGCCTGAACGTCTATGCATCGGAAATTCCTTGCCGTTTGTTTTCCGTCCCGGTCCGCGACATCGAGCCGCCAACCCTGGGCGGTCGCGTCACCGCTGTCGGGCGGGGCGAACAAGGAGCAGCATCTTACGTCAGCCAGACCTAGGCTGTCAGCTAGCCGCTGGCCGGACGTGCGTGAGCAGTTGCCGGCAAGAATCGGTGCTGCGGCTAACCGGAGTTGCCGCAGATCGGGTGCGAAGGGACCTGCTATTTATCGACGGGGCCTGCGTCCTGGCCGTTCCGCAGCATCGCCTGCAGCGGCGAGATACCGGTGGGAGCAGGCGCGGTGCCGCGGACGAAGTTGCGCGCCAGCGCGGTGTCGTTCTTGGCGATGAGTTCGGTCACCCTGGTCACTTCTCTCACCGGAAAGAAGTGCGGATTGTCTTTATGTGCGATCCTGATTTCCACGATGTCGCCGACCTGGACGCCGGAGATGTCGACCAACTGCGCGCGGATCGCTTCGGTGCCGTTGGGCAGGGGTTCCGAGAATTCGACGTCGACGAAGTGTACGGCGTCGCGAGCGATCATCGTCGCGGGCGCGCGCGCGGCCTCGAGCAGTACGTTGTTCGCCAGCCGGACGTAGAGGTTTCGCACCTGGCCGAGGAGCCGCTTGCCGCCGGCGGCAGTCTCCAACCCATGGCTCTCGGGTACGCTGGCCGCGGACGCCGGCAGCGCCAATCCGGCCAGCAGCATGGCGATGGCGCCTATGCCCGCCAGGGATGCCGCGCGTTCGCTGTTCATTGTGCTACTCCGGAATATCCGTCATCGGGTGATCGGGCCGCTTGCGAGCGCGCCTGGGCGCGCTCGCCTCGCGCTCGAGAATGTGGAGGAAGTGTGACCGTCCGCGCTGCGGAAAGCAGCGGGGCGAAGTCCTTAAGTGCCTTGGGTGCAGACCCCTAATGGCGATGCAGCTTACAGCGTACCGGCTGCGTCAATGCTGTAGGGGTTTAGCATGAGGAGGAAATGCGGAATGGGGTCTCGCCGCACGTAACGGAACTTGTGGACTTGAAGGGTGCCGCGTTCGAAATGGAGCGAACTCGGGAGTTCTCATCCTCCTCCCGTCGCGATGCAAGAACTCTTCGCGCTGAATCCTCTAGGAGGCGAGGAGGCGGTAATGTTCCGGCATCCGGTCGGCGATGAGGTCGGTCTTGTAGGCAACCAGTTTCTGGGCCATTGCGCCAAGATCGATCGCAGCCACGGAGGATTCCTCGATTCCGTGCTCGAGCCGGGTCGATTCCGGAAAACGCATTTTCCAGTGCTTCGGCGTCGGATAGCGGGCGCCCGAGATGATCCGACTGCCGGCTGCAACCGGCGAATCGGTCCGGTTCGTCGCGATCACGGCGACATGATTTTCCGCCGCGCGCTCGATCACGATCAGGTCGGGTTCGGCGGGCAGCCGCCAGTTGCAAGGGTAGAGGATCGCCGACGCGCCTTGCAGGGCAATAATCCGCGCCGCCTCGGGAAACAGTCCGTCGTAACCGAGCATCAGGCCCAGTTTGCCGAAGGGCGTGTCGAACGCCGGGAACGAATCGCCCGCATTGGCCCAGATGCGATCGGCGGCGCGCACATGCACCTGCCGGTAGCGGCCCAACTCGCCGGTCGCTCCGAGCAGAAATACGGTGTTGTAGCGCTTGCCCCCGTCTTCGGCTTCGACCAGATTCGCCGCGAGCAGCACGCCGCTGCGGCGGCAAAGCTCGAGCAGTCGATCCCGCGCGACCCGCGAAAGCACCGCCGCCGCCGCCGGATCGGCGGCGATTGCCCCGGGCATCCAGAGAAATGATTCGGGCAGCACGATGACCTGCGCTCCTTCGGCGGCATGGCGCTCGACCTGACGCACGACCCGTTCGAGCACCCGCTCGTCGTCGATGGACTGCGCGTTGATCTGAATCGCCCCGAACCGGACTATTTGCTCCGGAGCCGGGTCTCGCTTGTAGGACGGGAATCGGTCGTTGGGTTCGAGCAACTGACCGTAGAGCTCGGGGCGGCGATCGCGAACCAGATCGTCGCCCTCACCGGCAGACTTGTCGTCGGCAAGCGCCGGGGTTATGGTCGCATAGACGATTTCCTCCTTGTCGTCGCTCGCGCGGGCGACCACGGTCCCGTCGGGCGCTACAATCGAACTGCCGCCCGCATAGACGCTCGCATGGGCTGCACTCAGCGTCCCTACCTTGTTCGCCGAGAGGACCCAGGCGCGAACTTCAGCGGCACGCGCGGGCACGTGCAGGTCGGCTTCATCGGGTCCGGCCGAGTTCAGCGCATTGAGGAGCACCTGTGCCCCCAGCAGCTGCAGCACGCGCGTGGGCTCCGGGATCAGGCCGGCCATGCAGATGTAGATGCCGAGCTTGCCCAACGGCGTTTCGATTGCGGGCAGCGGCAGCCGGCCGGGCAGTGACCAATCGGCCTGGGTTGCGAAGAGAAACTGCTTCGCGTACTCGGCGAGCTGCCGGCCATTCGGGTCCACGACGCAGGTGGTGATGAAGGTATAGGGCCGCTCGCTGCGCGTCAGGATGTTGTAGGCGACATAGACGCCGCGCGCCTTGGCGCTGGCCGTCATCCCCTGCGCCCACGGCCCGCCTGCAGGCTCGGCAGCCGCCCAGGCGGACTCGCGGGAGTCGAAGGGCCCGGGGTGGTTGCACAGTTCCGGCAGGACGATGAGTTGCGCTCCTGCGGCGGCGGCTGTCTCGATCGCCGCGAGACACTTCGCAAGATTGGCGCCGGTATCTTTTCCGATCTCCAGTTGAATACAAGCAGCACGAAAGCTATTTGGCATGGATCCTCATCGAACGTTTCCGGTACTTTGAACTGGGAAGCCGCGGCGATACCCGTCGCCTACGACCTGACTGTCTACGATTGTGGCGAGGATCTTGCCGTTCTATAGGTCTCGAGGAAAGGCAAAACCATCCTCGCTGGTTCCAACCCGTCTGGTTTAGCGCGGTGCTTACTCAAACCTTCACCCTCAGTCGAGCTGCGCACCCGAGAGCTTGACGATCGCCCTCCATTTCGGGGTCTCCGACTTGATGAAGGCGGCGAACTCCTCCTGCGAGCCGGCGACGACGTCCTCGCCGATCTTGGTCAGCGCTTCGCGCACGGCAGGATCGCGCAGCGCCGCGACAATGGTGCGCTCGAGCGTCGCCAGGATGTCCTTTGGCGTCGCCGCCGGCGCGACGATGCCATGCCAAGTGGCCAAGTCGAATCCTGGAAGACCGGACTCCGCCACGGTCGGAATATCCGGCAGGATGGCCGTGCGCTTGGCAGTGGTCACGGCAAGGGCACGCACCTTGCCGCTCTTGATGTGCCCGATGACCGAGGTGGAAGCCGGGAAGGATATCTGCACACGACCGGCGAGGAGATCCTGCGTGGCCGGCCCGGTGCCCTTATAGGCCACGTGCACGATGTTGATCCCTGCGCGCGACTTGAACAGCTCGCCCGAGAGATGGGAGGCGACGCCGTATCCGCCGGAGGCGAAGTTCAACTTGCCCGGGTTCGCCTTCGCGAGCGCGACGAGCTCGGACACCGTGTTCGCCGGGACCGATGGGTGGACGATCAGGATGTTGGCCTGCGTGCCGATGAAGGCGATCGGCGCGAAGTCCCTGCTGGAATCGTAGTTGAGCTTCTTATAGAGGCTCGCATTGGCGACGAGGCTGCTCTGATCGCCGAGCAGGAGGGTGTAGCCGTCGGGCGCAGCTCTGGCGGCATGCTCGGCTGCGATATTGCCGCCGGCGCCGGGCCGGTTTTCGATGATGAAGGTCTGCCCGAGGAGATCCCCCGCTTTTTTCCCGATGGTGCGACCGAGCACATCCGCCGGCCCGCCCGGGGGAAAGGCGAGCACGAGCGTGACCGGTTTCGTCGGATAGTCGGCTGCAAGCGCCGGCATGAAACACAACAGCGCAGCGACGCCCAAACAAAACGACCGCATCAATCTCGCCATGATCCCCTCCTTCGCGCGCCGCCGCAGGTCCCGACGGATACGGCGCTTTGTTCCAAGTCTGGCGGCCAGCGTGCGCCGATGTGTTCGTTCATGCTAGCTTCAACGATATACGCAAGTCAATTTCGAAGCCTTATGCATCCCGGGCCGGGATCGGGCCGGGGCGATCAGTGAAGGTCAGGTCGGCTCACTTCGAGCGCGAGGAGCGGCGCGCAGCCGATGCGTGTTTCGATGGAACGACTGCCGGCGCGACCAAGTTGTCCTTGCCCGGACCGGGGCAAGACGGGTCAAGCGGGCCTAGCCCCGCTGCGAATGGCGTACTCGGCGAGCTCGGCGATGCTATGCAGGTCGAGCTTGCGCATGGCGTTGTGCAGACACCCATCGACCACGGCCGGCAGCAGGTGAAGTTCCGCAGCCATTTGCTCAGCGGTTCTGTTCTTGGCCAAAAGCCTCAAGAGCTTGCGCTCGAGCGGGTCCAGAAGCGTCGGCGAGGGCGGCATTCCGTAAGTATCGACGGGAAGAACATCGGCCAGCACTGCTGCGGCATTGGGAACCAGATAGATCTGCTCCTGCTGCACGGCTTGAATAGCGCGCAGCAGTGCGTCTCCGGCCTCATCTTTGGTTACGTACCCGACGGCGCCGGCGTTGAGCATTTCAATGATGTATCTCTTGTGGGAGTGGGCGGACAAGGCAATCACTTTCACCCCGGGCTGGGCGGCAATCAGTCGCCGCGCAGCGTCGATGCCGTTCAGGCGGGGCATGTTCACATCCATGCACACCACGTCCGGACGAAGCTCGCTGGCTTTGGCAATCGCGTCCAAGCCGTCGCTGGCTGCGCCGACGACTTCGATGTTCGGGTCCTTGCTCAATCTGAGCAGCAAGGCTTCGCGGAACATTTTGTGATCGTCGACGATCAAGACCCGCACCTTCATGGCAACCCCCAGGGGATCGCGGCGCATCGGTACCAGGTTAGAACGAGTGTATTCCGACGCGATCCAAGATTGAAATATCATAATATCGATCCGAGGTGGCCAAGGCTCCGTCAACCGCCGGTAGCATCGTTGCGAACTGACATGCAATTAACAGACCATCTCGGCGCCATGAATCTATACCGATGAATCAGAAAAGCAATTTGTCGCCTGCGCGATAATTCGTAAAGCGGGGTGCAGCGAAAAGTAGGGATTTGCCCCAACCCAATGGGGAATTTAACCCATTGAGACAATTATTCGGGTTCTTTACCCCATGACAGCGACCGATGTGCATCTCGATCGGGCGCTTTCCGCTGGTGCACCTTGGCCAGGCGCCAGTCTGGCTTTGTTTCCCGACGCTGCGCAAGTATATCTCCGGCACAGCGCGTACCGGTTCCGGTATCACGCCCAGGCGGCGCGCCACCGCTGATTCGGCGTCTCGAAACTCCGGCGGCAGGCGCTTCGCCTGTTGCGCGCAAGGTGGAATCCAGGTCAAGGCATCCCCCCAAAGATGTGGGGATCGCTTGGGGCAAGTGCGGATCTTGCCCCAAAACGCAGCGCAGGCAGGAAACATCGCGTCGCCAAAACTGCGGAATAGACCCCAAGCCTGGGGATGGGGCCCCAATCGCCGGGGGAAATAACCCAGTCGGCATATCCGCACTAACCCAATGTCATATTTGGAATTTCTTCCATTTTCTGCGAACGGATCTCATTTAGTTCTTCTCCGGCACAGTTTCTGCAAAGGGACGCCTCCGCGCATTTCCCAGCGCTTTCACCAGGAGAATCGACGATATGGTTACGAGAAGAAAATTCCTCAGCATGACGAGCGGACTCGGCGCCGGCCTGCTGCTGCCGTGGTCCTTGATGCCCAAAAAAGCGTATGCGCAAAGCATGCCGCTGCTCGATCCGCTCAGCCAGCCCAAGTTCGTGAACCCTCTGCCCAACCCGCTTGCCCCCGGCTACATCATGCAGCCGTCGGGCATCGATCGGCGCTCGGGCCTGCCGCTGTTCGAAGTTCGGGCCGAGCAGATCACCCACGACGCCGGTCTCGTCGACCCGGTGAGCGGGCGCAGGCTGCAGACCACGGTGTGGGGCTACGGCACACCGTCGCAGCCGGCCGTGTACCCGGGCTACAGCTTCGAGTTGCGCGCCGGCCAAGCGGTCAAAGCGCGGTACTCGAACCGCCTGAACGGCATCAGCTATCCCACCGACGTGCCGGTCGACCAGACGCTGGACTGGGCCGATCCGCAGAACGCGGGCAACCCCGCGAACGCGCCCTACACCGGTCCGGTACCGCTGGTCACCCACCAGCATGGCGGAGACACCGAATCCTTGAGCGACGGCCTGCCCGATGCCTGGGCGACGCCCGACAACGCGATTACCGGCCGGCTGTTCAACCCGCTCTACACCTACGACAACAGCCAGGAAGCGACCCAGCTTTGGTATCACGATCACACCGTCGGGATCACGCGTCTGAACGTGTACATGGGCCTCGCCGGCAACTACTTCATCCGCGACGCCAACGAAGACGCCCTGCAGCTGCCGAAATTTCCTTACGAGGTACCGCTGCTGATTCAGGATCGCCAGTTCCTGGCGAACGGCGAGTTGTTCTTTCCCTCGCAGGATCCGGAGAACCCGCTTGCGCCCAACCCCACGCACTTGCCGGAAATGTTCGGCGACGTGGTCCTGGTGAACGGCGTGGCCTGGCCGGTGCTCGAAGTGGAGCCGCGCAAATACCGTTTCCGAGTGCTCAACGGGTCCGATTCACGGGTGTACGACATGCGGCTCTCGAACGGTATGCCTTTCGTTCAGATCGGCTCCGACCTCGGTCTGCTCAATGCGCCGGAGACGATTTCGATGCTGAGCGTCGCGCCGGGCGAGCGTGCCGACGTCATCGTCGACTTCTCGCGCATGAGCGGCCAGACGATCGTCATCACCAACAGCGCCAACGCGCCGTATCCCAACGGCGATCCGGTGGACCGCAAAACCGCGGGTGAGATCATGGCGTTCAGGGTATCGCTGCCGCTTTCGGGCATGCCCGATCGTCCCATTCCGTCGTCCTTGCGCCCGGTGCTCGGTCCGGTGCCGGCAATGGCTGCGCCCGCGCGCACGCGCAAGATCCTGCTGTTCGAAGGCACCGATACGCGCGAACGCCTGCAGACCATGGCCGGTATCGTGGACTCGACGCGGCCGACATTGAACGGCACGCTGGTATTCCACGATCCGATCACGGAGAACCCGGCCGTCGGCGATACCGAGGTGTGGGAGTTCTACAACACCACTGCGGATGCGCACCCGATGCACATGCACCTGGTGGATTTCCGCATCATCAACCGCCAGAAGTTCAGCGGCACGATCCTACCCAAGACCAACAGCGATGGTTCGCTGGGAGGGGTCCTGCAAGAGGAAAGCATCCGCTTGCTCGGACGTCCCAGGATTCCGCAGGCGACAGAGCTGGGCAAGAAGGACACGGCCAAGATGTTCCCCGGCGAAGTGACCCGCGTCATCGCCAAGTTCAACCGTCCCGGCGAATACCTGTATCACTGCCACATTCTCTCGCACGAGGATCACGAGATGATGCGGCCGTACTACGTGGGACCGATTCCCGCTGGACGATAGGAAATCAGGGATTCGGGATTCGGGATTTTGGATCTGACTCGATGAACGGAAGAAGGGCTCTGGAAAGGGCCCTTTTTCTCCAAGGAGAGCAACGAGATGGCAAATTGGGAAAAATCGCTGCGGCTCGCGTTCGCGGCATGTGCGCTCGGGACCGCGGTGCATTCGGTACAGGCGGCGCCGGAGCATCACCGGCATCACGCCGAAAAAGCGCCGGGTTACGCGCGTCAGGCGGGCAACTATCGGCTCCCGCCGACGACGCTGGTGCGCTCCGACGGGGCGAAGGCGAGCTTTCCAAACGAGATCGACGACGGCAGGCCCGTGGTCCTCAATTTCATATTCACCACCTGCGCTGCGGTGTGCCCGATTCTCAGCCAGAGCTTTGCGGAGTTTCAGCGCAAGCTCGGCGCCGATCGCGACCAGGTGCGCATGGTGTCCATTTCAATCGATCCCGAGGAGGACACGCCGGAACGGCTGGCCGATTATGCCAAGCGCTTCGGCGCGGGCCGTCAATGGGCGTTTTACACCGGAAGCGTCCAGGCCAGTGTCGAGCTGCAAAAGGCATTCCAGGCCTACTTCGGCGACAAGATGCATCACCGCCCGATGACCTTCATGCGGGCCGCTCCCGGTCAAGCCTGGGTGCGCCTCGAAGGCTTCGCCACGCCCGATGAGCTGCTCAAGGAATATCGCCAGCTCGTCGCCCGCCGGTAATCGTGGGGAATGCGTTGACAAGAATTCGCACCGTACTCGAGGTCGCCGCCGGCGTGCTCTCATGGGGCGCGATCGCCTTTGCGAATGCGGCCGCCCATTTGCCGGCCGATGCGCGAACGCTCGCCGCAGGGCGAACTCTTTACCTGGAAGGAAACCGAGGCGCCGGCGCGCCGCTTGTCGCCAGGCGCGCAGGCGGTCTCGCGATTTCCGGCGCGCAGGCCGCATGCGTCAATTGCCATCGCCGCAGCGGCTTCGGGGGCTCCGAGGGACGCAGCTATATTCCGCCGGTAAGCGCAGCATCGCTATTCGAGTCGCAGCCGCCCGGCACCGGCGCATCGGCAAGCGGCACCGGCCGGCCGGCGTATGACGACAAGAGCCTTGCCCGCGCCATCCGCGCCGGCGTCGATCCTTCCGGCAGGCGGCTCGACTACCTGATGCCGCGCTACGAGCTGAAGGACGCGGAGATGAAGTCGCTGATCGCCTATTTGCGCCGGCTTTCCACCCAAACCTCCCCGGGTGTCCAAGCGAACGCTTTGGACTTCGCGACCGTTGTGGCGCCGGGCGCCGCGCCCAAGCAGCGCGAGGCGATGGTGGAAACGCTGAACGCCTGTTTCGAGGAGCACAACGCAGGTCCGCCGCCCGTGCGGGGCCGCAAGCGCCTCGGTCCCGAGATGCGATTCAGCGAGCAGCGCAAGTGGAACTTGCACGTCTGGGAATTGGAGGGCAAGCCCGAAACCTGGGCGGCGCAGCTTGCCGAGTACGCGCGCCGAAAACCGGTGTTCGCCGTCGTTGGCGGATTGGGCGGCGGCAATTGGGCTCCCGTGCACGAGTACTGCGAACGCGACGGATTGCCGTGCCTGTTTCCACGCGTGGAGGTTCCGGTCACGGGCGAGGCCGGGTTCTACGCCTTGTATCTGAGCCGGGGCGTATTGCTCGAGGCGGCCATCGTGGCGCGCCACCTCGCAGAGCAGGGCTCGAAGCGAGCGGTACAGGTGTTGCGTGCGGATGACGAGGCGGCGCGCGCGGGAGCGCAAGCATTGCACCGCAGGCTCGCTGCACGCGGCATCGAAACGCAGGAGCGCCGCATAGAGCCGGGGGACAAGATCGAGGCGCGGATATTCGATATGGCGCATTCGGAGGCGCTCATTCTGTGGCTGCGCGGCGACGATCTGAAGCGCCTGGAAGCCCTCGATCCCGTTTCGGCGCCGGTGTACCTCTCGGCCATGCTGGGGGGGCTGGAACAGGCTCCTCTTCCCGCGGCATGGAAAGCCCGCGCCTTGATGGCCTACCCTTATGAACTGCCGCAAAACCGCGAAGCGCGCATGGCGCAACTGCATGCGTGGCTGCGTGCGCGCGGGCTCGCCCCGGTCGATGAAGCGGTGCAGGCCGATGCTTATATCGCCTGCTCAGCCCTCGGTGCCGGGATGAATGAAGTCGCAGACCACCTGCATCGAGACTATCTGGTGGAGCGGCTCGAAGTGATCATGGGGCGCGGCGGCTTTGCCGGGCTCTATCCGCGGCTCACGCTTGGCGCCGGCCAGCGGTTCTCCTCGAAGGCCGGCTATCTCGTTCGCTTCGCGGACGCCGAAACACCCGGCATAGCGTCGGTCGGCGAGCGCATGGCGCCCTAAGCCAGCGAGTTCTTAGACGGTGGCGAGGCTACCAAGGGAAGCGCTGATTAAGTGAAGATTTGTCATTCAGCGTTTCCCAAGATTTGGCGTTTGAATTCGTCTCCCCTTTTCGAGCAGTTGCAGGCAACTGCCCGAAAAGGGGAGATCGGTAAACGGCAAAACCGGTGGTTTCGGCGCATCCGGCATAGGCCGGCTTCAACACCGGACAGCGCGTTTCCTCGACAGCGTTCCGTCCGGTCCGGTGCTGCGGCCGGCTTACTTGTCGAGAAACTTGGGTTCGCGTTTTTCCTTGAAGGCCCTGATGCCTTCGACGCAATCTTCCATGGCAAGGCAGATGCTCTGCATATAGACGGCATAGTCGACCTCGCCGCTGAAGGTTCCATCCAGGCCGCGATTCAAACCGTTCTTGGCGATCTTGACCGCGCCCGGGGCTTTCTTCGCCAGGCGGGTGGCCAAAGCGAGCGTCTTCTCCTGCAGCTCGCTGTCTTCGTAGACATGGTTCACCAGCCCGATGCGATAGGCCTCGTCGGCGCTGAGGATGTCTCCCGAGAAGATCATCTCGGCC
This sequence comes from Betaproteobacteria bacterium, assembly GCA_016210745.1. Lineage (GTDB taxonomy): Bacteria > Pseudomonadota > Gammaproteobacteria > Burkholderiales > SG8-39 > JACQTO01. The sequence goes on from JACQTO010000055.1 coordinate 14,685, forward strand.
GCACGCCCGTAGCCGACGATCCGCGGCAGAAGGAACATGCCGCCCAGCGCCGGGATGGTGCTGATCCGGACCCAGATGGATCCCATGCTCGCGCTCTTGGAGGCCACGCGGAAATCGCAGTTCAAGGAAAAATCGAAGGCCGCGCCGACCGCCGGGCCGTTGATGGCCGCGATGACCGGAAACGGCAGTTTGCGCAGCGACAAGGCCGCTTTACCGTAGTATTCCGTCAGGACCTTGTAGATCTCCGTGGGGGATTGCTTGCACAGATCGTTCTCCAGGTAGTCCACGTCGGCGCCGCCGGAAAAAACGTCGGCCGTCCCGGTGACGATCAGCGCGCGAATCTTGTCGCTCGTCTGCAGGTGTTCCACGACCTGGATCACATCGCCCAGCAGTTCTAGGTTCAGGGCGTTTCTCACGTCGGGCCGATTGAAGGTGATTCTGGCGACCTTGCCGATCTCTTCATAAACGATATTCGAAAATTTCTTCATTCCGCTTGCCTCTTCAGTTGATAGGTTGAATCCAGACTCGTCACGCTTTACAGCTTGCCTTCTTCCTTGAGAATTTCGATGATCTCTTCCTTCAGCGTAGCCTTGCCTATCTTTTGCGTGCCCTTGAGCGGGAGCGAATCCCTTATCTCCAGCCTCTCGGGCAGTTTGTAGGTGGCGATCTTCTTGCCCTTGAGGAAGGCGATCATTTCCTCGAAGCTGAGGGTCTCCCCCGGCGAGAGCTGCACAAAGGCGCAGACGGTTTCGCCCATGACCTCGTCGGGCATGGGCACGATCGCCACGGCATCGATCTTGGGATGGTGGATGAGCAGGCTCTCGAGCTCTGCCGGATAGATGTTGGATCCGCCTCGGATGATCATGTCGTCCTTGCGTCCGAGGAGCATCAGGCGGCCGTCGGCGTCCATCTTGACCAGGTCGCCGCTGCGGCGCATGCCGCCCGGTCCGAGTTTTCCCCACGCCCTCATGGTCTCGGGCATGTTCTTGAAATAGCCTCCGGTGGTCGATGGCCCGGCGTAGACCATCTCGCCCTCTTCGCCCTGGGGGACGTCGTTCCCGTCGTCATCGATGATTCTGATGGCGGTGAATTTGTGCGGCCGGCCCACCGTTCGCTGCCTGACCTCAGGCGTATCGTCGACGCTGGGACAGGAGATGAACCCGCCGTCTATCTGCCCGTAGAGATTGCAGACGGGCACCTTGAACGTCTCCTCCATATCCCTGGCAAGAGCGCGCGAAAGGGGCGCGGTGGAGGTGACGATGCACCTGAGAGAGCGCAGGTCACGATCGGCCTTGCCGGGATGGCGGAGCATCTGAGCCAATTGGGCGGGCACCGCGAGCAGGACGGTGGCTTTCTCCTGCTCGATCAACTCGAAGGTCTTCTCGGGGCTCCAGATATCCGACAGCACGACCTTGGCGCCTGCCAGGGATGCCGTGCCGTTGTAGCAGAAGGCCGAACTCAGCCCCGCGACAGGACTGATGATGTTGAGCACGATGTCGCTTGCGCGGATCTGCGGTCCCTCGCCGTACCCCTTGGCCATGGCGATCCGGGCCGCGATGATGTGCTCGGCGCCTTTGGGCCTGCCGGTGGTCCCGCTGGTGAAACCGATGACCGAGACATCCGTGGGCTGATAGCAGGTTTCCTGAAACGATTCCGGGCCGCAGTCCAGGTCCGCGGGCTCCATCATCATCTCTTCCAGCGACAGGACCCCCGCAGGGGCATCGTTGCCGGGAACGAAGATGTGCCTCAGCTTCGGATAGTTGGGCTGCAGCGCGCGGATGAGATCGAGGTAGGCCTTCTTCCTGAATTCCAGCGGGATGACGATTCCCACCGCGTCGAAAGTCTTGAGGATGAACTCGATGTCCCCGTCGCCCACGGTCATGAGGGAGGTTCCGACGAGCACGCCTGCTTTTTCGGCAGCGCAGCGGAAGAGGTAGGCCTCGACCCAGTTGGGCAGCAGCATGTAGACGAACTCGTCTTTCTTCAGACCCAGGTTGACGAGGTTGCGGGCAAGCCGGTCCGACATGGCTTTCGCCTGGGGCCACGTCAACCTCCTGCCGCGATCGACGAAGGCCTCCTTCTGCGGATACTTTCTTGCGTTGCCCTCCCAGATCTTCGGCGTTGTTTCCTCGGTCCACATCCCCTTGGAGAAGTATTCCTGAAACATCGCTTCGGTGAATCGCGTGGGCCTGACCATGACTTCACTGCTCCCCAATCACTGCGTCTGAAATTTTTAGGGTTGAATGGAATCGTCGGCTGAGGCCGGTCGCCGCACGAATTGCCCCTGTGCAGCAGCCGGCACCAATCGAATAATCGATGCAAGTGCGGCCCGCGTGGAATTCCAGCTTGTGGCTTCTTATTTGACCAATAGGCGCAGCAGGCCCGGAATCGAGCGACCCGTGAGGACGAAGGTAACGCGAGCGCGCCGCTATTATACATGGCGCCAAAGCGGCGCAGCGTCATGCGCAAAGCGGCGTTCGGCGCGGCGCGCGATGCGCATGCGACGCTCTCCGGGTGTGCGAGTTTGCACCGCCGTTTTTCATGCAAGCGATTGACAGCGGCGCATGCTTACACGATCCTGGAAACATGGAAATCGCTGTCGCATCGAGATGCCCGGCTGCACTTGGGGACATGAATCGCGATCGGCCATATTCCGCCAGATGGGCTTGACCGGGTGAAATCACCGGGCCAAGCCGAAGGAGACCGGCAATGAGCGCAGAAAATATCAGGGTGGTCGTCAAGGAAAAATACGGGCAGGCGGCTCTGCGGAGCCAGACCGAAAAATCTTCCTGTTGCGGGCCGACCTCCTGCTGCGACCCGATCACTTCCAACCTGTACAGCGAGCAAGAAACACTCGAGCTGCCGGAACTGGCATTGCGGGCTTCTCTTGGCTGCGGAAATCCCACGGCGCTCGCGGAACTGAAAGCCGGCGAGTCCGTGCTCGATCTCGGCTCCGGCGGCGGTATCGACGTGCTGCTTTCGGCCAAGCGGGTCGGGCCGCAGGGAATCGTCTACGGACTGGATATGACCGATGAGATGCTGGCGCTCGCGCGTGAGAACCAGAGCAAGGCCGGCGTCGAGAACGCGAGGTTCTTGAAAGGGGAGATCGAGAATATCCCGCTGCCGGATGATTCGGTCGATGTCGTCATCTCCAACTGCGTGATCAATCTCTCGGCGGACAAGGATCGCGTGCTGCGGGAGGCCTACAGAGTTCTCAGGCCGGGGGGCAGGTTTGCGGTGTCCGATGTGGTCGTTACGGGCGAAGTGCCGGCCGAGATCAGGCGCAATGTCGAATTGTGGATCGGCTGCATCGCGGGCGCTTTGCGCGATTCGGACTACAGGCGCAAGCTCTCTGCGGCAGGTTTCCGAAACATCGACATCGAGCCCACCCGGATCTACGACATCGAGGATGCCCGGCAGTTTCTCGCGGGGCAGGGGATCGACGTGGATGCCATTGCTCCCCAAGTCGCCGGCAAATTCACGAGCGCCTTCATCCGCGCGCTCAAGCCCGAGCAGACGCCGGAGGATGCTCGATCGATGCGGAATCAGGCTTGATGATTTCGGTTCGCCGCTCGGCGTGCAATACTCGCTTCCAAGCCGGGATAGCCTGAACCGAAGAAGGTGGTCTTGCCTTTTATTGATCTCCCCCTTCTTGCGCAGTTGCGAGCAACTGCGCAAGAAGGGGGAGACGGATTTAACCAAGTTTTCGCCAAGATCATGTCAACAGACTTGTAAACGACTAAAGAGGAGGAGACCCCGTGACGTCATTGCAAAGCAGCGCGCGCAGTTCATTGTTTCGCATCACGGCGCTTTGCCTCGCGGCCATGGCTGCGACCCTCGCAGGCGCCTTTTCAGCGATAGCCCAGCCCTATCCGGCCAGGCCGATTACGCTCATCGTGCCGTTTCCTCCCGGAGGACCGACCGACACCAGCGCGCGACTGATCGGCAAAGCGCTATCGGAGCGGCTCAAGCAGGCGGTGCTGGTCGAGAATCGGGCGGGCGCCGGCGGCACGCTCGGCATCGTCGTCGCCTCCAAGGCGGCGCCGGACGGATACACGCTGGTTTGGGCGGGGACGAGCTTCGCTATCGCGGCTGCCTACGGGCATCAGATCGGCTATGACCCGGTCAAGTCGTTCGCGCCGATTGGCCTCGTGGCACGAGGCCAGCAGCTCTTGATCGGGCGTCTGAACCTGGAATACGCCTCGCTCAAAGACCTGGTGGCCGCGTCCAAGGCGAGCCCGGGACGTTTGACCTACGGCTCGGTCGGCAGCGGCTCGGCGCCGCATCTGGTGGCCGAGTATTTCAAGTCGGTGTCGGGCGCCAATCTGGTTCATGTCCCGTACAAGGGCGGGGCCCAGTCCCTGAACGATCTGCAGGGCGGTCACATCGACGTGATGTTCAACACGGTTTCGCAACTCGCCCCGCACGTCAAGGCCGGAAGGGTCAAGCCCTATGCGGTCACCGGAAAGGCTCGCGATCCGCTGCTGCCGGAGGTTCCGACCATCGGCGAAGCGCTCAATGTGGATTTCGAAACTTACTTCTGGATGGGTCTGGCGGCGCCTGCGGGAACGCCGGCGGCGACCGTCAATCGCCTCTCCGGAGAACTCAACCAGGCGCTTGCCGACAAGCAACTGCGCGAAAGCATGTTCCAACAGGGACTCGAGCCGGTGGGCGGAACTCCCGAGAACTTCGAGCAAACCATCGTGCGGGAGGTGCAGAGGTGGTCGGCGGTGATCAAGGCGCAAGGGATCAAACGCGAGTGAGCCGAGCCGAACGAGCCGAATCATCGATGCTGGTTTTGCCGTTATTCAATCTCCCCATTTTGTGCAGTTGCATGCAACTGCACAAAATGGGGAGACCTAATGAAAAGCAAGTTCTCGCCTCTGGCGTCAACAATTGAGCTGAATAGAAAATGTCCGGCGTCCCATTGACTTTCGCCTGCAGTCTGTACGACCGCATGCTGCCGCTGTACACGGGCGAGGTGCAGCCCGAGGGAATCGAGCTCGATTTCCGCGCCATCGATTCGCCGCGGGAAATATTCGACCGAATGGCGGGCAAGGCCGAATTCGACGCCGCTGAAATGTCGAGCTCGGAATTCATCAGCCGAAAGAGCGCAGGCCAAAACCCGTTTGTCGCCATTCCCGTATTCCCGTCGCGAGCGTTTCGACATGGATTCATCGCCGTCAACCGCAACTCGGGAATAAGCTCACCCAAGGATTTGGAGGGCAAGCGCGTCGGCGTGCCGCTGTACACGATGACCGCCGCGATCTGGATTCGCGGTCATCTCCAGCACGAATACGGCGTCGACCTGTCCACGATTCGTTGGGTGCAGGGAAGCACCAACAGTCCGGGTCCGCACGGGGAACCGACCGTCCTGCCGCTCGTGCGAAGCGTCCCGATCGAGATCAACGACAGCGGCAAGTCCATGAGCCAGCTCATCGACGAGGGGGCGGTCGACGCGATCATCGGCACGAGCCTGCCGGTCTCGATGCGCCACAACCCGCAGATTCAGCGCCTGTTTCCGGATTTCCGCGAGGTCGAAAAGGCGTTCTACGCACGCACGCGGATTTTTCCCATCATGCACGTGCTTGCGATCCGCCGCGATGTATACGAAGAGCACCCCTTTGTCGCAGCGAGTCTGTACAAGGCCTTCTGCGAATCCAAGAAGAGGGCGCTGGCGAAAATGCGCTATCTGGGCGCGCTTCGCTACATGCTGCCGTGGATACCCGCGGATCTCGACGAAATCGACCAGGTCTTCGGCGACGATCCCTGGCCCTACGGCATCGAGGCGAACCGTCCGACACTCGAGGCCCTGGTCGCGTACATGGTCGAGCAGGCGGTGATTTCCGCGCCCATCCCGGTGGACGAATTGTTCGTCCCGGCGGAATCTAGGATCTAGGGAAACACTGATCAAGTCATCCCCGCGAAGCTTGCCCTCGAATGCTTCTATCGGGGGGCGGGGATCCAGCAACTGGCTGAACTTCCTAGATTCCCGCTTTCGCGGGAATGACAAAATCTCTCTTGATCAGCGCTTCC
>JACQTO010000056.1 GCA_016210745.1 Betaproteobacteria bacterium
AGATACCGGTCGTAGCAGTCGCCATTGACCCCCACCGGGATGTCGAAGTCCAACCGGTCATACACCTCGTAGGGCTGCTTCTTGCGCAGATCCCACTCCACGCCGGACCCGCGCAACATCGCCCCGCTGAAGCCCAGAGCCATCGCGCGCTCGGGTGAGACGACGCCGATGCCGACGGTGCGCTGCTTCCAGATGCGGTTGTCGGTCAGCAGCGTTTCGTACTCATCGACGCACTTCGGGAAACGGTTGGTGAAGTCCTCGATGAAATCGAGCAGCGAGCCCTGCCTGTTTTCGTTGAGCACGCGCGCCTTGCCCTCGCTGCGATAGGCCGAAACGTCGTACTGGGGCATCGCGTCGGGCAGATCGCGGTAGACGCCTCCCGGACGGTAGTAGGCCGCATGCAGCCGCGCGCCGGAAGCCGCCTCGTATACGTCCAACAAGTCCTCCCGCTCGCGAAATGCGTACAGGAATACGGTCATGGCGCCGCAGTCGAGGCCGTGCGAGCCGATCCAGAGCAGATGGTTCAGCACGCGCGTGATCTCGTCGAACATGACGCGGATGTATTGCGCGCGCAACGGCACCTCGATGCCGAGCAGTTTCTCCACTGCGAGCACGTAGCCGTGCTCGTTGCACATCATCGACATGTAGTCGAGCCGGTCCATGAAGGGCAGGGTCTGCACCCAGGTCCGATGCTCGGCGAGTTTCTCGGTCGCGCGATGCAGCATGCCGATGTGCGGATCGGCGCGCATGACTACCTCGCCGTCCATCTCCAGCACCAGGCGCAGCACGCCGTGGGCCGCCGGATGCTGGGGACCGAAGTTGAGCGTGTAGTTGCGGATTTCGGCCATACGCTAGTTCCGCGGTCCTGGTTCGCCGTACGTTTCCTCGCGAATGATGCGGGGCGTGACTTCGCGCGGTTCGATGGTTACGGGCTGGTACACGACGCGCTTTTGTTCCGGGTCATAGCGCATTTCCACGTGGCCGGCCAGCGGAAAATCCTTGCGGAACGGATGCCCGACAAAGCCGTAGTCGGTGAGAATACGGCGCAGGTCCGCATGCCCCGGGAAGACAATCCCGAAGAGATCGAACGCCTCGCGCTCATACCAGTTGGCGCTTGGCCAAATTTCCGTCACCGACTCGACCACCGGGAATGCGTCGTCCGTGGCGAAAAGGCGCAGGCGCACCCTCCAGTTATGCGAAATCGAGAGCAGGTGCAGCGCCACCGCAAAGCGCCGGCCGTTCCATTTCCCGTCGCCGAAGTGCGCGTAGTCGACCCCGCACAGATCGACCAGTTCCTCGAATTTCAGCTCTGGGGCGTCGCGCAGGGTTTTGGCTACCCCGAGGTAGTCCGCGGCCCCGACGGTCAGGGTAAGCTCACCCAGCGCTTCGCGGATATCCGCGCGCCCGCCAAGGGCGGCGACAAGGTTGTTCTTGAGCCGTTCGAGTTTGGTTGCCATTTTCTAGCGCGCGATAATCGAGGCCTGTATCCGGCTATCGATCATCAACGCGCGATCGTGTTGGTGCGTTTGATCTTGTTCTGCAACTGCACGATTCCATACAGCAGCGCCTCGGCCGTCGGTGGACAGCCGGGCACGTAAACGTCCACGGGGACGATGCGGTCGCAACCGCGCACTACCGAGTACGAATAATGGTAGTAACCCCCGCCATTGGCGCACGAGCCCATCGAAATCACCCAACGCGGCTCCGCCATCTGGTCGTACACCTTGCGCAGCGCCGGGGCCATCTTATTGCACAGCGTGCCGGCCACGATCATCAGATCTGAATGGCGCGGGCTGGGGCGGAAAACGATGCCGAAGCGGTCAAGGTCGTAACGCGCGGCACCCGCGTGCATCATTTCGACTGCGCAGCATGCAAGTCCGAAGGCCATCGGCCACAGCGATCCGGTGCGTGTCCAGTTGATCACCGCGTCGACCGAGGTAGTGACAAAACCCTGCTGCATTACACCCTGATCATTAGCACCCATCGCTCAGTTTCCCAGGGCCATTTGTTTGCCGCCTCCGAAACAGGGGCTCGATATTGACGATCGAGCCGTCGGCGTCTGGCCGCATTCGCCTGGTCGCATCCCCAAGGGGGCGCCGGCGGAGCGGCCGTGCCTGCGAAGCTGCACAGCGGAGCCGGCGCAATACGGCGCGTCCGCTGCGCACGTTCCGAGGCGCCACGCTCCCGCGCCGTCTGCTCCGTGGCTCATGCGGCTACTCCCACTCCAGGGCGCCCTTCATCCACTCGTAGACGAATCCAACCACGAGGATGAGGAGAAAGATCATCATCGACACGAACCCGAACAGGCCGATCTCGTTCAGCGTAATCGCCCACGGAAAGAGAAATGCGATTTCGAGATCGAACAGAATGAAAAGGATCGCGATCAGGTAGTAGCGCACGTCGAACTTCATGCGCGCATCCTCGAAGGCCTCGAAGCCGCACTCGTAAGGAGAGAGCTTGGCGCTGTCAGGCCGATTCATTCCGAGCATGGTCGAGAACATCCAGCCCATCACCAGCGGACCGACCCCGACGCCTACTGCAACGAGAAGGAAAAGCAGAACCGGGAAATAGCCTTCGAGCACGGCGCTAGCAAGTCCGGTGGTAGGGTTGAAGCGCCGTCATATTTGACGCGCCTGAGTGCATTGCTGCGCCCATGAACATGAAATCGAATCCCTCTTAAAAAACAGGACTCGGACCGGAAGATCTGCCTCCGTACCCGAGTCCGCCTTATCCTGGTGCCGACGGCGAGACTCGAACTCGCACAGCTTTCGCCACCGCCCCCTCAAGACGGCGTGTCTACCAATTTCACCACGTCGGCATGATTGGGCACGATTCTGGCGTCCGGTAATCATTTACGCTTTGATCAACCTCAAACCGCGCAATTCTACTACTTCGGCACCTCGTTCGCTCTCGAGGTCCCGGAACCGATGTCGCCTGTCTTGCCCGCCGGTTCAGCAGGTGTACCCGACTGCGGTGTCGGGATGCTCGGCACCGGCACCGCGGGTGCTTCCTTGGTCGAGTCCATGACTCCTGCGTCCGCTCGCGGTTTATGCGTAGCCACGTAAGCAAGGCCGAGGCTGGTCAAGAAAAACACAACAGCCAGCACCGCGGTCATGCGCGACAGGAAGTTCGCCGAACCCGTGGCCCCGAACAGACTCCCCGATGCGCCGCTGCCGAACGCGGCGCCCACATCGGCGCCTTTACCGTGCTGGAGCAGCACCAGTCCGATAATGCCCAACGCTGCCAGCACATGAACAATAAGAATCAGCGTATGCCAAATTTCCATCACACTTCCTTGTCAGCGGCTGCGCCGCCGAGTGGCCCCAGTACCTAGTCCGTTTCCGAAACTCTCAATGCGCGGGCTGCGCGATTCAACGCGAAGCGGCCTCACAGATCGCCACAAAATCATCCGCCACCAGCGACGCTCCGCCTATCAGGCCGCCATCCACGTCGGCCATGGCGAACAGCTCCTTCGCGTTTCCGGGCTTCACGCTGCCGCCGTAGAGCACCGAGAGTTCCTGCGCAATTCCCTGGTCGCGCTTGGCCGCCAGCGCGCGCAGGAACGCATGCACCTCCTGCACCTGGGCCGGCGTCGCGGTCTTGCCCGTCCCGATCGCCCATACCGGCTCGTAGGCGAGTGCCGCACTCACAAAGCCTGCAATGCCTGCGGCGTTCAGCACCGTCTCGAACTGCCGCCCCACTACTTCTTGCGTATCGCCTCGCTCGCGCTGTTCAAGCGTCTCGCCGACGCACAGAATCGGCACCAAGCCGCAGCGCTGAGCCGCCATGAATTTCGCTGCCACCTGCTGGTCTGTTTCCCCAAACAGGCTGCGCCGCTCCGAATGGCCGACGATCACGTAGCGGCAACCGAACTCCCGGAGCATCGCGCCGGATACCTCGCCGGTATAGGCCCCAGCATCATGCTCGCTCAAAGTTTGCGCGCCCCACGCAACCGGCGTGCCCGTGAGCGCCGCCGACACCTGGTTCAGATACGGAAACGGAACACAGACTGCATAGCTCACGCCTTCGACCTGCCTTAGCCGCGCCTTGAGCGCCGCAAGCAGGGCCTGATTCGCGGCCAGGCTGCCGTGCATCTTCCAGTTACCCGCAACAAGCCGGCAGCGCATGGTGTCCCAAAGCAAATATGCGGCGCAATTCTACCTTTGTGCGGCGCAGTAGGTCAATCCAAGCATCAGGATTCTCAGTGGAATTTCCGAAATTGTCGCGCATGATTTGCCGCGCTTGCCGCGCGCATCGCGCAACCGCGCCGGGCCGGTCGATGCGTCGATGAAATTCCCCGCAAATATCCCTCACGCGCTGCCGGGATCGACGCGCAACCAGAACGTCACCGGCCCGTCGTTGGTAAGGCTCACCTGCATGTACGCGGCGAAGCGTCCCGCGGCGACCGCCCTGTGGCGCTCGCGCGCACGGGCAAGCAGATAGTCGAACAGTCCGCGTGCAGGCTCCGGCGACAAAGCCGAGGAGAAACTCGCGCGCATGCCTTTTCCGGTGTCGGCAGCCAGCGTGAACTGCGGCACCAACAGCAGTCCGCCGCCCGTCGTCCCGAGCGACAAATTCATCTTGCCGGCCTGATCGGCGAATACTCGGTAGCCGAGCAGCCGATCGAGCAGGCGCTCCGCGCTGGCTTCCGTATCGCCGGGTTCGCCACAGACAAACACGCACAAGCCGGGTCCGATCTCGCCCACAAGCGTGCCTTCGACTTCGACCTTGGCGCGCGTGACCCGTTGCAACAACCCGATCATCGGTAATTCAGCACCGAGATCATGGCAATGCGCTTCGAACCGCCCGGTGTCATCAGCGTTGAAGCGCCCCTTCGACCGCCGCCGCGATATCGCCGGCGAGCTGGCGTACTTTGTCTGCGTCCTTGCCTTCGACCATCACACGCAGTACCGGCTCGGTCCCGGAGGGACGCAACAGCACCCGGCCGCTTCGCCCAAGCGATTTCTCCGCCTCTTCCTTCGCACTGACCACGCGCGGCTGTTTGCGCCAATCGAAGCCTCGCTCCACTTTGACGTTCACCAGCACTTGTGGAAAGAGTTTGAGATCGCGGCATAGCGCGGGGAGCGTGGCACGACGCACGCGCATGGCCGCGAGCACCTGCAGCGCTGAGACGATCCCGTCGCCGGTAGTGTGCTTGTCCAGGCAGATGATATGTCCGGAGTTCTCCCCGCCCAGCTGCCAGCCCTTGACTTGCATCATATCGAGCACATAACGGTCGCCAACGTCGGCACGCGCGAATTCGACGCCGAGCTTCGCCAGTCCCTGTTCGAGCGCCAGATTGGTCATGAGCGTGCCAGCCACGCCGGCGAGTCCGCCGTTGCCCGCACGCTCGCGCGCGATCACATAGAGAAGCTGATCGCCGTCATATACGACACCCGCCGAATCGGTCATCAACACCCGGTCGCCGTCCCCGTCGAGCGCGATGCCGAGATCAGCGCCGCTTGTGCGCACCGCCTCGCGCAGTGCCCCGGGTTTGGTCGCACCCACGTTGTCGTTGATGTTGATTCCGTTCGGCTCGACCCCGATCGACTTGACGTCGGCGCCGAGCTCATGAAAGACGTGCGGCGCAATGTGGTAGGCGGCGCCATTGGCGCAGTCGACTACGATCTTCATGCCGCGCAGATCGAGCTCGTGCGGAAAAGTGCTCTTGCAGAACTCGATGTAGCGGCCGGCGGCATCGTCTATGCGGCGCGCCTTGCCGAGCCGGGCCGAATCCTTGCACTGCATCGGGCGTTCGAGCCCGGCCTCGATCTCGCGCTCGACCCCGTCGGCGAGCTTGGCGCCATCAGCGGAGAAGAACTTGATGCCGTTATCGTCGAATGCATTGTGCGAGGCGCTGATGACAATGCCGGCCTGCAGGCGCAGCGCCCGGGTGAGATAGGCGACCCCGGGTGTCGGCAGCGGTCCGGTCAGGATCACGTCCACACCGGCCGCGGCAAAACCCGCCTCGAGTGAAGATTCGAGCATGTAACCGGAAATGCGCGTGTCCTTGCCGATCAGCACCGCCGGATGGTCGCCGCCTTTCAGGCCCGCGCCCCGCTTCTGGGCGTGCCGTACCAGCACTTCACCGGCGGCGTAGCCGAGTCGCATCACGAAATCGGGCGTGATCGGCAGTTGGCCGACAAGCCCCCTGACACCATCGGTTCCGAAATACTTTCTGGACAAGGACCCTCCTATTTTCTTGTCGGCCACTTATCAAAGAATTGTTGACGAACGCTGCAAAGAATTGCTTTCCATTAGGTCTCCCCTTTTTCGTTCAGTTGCGAATTCCAACTGAACGAAAAAGGGGAGATTGGACAACGGCAAACAAGAGCATCGCTGACTCCGGTTCCCTCGCCCTATGCACAACTTAATAAGAAGAGCCCTTCACAGCGGCCAAAATAGCCAAGGCGTCACGCGTTGCGGCGACATCGTGCACGCGCACAATTCTAGCCCCCCGCTCCACCGCAAGCAAAGCCGCCGCCACGCCTGCGGCAAGACGCTCGCCGGCCTCTCGTCCCGTGATCGCGCCGAGCATGGACTTGCGCGACAGGCCGACCAAGAGCGGCACGCCGAGTTCGCCGATCTCGGAGAGCCGCCGCAGCAATTCGAGATTATGCGCGAGGGTTTTGCCAAAGCCGAACCCGGGATCGGCGACGATGCGGCCGCGCGCGATGCCGCCGCTCTCGGCCGAGGCGATTCGCTCGCGCAGAAACGCGCCGACCACGGCGACCACATCGTCATAAAACGGCGCGATCTGCATGGTTCTCGGCTCTCCCAGCATGTGCATCAGGCACACGGCCGCGTCCGAGGCGGCAACGGCCTGGAGCGCACCCTCCGCCCTGAGCGCGTTGACGTCGTTGATCATCGAGGCGCCGGCGCCGAGCGCCGAGCGCATGACTTCGGGTTTCATGGTATCGACGGCTACCGGCACAGGCGCCTCGCGCAGCGCGCCGAGCACGGGCTCGATGCGGCGCCACTCTTCGGCGGCGTTCACCGCCTGGGCGCCGGGCCGGGTCGATTCACCGCCGATGTCGATAAGATCCGCGCCTTCTTCGATCAAACGCTCGGCGTGGGCGATTGCGCGCGCGGGATCGAGAAACGCTCCGCCGTCGGAAAAAGAATCCGGGGTGACGTTGACAATGCCCATGACCAGCGGCCGCTCAAGCGCAAGCATGAAACGACCGCAGTGCAGGGAGGATTCAGACTTTAGGATCAAGGAACGAGTGTTCTGCCGAATCCTGAATCCTGGATCCTGCCTTTAGGCTGCCGGCGCCGGCTCCGCCGCGCCGCTGGTGCCCTGCTGCGGCGGCTGCTGTGGCGGCTGCGCCGGTTTGGGGGGACGCGGAGGCAGACCTGCCATGATGTCATTGAGCTGATCGGCATCGAGCGTTTCCAGCTCGAGCAGCGCTTTCGCCATCATTTCGACCTTGTCGCGGTTTTCCTCGATCAGCTTGCGCGCGAGCTGGTACTGCTCGTCGATGATGCGACGGATCTCGTAGTCGACGCGCTGCAGCGTCGACTCGGACACGTTCTTGTGCGTGGTGATGGAACGGCCGAGGAACACCTCGCCCTCGTTCTCGCCGTACACCATCGGCCCCAGGGCATCCGACATGCCCCATTGGGTCACCATGCGACGCGCGATTTCCGTGGCGCGTTCGAAATCGTTGGCCGCACCGGTCGTCATCTGGTTCATGAAAATTTCTTCCGCGATGCGCCCGCCGAACAGCACTGAAATCGTGTTCAGCAGCCGGTTGCGGTCCTGGCTGTAGCGATCCTCGGTGGGCAATTGCATGGTCACGCCGAGCGCCCGTCCGCGCGGAATGATGGTCACCTTGTGCACCGGGTCGGTCTTCGGCAGAAGCTTTGCCACCACCGCATGTCCGGACTCGTGATAGGCGGTGTTCCTGCGTTCCTCTTCGGGCATCACCATGGAACGGCGCTCCGCGCCCATCATGATCTTGTCCTTGGCGCGCTCGAAGTCCTCCATGTCGACCAGGCGTTTGTTCAGCCGCGCCGCGAACAGCGCCGCCTCGTTCACCAGATTGGCCAAGTCCGCTCCGGAAAAACCGGGAGTGCCCCGCGCGATGATGTCCGCCTTGACATCGGGGGCCATGGGAACCTTGCGCATGTGCACGAGCAGGATCTGCTCTCGGCCGCGGATGTCGGGCAGCGGAACCACCACTTGGCGGTCGAAGCGTCCAGGCCGCATGAGCGCCGGATCAAGCACGTCGGGGCGGTTGGTAGCAGCGATCACGATCACGCCGACAGAACCCTCGAATCCGTCCATTTCGACCAGCAACTGATTGAGCGTCTGTTCGCGCTCGTCGTTGCCGCCACCCAGCCCCGCTCCGCGCTGGCGGCCGACCGCAACGATTTCGTCGATGTCCACGATGCAGGGGGCATGCTTTTTCGCCTGCTCGAACATGTCGCGCACCCTCGCCGCGCCCACGCCGACGAACATCTCGACGAAGTCCGAGCCGGAAATGGAAAAGAACGGAACCTTGGCCTCGCCGGCAATGGCGCGCGCAAGCAACGTCTTGCCGGTGCCGGGGTTGCCCACCATGAGCACGCCTTTCGGGATGCGTCCGCCGAGCTTCTGGAATTTGCTGGGATCGCGCAGAAACTCGACCAGCTCGGAGACTTCCTCCTTGGCTTCTTCGCAGCCGGCGACGTCGGCGAAGGTGACGTTGTTGTTCGATTCGTCCATCATGCGCGCGCGCGACTTGCCGAAGGAGAATGCGCCGCCGCGGCCCCCGCCCTGCATCTGGCGCATGAAGAACACCCAAACGCCGATCAGCAGCAGCATCGGGAACCAGGAAACGAAGATGTTCATCAGCAACGACGGCTCTTCCTCGGGCTTCGCCTCGATCTTGACCCCGTACTTGAGCAAATCGGACACCAGCCAGATATCCCCGGGTGAATAGACCGTTACCCGCTTCTTGTCGTTGGTAGTCGCCTTGATGATGCGGCCTTCGATCAGCACCTTTTCGATACGCCCGGCCTTCACCTCGTCGATGAACTGGGAATACTCCATCGGCGCCTGGATCGCCTGGCGCGTGTTGAACTGGTTGAACACGGTCATCAGCACCAGGCCGATCACCAGCCAAATCACTAGGTTCTTGAAAAGATTGTTCAATCGCTTTCCTCTGCGGCTCCGCCAATCGATTATTTTAATCCAATCGCTCGCCGGGTGACGGGAAAAAGGATTCCGGATCCTGGATCCTGCTTTTCAGCCCTTTCCCCAGCAAATACATCTCGGCCGACCCGCCGCGCGACGCCTTGGGCTTGCGCGATACGACCGACTCGAAAGCGCGCCGCATTTCGGCCAGAAACTCGGCAAATCCTGCCCCTTGAAACACTTTGACCAAGAGCGCAGCGCGCGGTTTCAGCCGCGAACGAGCGAATTCGAGCACCAATTCACACAGCTCCAGCGAGCGCGATTGGTCGCTTGCCGCCACCCCAGTTAGATTGGGGGCCAGGTCGGAAACTACAAGATCTGCTTTGCCGGGCTGCAGAATCCGGTCGATGCGCGCCAATATGTCGGCTTGGCGAAAGTCCCCGCGTACGAATTCCACTCCGGGTATCGGTTCCAAATCGAGCAAATCGACCGCGATCACCCGCCCGCCGGGCCGCACCCGCGAGGCAATCACTTGCGACCATGATCCTGGCGCAGCCCCCAAGTCGACCACGATCTGACCCGGGGCGAGCAGCCGGTCCCTGGCATCGATTTCGAGCAGCTTGTAGGCGGCGCGCGAGCGGTATCCGGCCTGCCGCGCCCCGCGGACATATGGATCGCTGACGTGCCTTTGCAGCCAGCGCTTGCTGGATCCAGACTTTGCCATGTGCGCCTATCTTAACCGTCTCTTGAAGTGGGAACGCCCAGAGTTGACTTGAACGCGGATCGAATACATGATTGCGCGCACTCAAGAACCACGAAGCGCCTCCAGCGCGCCCCAATTCCACGGCAATAAGGGGGAAGCATGAAACCATCCGGAAATTTCCGACCATGCTCGCGCGCGTCCGCCGGCGGTTTCCCCGGTTTGGAACACGCGAGCGGGATGCGTCCGGAGCTGTCCGTGTCATGAAACGCGATCTGGGAACACAGACCGTTGCCGGGGCGTACCTTGAATTGCTCGCGCTGCGCGGGATCGACTATCTGTTCGCGACCGCCGGTTCCGATTTTTCACCGATCATAGAGGCTTACGCCGCGGCCAAGCACAGCGGCGCCCGGGTGCCGCGGCCGGTGTTGGTGCCGCACGAGAACGTTGCGGTCAGCATGGCCTACGGCTACACCATGCTCACGGACCGCATGCAGGCGGTCATGGTGCACGTGGGCCTGGGGACGGCGAATGCGCTTTGCGGGCTGTTCAACGCCTCCCGCCAGAACATTCCCATGCTGTTTAGCGCCGGATGCACGCCCTGGACCGAGGGGGGAGTCCCCGGCGGGCGCGACAACTACATCAACTGGGCCCAGGAAATGTTCGACCAGGCGGCCCTGACACGCGAGATAACGAAGTGGAATTACGAGCTGCGCCATCCCGCGCAAATGGTGGCGGCGGTCGATCGCGCGCTGGCGCTCGCCGCGAGCCACCCCAGGGGGCCC
>JACQTO010000053.1 GCA_016210745.1 Betaproteobacteria bacterium
GTGGACGACGCCAAGGTGCTGCTCAACAACAGCGGCGCCGATCTGTGGGTAGTGCAAAAAGACACCCAGGGCCCTTATGCCGAGTCTTCCAGCATCCATGACGATGTCTATCGCGGGATTCTCGGATTGCCCGGCGTGGCGCGGGCCGCCAATGTCACCTACCTCACCATGCAGGTGCGCAAGGGAAATACCGACGTGCGTGCCATGGTGGTGGGCTTCGAGCCCGGCCAGCCCGGCGAGCCGGCCTATCTGGCGGCGGGGCGGCGCATCACCCGGAGCCATTACGAAGCAGTGGCCGACGTGATGAGCGGATTTGCGCTCGGTGACCGTATCAGTATTCGCCGCCACGACTACACGGTGGTCGGTCTGACGCGGCGCATGGTGTCCTCCGGCGGCGACCCGATGGTGTTCATTCCGCTCAAGGATGCCCAGGAGGCGCAATTTCTCAAGGACAATGATGCCATCGTGAACGAGCGCGCCCGCACCGCCGCCAATCCCTCGCTCAACCGCCCAGGCGTGCCGGGCCTGCTGGAGGCGATCAATGCCTCGCAGACCACCAATCGCAACGTCAATGCAGTACTGGTCAAGGTCGCCGAGAGTCGCGCTCCCGAGGCGGTGGCCCGGGAGATCCGCCGCTGGAAGCATTTGCAGGCTTTTACGCGAGCGCAGATGGAAGACATTCTGATCGCGAAGCTGATCGCCACCGCGGCCAAGCAGATTTCCATGTTCCTGGTGATTCTCGCTGTGGTCAGCGCGGCTATCGTCGCTTTCATCATCTACACCATGACCCTTGGCAAGATCCGCGAGATCGCGGTGCTGAAGCTGATCGGTACCCGCAACCGCACCATCGCCGGCATGATCCTGCAACAGGCGCTGGGGCTGGGACTGATCGGTTTTGCCGTCGGCAAGATCGCCGCGACTATCTGGGGGCCGGCCTTCCCGAAATACGTGCTGCTCGAACCGGGTGACGCCGCGCGCGGATTCGTCATCGTGATGGTGGTTTGTGTTCTCGCCAGCACCCTGGCGATACGCGCGGCGCTCAAGGTCGATCCGGCTACGGCGATCGGAGGCTGACATGACTGTCGATGTCGGCATTCATATCGAGCGTTTGAGCAAACGCTACGGAAAAGGACCGACCGCCGTCGATGCGCTCAGGGACGTCAACATGAGCGTCGTGCCCGGCGAGGTGATCGGCCTCATCGGCCCCAGCGGTTCGGGCAAGACCACCTTGCTCAAATGCCTGGGGGCGGTGATCGAGCCCACACACGGGCGCATGACTCTGGGGGGAGAGGTCATTTATGACCAGAGATGGCGGATCTCCGACCTGCGCGAACTGCGCCGCGACCGCATCGGCTTCATCTTCCAGGCGCCTTATCTGATCCCGTTCCTCAACGTGACCGACAATGTGGCGCTGTTGCCCATGCTGGCGGGGCGTCCCAACGCGGAAGCACGCGAGCGTGCGATGGAATTGCTGCAGGCACTCGATGTGGCGCATCGTGCGAAAGCGCTGCCTTCCGAACTGTCGGGAGGCGAGCAGCAGCGGGTATCGATCGCCCGAGCGCTGGTGAACAAGCCGCCGGTAATCCTGGCGGATGAACCGACCGCGCCGCTGGACAGCGAGCGGGCGCTTGCCGTGATGCGCATCCTCGGGCAGATGGCCTCGCAGTACCAGACCGCCATCATCGTCGTGACCCATGACGAGAAGATCATTCCGACCTTCAAGCGCCTCTACAGCATCCGCGACGGCCGGACGGTCGAGGAGGCGGGCGAAGGGCGCTCGCTGCAGTAAGAAGCCCAGGCGGGCATAGCCGGAACCAATGAGGCTGATCCGGCCTTTATCAATCTCGTGTTTTCGCGCAGTTGCGAAGTTGCAACTGCGCGAAAACACGAGACCTATCGAACACCCAATTCTTGCCGGGATCGTCAACAGGCAACTCGTAAGTGACTAACACGCCGCAGCCGCGTTGCGACCAGGCAAGGATAGTCGCAGCGTACGCTGCGTTGCCGGCGCTTCCACCATCGGCGGCGAAGGAATAACATAGCGAGATTCGATTCGAGCCGTTTCATCTGGTTGAAATAACCCCCATCGTTATTGCGCGCGAAGCCAACTGATCTCGCACCTGCCGCAATCAACCTCTCATGCCGCAAAGGAAGCCATGAAAGACAATCTCAGCAATGCCAAATTCGCAATTGACATCGGTCCCGTGCCGTCGCTGCCGGTCGCAGCGAGCGATCTGCGTTTTCCGGTGGGCCGCATCTATTGCGTGGGCCGCAACTACGCCGATCATGCGCGCGAGATGGGCCACGATCCGAACCGCGAAGCGCCTTTCTTTTTCATGAAACCGGCCAACTCGATCGCGCAGAACAATTCCACGCTCGCTTTTCCGGTAGCAACCAAGGATCTCCATCACGAGATCGAGCTCGTCGTGGCCATCGGCAAGGGCGGGAAGAATATCCCGGTTGAAAAAGCCCTGGAGCATGTCTTTGGCTACGGCGTGGGTCTGGATATGACCCGTCGCGACTTGCAGGGAGAGGCGAAGAAGGCGGGACGCCCCTGGGAGATGGGCAAAGGCTTCGACGAGTCCGCGCCGTGCACGGCCATCAGGCGCGCGAGCGAGATCGGCGATCCGGCCAAAGGCGCGATCTGGGTCAAGGTGAACGGGCAGGTGAAGCAGCAGGGCGATCTGTCGCAGCAGATCTGGAACGTGCAGGAACAGATCGCTTATCTATCCAATCTGATCACGCTGCAGCCTGGGGATTTGATTTTTACCGGCACACCATCCGGCGTTGGGCCGGTAAATCCCGGCGACAAGCTGGAGGGTCATGTGGACGGCGTAGGCGATCTGGTCATCACCTACGCGCATCAATGATAATATCTTGATCCGGTGAGTGACCCTAAGAATCTGTTTCATGATGAGCCGGAAGTTCCGCGGATCATCGTGAAACAGATTCTCTAAGTAACCAGTCCGCGCCTGCGGACCGGGACATCGCCGTATCTTCAATCGAGGGAAAAAAATATGGCAAAGAGAAAAGATATCGCCATTGTCGGTTATGGCGAAACCAAGGTGACGCTGCGCGGGGGGCGAACGTCCTACGAGCTCGCCGCCGAAGTGATGGACCAGATCCTCAATCAGACGGGCATCGACAAGAAGGAGATCGACGGCTTTGCGATCGCCGAAGCCATGAGCGACATCAACCCGTTCTGGTCTGTCTACATGTGCGAGGTGCTGGGTTTGTCGCCCTCCTGGACGCAGGTGAACGGCCTGGGCGGGGCATCGGGTAATGGCGCAATCGCGCGCGCGGCTGCCGCGATACGCGACGGGCTTTGCGAGACCGTACTCATCGTCGCCTCGGACGCCCAGTCCAGCGGCAGCCACTATCCGGAACAGGGCGCCTGGCGTCATGAGTTTCTTTATCCCGTGGGATTGCGGGGTCCGGTCGGGGCCTTCGGGCTGATCACGGAACGCTATCGCCACCAGCACGGGCTGAAAGACGAGGCACTGGCCAAACTCGCCGTGACTCAGCGCAATCACGCGATTTTGAATCCAAACGCCTGTGACAAGCTGCGCAAACCGATCACCGAAAAAGATTACCTGGAGTCGAAATACGTCTCCTACCCATTGCGCATGCTCGATTCGGTCATGGTGTGCGATGGGGCGAACGGCTTGCTCGTGACCTCGACGAAGAACGCGAAGCGGCTTGGCGTGAAGAAAATGATCCATCCGGTCGGCTATGGCGAGGTGACCAACTACAAAGGGGCCGATCAACTCGCCGACATCACCGAATCGGGCTTTGTGGTGTCGGGCCCCAAGGCGCTCAAGCAAGCCGAAATGACGCCCAAAGACATTCGCATGATTCAACCCTACGACGATTTTCTGATTGCGGTCATGCTCACCCTCGAGCACATCGGGTTCTGCGAGCGCGGCAAGGGGTCGGATTTCATTCTCAATACCGATCTGTCCTACAAAGGCACCCTGCCGCTCAATACCTCGGGCGGGCAGATTTCGGCAGGCCAGCCAGGCCTGGCCGGCGGCGGCTTGAATCTCATCGAGGGCATACGTCAGATGTTCGGCGAGGCGGGTGAGCGTCAGGTATCCGATCCACGCAACTGCATGGTGACCGGCATCGGCGGCATCCCCTATGGGCGCAACTGGGCCGTGGCAAACGTTCTCATAATGGAGCAATCATGAGCGAAGCAAAAAGGACCATTCCGCGGCCGATGCCGAAGGTCAACGTGTACATGGAGACCAAGCCTTTCTGGGACGCGGCGAAAAACGGCAAGCTCGTCATTCAGTACTGCAAGGACAGCGGCAAGCCGCAGTTCTTCCCGCACCCGGTGAGCATGGCCACGGGCAAGCGCAATCTCGAGTGGCGCGAAGTATCCGGCAAGGGCAAGGTCTACAGCTGGACGGTGACCAACAGCCCGTGGCCGGGCCACGAGGACCGCGTGCCGTTCATCTGCGCCCTGGTCGAACTCGATGAGGGCGTGCGCATGCTGGTCAATCTGTTCAACTGCACACAGGAGAACGTGAAGATCGGCATGCCGGTGAAGCTATGCTGGGAGAAGCTCTCCGAGGAAATCAACTACCCGGCGTTCGAACCCGTGATGCGGGGGTGAGCGTCGTCCGACCCCCGCAACGAGTTCCTGTCACAAGCACATGAAGCTGCCGGCCTTTCTCGCGGCGCATGCGGTGGCGACGCCGGACAGGGAGGCACTTGTCTGCGAGGGCCTGCGCCTGAGCTTCGCCGAGCTGGACCGGCACAGCTCGTGTCTTGCCGCGGCGCTCGCGCAGCGCGGGGTGGGCGCGGGAGACCGGGTGGCGATCCACCTGCCGAACTGCGCCGAGTTCGTGCTGGCCTTCGTGGCCATCGTAAAGCTGGGCGCGATCGCGGTGCCCGTCGGAACCCGCCTCACCGCTGCGGAGGTCGGCTACGTGTTCGCCGACAGCGCGCCGCGGGCGGCCTTCATCCATCCGGAGACGCGCGCGACGTGCGTTGCCGCGGGTAATGCGCCGCCGGTCGTGATCGCGGTGATTTCTCCGGCGCCAGGGGAACTCGATCTGCAGGCGCTGGTGGCTGCGCACGCGCCGCGCCGGTTCGACCCGCCGGTCGTAGCCGACGACTGCATGATCTGCTACACCTCCGGCACGACCGGCAAGCCCAAGGGGGCGATCCTGACACAGGCGAACTACTTCATCCCCAACGGCTACATCAACGCCATCGAGTGGGGCCTCACGGCGGCGGACCGCCAGCTCATCACCACCCCGCTGACCCACCGCACGGCTTTCGGGCGGGTCATCAACATGCTGTGCTTGGGCACGACGCTGGTCATCCTGCCGAAGTTCGATCCGCGCGAGACGGCGCGCCTGTGCGCCGCGGAGCGCATCACCGTGCTCAGCATGGTGCCTACCGTGGGCCGCATGCTGCTGCCGGAAATCGAGGCCTCGGCGCGCTCGTTCGCCAGCCTGCGCGTGATGGTCGCGACCGGGTAAGCGTTTCCGCGCGAGATCAAGGAGCGCATCGCCCGCGCGCTGCCGCACGTCGGCATCCACTCCTACTTCGCCATGACCGAGTGCGGCGCACTCACCGGTCTCGATCCGGCGCACCAGCTCTCGCATCCGAACTCGATCGGCCGGCTGGTACCGGGCGTGGAGGTGCGTTTCGTCGATGCAGAGGGGCGAGACACGGCGCCGGGCGAAGCGGGCGAACTGTGGATCCGCAGCGGCGAGCCCGGGCGCTTCCTCACCCTGCGCGGCTACTGGGACAAGCCGGCTGAAACCGCGGCTGCCCTGCACGACGGGTGGTTCGCCACCGGCGACATGGGACGCATGGACGCGGACGGCTTTCTTTATATCGTCGACCGCAAGAAGGACATGGTCCTCTCAGGCGGCTACAACATCTATTCGAAGGAGGTCGAACTGGCGATCCTCGAGCATCCGTCGGTGCTGGACGTCGCGGTGGTCGGCGTGCCCGACCCGGTGTACGGCGAAGCGGTGGCCGCCTTCGTCGAGCTGAAGCCGGGCGCCACGGTCACCGAGGAACAGCTCATCGTGCACTGCCGCGACCGCATCGCCGGCTACAAGAAGCCCAGGCACATACGCTTCGTCGGCGAACTGCCGAGAAACAGCGTGGGAAAGATCATCAAGTACAAGCTGCGGCAGGAACTCGCTGCGTCCGCGGCGGCCTGAACGCCGGTCGCCATCGCCGGAGGCAGGAGCGAATCGCCGCGAATCGCCTTGCGTGCGCTGATCAGTTGACGATGTACACGCCCCGGTACCGCTGCGCCTGAAGCATTTCCGTGTCGCTGGTGCCGTAGCCGATGTAGATTTCGGTGCCCACGAGGCCGCTCAAATCGGTGTCGCGAAAGATCTCCAC
>JACQTO010000081.1 GCA_016210745.1 Betaproteobacteria bacterium
AAAATCCGCCGCATCGTCTGCGCCACCGATCCCGGATATGCAGTCAACCCAGCGCAGATCGAGCGTCAGATTGCGGGCTCGTTCGTCTACGGGCTGTCGGCCCTTTTCATGCAAGAATGCACCGTCAAGGACGGGCACATGGTGCAGGAGAACTTCAATACGTACGATTCCATGCGCATCGCGCAGATGCCGAAAGTCGAGTCGATCGTCATGCCCTCCGGCGGTTTCTGGGGCGGAGTCGGTGAGCCGACGATCTGCGTCGCTGCGCCGGCGGTGCTCAATGCGTTCTTCCGCGCCACCGGCAAGCGCATCCGCTCGTTCCCGCTGAAGAATCACGGCATCGAGCTGGTGTAATGAGCTTATGCAGAGTGGCTGATGCTCGGCCCCTCATCCTGTGCTCCTTCTCCCGGAGGGAGAAGGAAGGTTCGAGGCGTAAATGGGTTGTCGCCCATTTACGCAAGACCCGGTAGGCGAGTGGAGCCCGCGATCGCGGCAGTGGCCGCCGCCCTCGCGATCACCGTGGTGGGTGACGCGATACCGGCGTCGCTCACGGGGGCAAAGGGCGACCCCGCGCGCGGCCGCGGTATCGTCGTCGACCGGAACGTCGGCCTGTGCCTGCTTTGCCACCGCGGGCCATTTCCCGAGGTGCGGATTCAGACCGATATCGGGCCAGACCTGACAGGCACCGGCGCGCGGCTCTCGGAAGGCCAGATCAGGCTCAGGATTGTCGATCCGGGCCGGGTCAACGCGGCGAGTATCATGCCGGCGTATTACCGGACCGAGGGCCTCACGCGGGTCGCGCCCGCCTTTCGCGGCAAACCACTGCTCACCGCGGAGCAGATCGAAGATGTGGTCGCCTATTTGGTGACATTGCGGTGACAAAGAATGGCCACTTCGCGTCGTGATTTCCTGATCGCCGCCGGCGGCATCGCCCTCGGCTCCGCCGCGGGCAAGGCCCGCGCGACGCCCGCCGCGATGCAGGAGGCGATCCGCAAGGTCGTCGGTGATGCGCCGGTTCGCCGCGGCAGGGTGAAGCTCGACATTCCACCGCTCGTGGACAACGGCAACGCCGTGGCCGTGTCGGTTGCAGTCGAGAGCCCGATGACCCCTGCCGATCACGTGAAGGCGATTCACGTCTTCAACGAGAAGAATCCGCTGCCGAACGTGGTGAGCGCCTACCTGGGTCCGCGGGCCGGACGCGCGAGCATTTCGACCCGCATCCGCCTCACCGACTCGCAGAGCGTGACCGCGATCGCGCAAATGAGCGACGGCTCATTCTGGTCCGACAGTGCGAACGTCGTCGTCACGCTCGCGGCCTGCTTCGAGGAGCTGCCGTAATGAGCGGTGCTCTTGACGCCCAAACCCTCATCGGCTGCTCCTTCACCCAGCGGGAGAAGGAAGATTCGAAGCGTAGATGGGCTTCCGCCCATTCGCGCGGGACTCGGTAAATGGCCCGCGCCGTCGTCAAGGTGCCCGCGCAGGCGAAGCGCGGCGAAATCATCGAAATCAGGACACTCGTCGCGCACGCGATGGAGACGGGATCTCGCCGCAACCAGCTCGGCGAAATCGTGCCGCGCGACATCGTCAGCGCCTTCGTGTGCACCTACAACGGAGAAGAGATCTTCCGCGCCGAGTTGCATCCCGCGATTGCGGCAAACCCACTGATCACATTCACCACGGTCGCGACCGAAAGCGGCACGATCGAGTTCAAATGGAGCGGCGACAAGGGCTTCACCGCGACTGCCTCCGCCGAGATCAGCGTCGTTTGAGCATTGCCCTAGTCGTCGCACTGGCGATCCTCGGCGTCGGCGAGGCGGTTTCTGCGGCGGAGATTCCGCTTGCCGAGCGCCGCTCAGGCTACGAATTCATGGGCCGGGCGACGCGCACCATGCAGGACGACGACGCGACCAATCCCGCAATGCTCTGGGTGCTCGACGGCGAAGCGCTGTGGAACCGCAAGACAGGCACCGCCGAGCGTTCGTGCGCCGACTGCCACGGCGACGCGCGCGCGAGCATGAAGGGGGTCGCGGCGCGCTACCCGGCGTTCGACGCCGCGCGCGGGAGGCCGCTCGACCTCGAACAGCGCATCAACGCCTGCCGCAGCGAGCGGCAGAAGGCACCGCCGTTCGCATTCGAAAGCGCGGATCTGCTGGCGCTCACCGCGTTCGTTGCGCGCCAGTCGCGCGGGCTCCCCATCGAGATCGCGATTGACGAACGGACGAAACCGTTTCTCGACGCCGGTCGCGAGGCTTTCCACCGCCGCCAGGGCCAGCTCAACCTCGCCTGCGCGCAATGTCACGACGAAAACTGGGGCAAGAAGCTCGCCGGTAACCCCATCCCGCAGGCCCATCCGACCGGTTATCCCCTGTATCGCCTCGAGTGGCAGGGACTTGGTTCGCTGCAGCGCCGGCTGCGCAACTGCTTTGTCGGCGTGCGCGCCGAGCCCTACCCGTACGGCGCCCCCGAATTCGTCGATCTGCAGCTCTACCTGATGTGGCGCGCACGCGGGATGAAGCTCGAGTCGCCCGCCGTGCGGCCCTGAAGCCGTTGCGCATTGCTACGCAAGTGCGCGACGAAATAGTATTCAGAGGGGAACAACTACGGGCCGGACCGAGTAACATAGCGCAGTCCTGCATACGCAAGCGGAGGAAGCGCCGTGTATCTATGGGGTGGAATTACGTTTGGATTGGGGATGGCCCTCATACTCATCGAATACATCATCGCGAAGAAGAAGAAAGAGGGGTTCACCCGGACTGACGGCAGGCGCATTTGGGGACTATTCTGGGTCACGTTATTCGTGACCGGGCTGGTGATGGTGCTCATCTGGATGACTCCTGATTAAGGGAACGCTTCTCCCAGAGGGGGAAGGAAGGTTCGAGGCGGGAATCGGCTGTCACCCATCTTCATGGGCTTGGTGCCCCGGCGCACGGACGCAGCGCACGTTGCCGCAAGTGGCCTTCAACAAGCGGCCGGCATTGGCGAATGCGCTGACGGCCGCTAGCCCGCAGAGGAAGCGATGTCCTTGGCGGCACGTTTGGCGAGCTGGCCGAGAACCGTACCGGTCAGCTCGTCGCGCGAGATGGGTTTGATCAGGAAAGCATCGGCGCCCAGGCGTTTCGCTTCGGTAAAGGTCGCCTCGTCGGTTCTCGAAGTAAGCACGACCACCGGGAGGTCTTTCGTGGCGAGGTCGGACTTCAGCGCCTTGAGCACCTCCAAGCCGCCAAGGTCAGGGAGCAGAAGATCGAGCACAACCAGGTCGGGCCGGTTCTCCAGGATCGAGTGGATACCCAACGATGCGTCCTCGAATGCCTCCACTGCCAGGCCAACGCGGGACAGATGAATGCGCAGCAGATCGCGCATGTTGACATCATCGTCAATGACAACTATTCGTGGCACCCCTGAAGCCTCCGGCCTTGAACCGTCTTCCGGATTCTAGCTCTCTCCATGATCGGGCTCGCGCTTTGGCGAGCAAGCCCCGCCGCTCGTCTCTTGGTCGCCGATTCATGCGCTATACTTGGCGACCGATCCATTAAGCATACACGCCTTTCGTGACCCTCCAAAATCGGCGCGTCGTCCTGCTTGTGGAAGACGACCCGAACATCGCAAGCTTGGTCGAGTTCCGGCTGAAGCGAGAGGGATTCGACGTAGTTCACGTTTTGGACGGTGAGCAGGCGCTGGAAGCGTTTGGCAAAGCGCCTGC
This sequence comes from Betaproteobacteria bacterium, assembly GCA_016210745.1. Lineage (GTDB taxonomy): Bacteria > Pseudomonadota > Gammaproteobacteria > Burkholderiales > SG8-39 > JACQTO01. The sequence goes on from JACQTO010000081.1 coordinate 3,701, forward strand.
GGACCTCGTAATAATGGACGTGATGCTTCCCTATCGAACCGGCTACGAACTGTTGGCGGAGCTTCGCCAGCAACCGGGTTGGACGGATGTGCCGGTCATCATGCTCACGAGCCGGGACCGGGAAGAAGACGTAACGCATGGCCTTGCCCTCGGGGCCAACGACTACCTCGCAAAACCATTCCGGCCCGCGGAACTCGTGGCGCGGGTGCAAAGACTGCTCGCGCCACGATGAGGCTGGCGGCACCCCGTTCGATCGTTCTGATAAGCCTTGGCGTGTCGTTCGCGTGCTCCGGATCGACCGTTACCTCGCAGGAGACTCCCGCACAGGGACCGTTCGTCGACCAAGGGCTGAGGCTGAAGCTTGCCACCCGGATTGCCCAGGTTTCCGGCGGCCCACCGGCCGCAGTACTGCGCGTACCGCGCGCCGGCAGCACGCAAGTCGGCCTGCGCTCTGCTCGCGCTCGGCTTTCGAACGGCTCGCCGGACTGGACGGATTCGGCCATCGAAATCACGCACGAGTTCGAAAAAAGAAAGCTCCTGATTGGCACCCTGACCGACTCCAGCCGCTTCGGTCTGAAGGACACCACCGCCACGATCGAGGGCTACTATCCGTTCAGCCAGCGCTTGACCGGGTACGCCGGGGTGACGGCAAGCGATACTCACCGCGTGCTCGCGCGCGATTCCGTGCATGGCCAGCTCGCCTACGCCCTTGACGGCGGCTGGGGCGTGCTGGCGGGATTCAAGCACGCGACCTACAACACCACTTCGGTGGACACTGCTGACTTCACCCTCGAGCGTTATTTCTCCAACTACCGAGCGGCATTCACGGTGCTGCCCGCACACTCGCGCACCGCAGGCAGTGCCGCAAGCTACCGCTTGGCCTTCGGCTATTTCTACGGCGACGAGAACCGCATCCAAATCCTGTTCGGAATTGGGACCGAGGTCGATCGCCCGGAAGGCGCCAACCTGATCGTCGCCACCAGCGTGCGAAGCACAGCTCTGTTCGGCCGCCACTGGTTTTCATCGGCCTGGGCGCTCGATTACGCAATCGAGCGAACCGCGCAGGGTACGGTGACAAGGGACGGCCTCAATGTTGGGCTGCGCTACCGCTTTTAGCGTGCGCAGGCTGATTTCACCACTGATACTGCTGCTGGCGCTCGTCTCGGGATCGGGCCGGCCACAGGAGCATTCGGCAGCGGCGGATTCCTTGGTCCTGATCCCCAGCGGGGAACTCGTATCGCCTGCTGTGCGCGGCGGGCAGCCTGTCGAGGCGGCGCCGGCGGGAATTGAGCTGGAGATGGCCGAGACCTTGCGCGCCGTTCCCAAAGCGGACGCGAGCCAGGGCGCGCCGCGAAAGCCGGAGCCGGTACCCTTATCGGTCGACTCCCACAAGGGATTCTCCGAAGCCCTGGTAGCGACACTGCGGATAGCTGCGGAACTGAACGCTGCAATTATCGTTCTGCTGCTTGTCTACAGCATTTTTGCGCGTTTCGCGCGAAAGCGAACAAGAGCACGCGAGCTGAGGTTTCGCAGCCGCTGGCTGCCGATTCTCTATGGCCGCATGGCCGGGGACGAGGTTCCGCTGCCGTCCCTCAACGTGGCGGACCGCCTGCTGTTCCTGATGTTGTTGATCGAGACACTCGGCTACGTGCGGGACGAGGCAGCCGATTCGCTTGTCGCCCTCGCGGAAGAACTGGACATGGCGCCCTTCGTTCTGCGCTTCTTGTCGAGCAGATCGGCATGGAAGCGCATGGTCGCGATACGAGCGGCGGGGGTGCTCAGGCTTGCCGGCGCAGTGGAGTCGCTGATGCCCATGGCCGCCAGAGACCGGGGGCCGCCTTCTCTTGCGGCCGCAGCGGCATTGATTCGCATCGACGCTAAACGCGGCCTCGCCGCGCTCCATGCGCTGCTCGTACGCACTGACTGGTCCGCAGATGCTGTGGCGTCGATGCTCAAGCATTCCGGAGCGCCAACCGAGCCTTTGCTCGTCGGTCTGCTGCACTCAGCGCCGCCGCAGGGCGTGAAGCGGGTGGTACGACTGATCGAGCATCTCGGTAATTCCCACATGCTCACGCACCTTCGCACGACCCTCGCTGCAGCGACGGGACCTGAGGCAATCGCTGCCATTTTGCATGCGCTGCGCGCCTTCGGTGAGGCGGTGGATCGCAGGACCGCTATCGCTTTTCTTTCCCATCCCGATTGGATAGTCCGCATGCAGGCCGCCTACGCACTGGGCGGACTCGGCATTTCCGAGGACGCGCAACTGCTCGCGTCTCTGCTGCGCGACCGGAACTGGTGGGTTCGCTACCGCGCGGCGCAGTCGATGCTGCGCTTGGCGGGCACCGGAGCCGCTTCGGCGGCGGCCGAACAGGAATCGGATCCGTACGCCCGCGACATGCTGCGGCACGTTCTGGCAGAGCACGCATGAATAGCCTGCCGTTGGCTGTCGAAATCCTGGTGTGGTTTCTGTTCCTCTACGTGCTTGTCCACGCGGCGGCGCAGGCGACAATCAGCCTCTTGTCCTGGCGCATCATCCGGCGCAGCGCCGCATACCGGCGCGTCGAGATCCGCGAACTGCTCTACACCGGTCTCGAACCTCCGATCACGGTCGTGATCCCCGCCTACAACGAGGAGAGCACCATCGTCACTTCGGTACGTTCGATGCTGCAATTGCGCTATCCCGAGTACGAACTCGTCGTGGTGAACGACGGGTCATGCGACGGCACGCTTGCGGCGCTCATCGACGCTTTCGGCTTGAAGCCGTTTCCCCATGCGTACTGGATGCGTCTTGAGACCGAGCCGGTGATCCGCACCTACCGATCCGAAACGCACGCCAAACTGCGCGTCATCGATAAAGCGAACGGGGGCAAGGCCGATGCCATCAATTGCGGCATCAATGTCTCGCAATATCCGCTTGTCTGCTGCGTCGATGCCGACTCGATCCTGGATCGCGACAGCCTTTTGCGCGTGGTGCAGCCTTTTATCGAGGACTCCCGAACCGTCGCCTGCGGAGGGACCGTGCGCCTTGCCAACGGCTGCACGGTGAGAAATGGGCTGCTCCTTGAGGCGGGGCTGCCGCGAAGCGCGCTGGCGCGCCAGCAGATCGTCGAATACCTGCGCGGATTCCTGTTCGGACGCATGGGCTGGTCCCAGGTGAACGGCCTGCTCATCATCTCCGGCGCGTTCGGGCTCATGCACAAAGATACGGTGGTCGCCGTCGGCGGGTATCGCCGCGACACTATCGGCGAGGATATGGAACTCGTGGTACGGATGCATCGCGTTCTTACGGCCCAAAGGCGGCCCTATCGCATAAGTTACGTGCCCGACCCGATCTGCTGGACCGAGGCGCCCGAGGACTGGCGGACACTGAAGAACCAGCGCGTGCGATGGCAGCGCGGACTCTGCGAAAGCCTCTGGGCCAACCGCGCTCTTGCCCTGTCGCCGCATCCGACCGTCGCCGGCTGGATCGCGTTTCCCTATTTCGTGTTATTCGAGTGGGCAGCCCCCATCGTTGAGCTATCCGGCTACGCCCTGTTCGCCTGGCTGCTCCTTGCCAGCGACGTACGCTGGGACACCGCGGTGCTGTTCCTGCTCGTCGCCGTCGGCTTTTCCGTACTGCTTTCCACGATCGCGTTGATGCTCGAGGAAATTTCATTCCACGTCTATCCACGTTCGAGGCACCTGTTCGAGCTGTTCCTTACCGGCATTGCCGAAAATTTCGGCTACCGCCAACTCAACGTCGCATGGCGGCTGCTGGGCATGTGGCACTGGTTTCGCGGCAAGCGCGCAACCTGGGGCGTAATGCGGCGAAAAGGCATGGGGCCCCATACGAGCCGCCAGCGGTAGGACTCAGACCGGCGTGTCGGGAGCGACGGCGGCGCGTTTTATCGCTTCGAGCAGTAAAGACAGAGAACCCTGCATGGCCGGAGGAATAGCGGCATCTGGAAGATAAGGGACCAGAGCCAGCTCCATGGCCTTCGCCCCGCTCCCCATCCGGGAAAAACCAAAGGTCGCGCCCGAGCCGGCAAGCGAATGCAGCGCGCGATGGAGCGACTTCAGCGCGCTCGGATCGGCGCCTGAGGCAATCCGCGTCCACAGAATTTCGATTTCCTCGATGGTTCCCGGGAGTTGCGCAGCGTATCTCCGGTACAGCGCCTGCAATTCTTCCTCAGCGGACTGCGGGCCGGCCGCTTTTGGCCCCGGTGGAGCAGGCGCTTGCGTGCCAGCCGAGCGCCGCCAAATTTCGTTGATCTGCTCCGGCAACTTCATGGGATCGAAAGGCTTCGGAATGACGTCCAGCGCACCCAGGCTCTTGAAATACTCGATTTCGCTCGCCTGCACTTTCGCGGTCATGAAGACGGCCGGAGTCGTTGCTGTCTGTGGAATGTCCCGCAGCTTCCTGAGCGTCGTGGGCCCGTCCATCCCGGGCATCATCACGTCGAGCAGGATCAGATCGGCATCTGCGACCGGGGCCGCCTCGATTGCCTGGCTGCCCGAACGGCACGCCACGATAGTGAACCCGCCGATAGTCTCGAGCACCGTCACGGCAATGGTCTGAATGTCAGCCTCGTCCTCCACGTAAAGTATGCGTTCGAGATCCTTTGCCATGACTGTGCTCTCCCGCGCTACCCGTTCCGCTTCGCGACTTCCGCCGGAGTCGCCACCGCTTCGTGCCATTCAGGCAGAAGAAAATAGAAAGTTGCGCCTTTTGCAGGCTCGGTTTCGAAACCGATTTCCCCCCCGAGGCCTTCGACGATCGCCTTGGAAATGGAAAGACCCAATCCGGTCCCTCCCTTCTGCCGCACGTCAGAGGAGTCCGCCTGGGAGAACTTCTGAAAGATCCGTTTTCGGAATTCCTCTGAAATACCGGGGCCATGATCGGCAACGCCGACCCGAATCCGCTTGCCCTCTGCGCTGACTGCGATATCGACGCTGCTGTCCGCGGTGGAAAACTTGCAGGCATTCGAGATGAAATTGGTCAGAACCTGGGCGAGGCGGTCGCCGTCGGCATGTACCTTCGCTCCCGGCCGCTCAGCGACAATGCGTAGGCGCACCTTATGCTGTGCCGCAAAACCTTCGTTTGCCTTGACGACCTGCGCGACCAGTTCCATGAGGTCGAGCACGCGTAGTTGAAAGGTCATCTTGCCCGACTCTATTTTCTCCATATCGAGAATGTCGTTGATCAGCCGGATCAAGCGTTCGCAGTTGTTCATGGCTATGTCGATGAAGCCGCGTGCCTTATCGGGCAGGGGACCGGCCACGCCCCCGGCCAGGACCCCGAGCGATCCGCGTATCGAGGTGAGCGGCGTACGCAACTCATGGCTCACCGTGGAGACGAATTCGCTTTTCATCCGGTCGAGCCGCTTGAGCTCGGTGATGTCTGTGGCAAGGGAGTAAAAACCCTCCACTTCACCGCGTTCGTCGCGCCGCGGCACGTAATTCACCGAGAGTTCCATCTGCCCCGTTGGCGTAATCTGCGTCCGCTCGAAATGCACTTCCTCACCCGCGAGCGCGCGCCGAACGTACGGGCCGATCTTCCGATACACCTCCTCGCCGAGGACTTCGCGCAGCGGGCGGCCAATGGCGTCCTCCGGTCGCAATCCCACCATCTTCGCCATCATCTGATTACAGAAACGGATACGCTCGCCGGTATCCTGGTAGACGATCACTGCCGGCACCGAGTTCGTAATCAGCCGCATCTGCCCCTCGCTTGCGCGCAATGCGTGCTCCGCCTCCTTGCTCTCCGAAATATCCTGTGCGACGCCGATCACCCGCGTGGGCTTGCCATTGGAATCGCGTTCGGCGCGCCCGCGCGCCAGTACCCAGCAGACGCGCCCGTCGGTGCGGGTAATGCGAAACTCGTCCCGATAAGCTGCCCCGGTTCGCGCCAGAGCATCCAGTTCGCGAATGAAATGAACTAGGTCCTCGGGATGAACCACGTCCCGCAGACTGGAATAACCGCCGCCAGGCATGGGGCCCAGAAGTCGTCCCGGGTTGTCCTCCCAAGAGATCTCGTCCGAGGCCACGTCCCAATTCCAACTCGCCATACCCGCGGTCTCTAATGCGAGCCCCAGCCGCTCGTCATGCTCCTTCAGCGCCAGCTCGGCCCGTTTTCGATCACTGATATCCTGATTGGTGCCCGCAATGCGCACCGCCCGGCCCTGCTGATCGCGTCGCACGACCTTGCCGCGGCTCAGAATCCAGATCCAGTCGCCGACCACGCGCCTGACGCGGTGCTCCTCGCGGTAGTCCGCCGTCACTCCCTTGAGTGCGTCCTGAACCACCTGCTGCAGGCGATCGCGTTCCTGCGGATGGACGAGTTGGAGCAGATCGGCCGGCGTGACTGTGGTCTCGTGAGCCGGAGCACCGAGCATCTGCGACCATCCAGCGCTAAGATAGATTTCGTTCCGCACGAGGTTCCAGTCCCATACCGCGCTGTGGGATCCTTCGAGCGCAAGAGCGAGCCGTTCCTGCGCGCCTCGAAGCTCTCCCTCGGCGCGACGCCGGTCCCGCTCGTAGCGGATGATCACGAATATCACCCAGACCAACAGCAGAATCGCCAATGAGGCCCCTCCAAAGGTGATTCTGGACATCAGCTCGGCGTTGGTTGCGACGCGTTCCTGCTCCGCTTTGGCCATCTGCCGCTCGTGCTCGCCGATTTCATCGACGATTGTCGCGATACCTCTGCCGGTTTCCACACCACGCCTGCCGAATAACATCGCCATGGCGGCTCCGTCGGGACCGCGCAGGCGAATCGCCTCGGCAAGGACCTGGAAACGGTCCGATGCCGTGCGCTCAAGCGCTTTGAGCCGATCCTTCTGGTCCGGCGCGACCAGCATCTTGCTCGCTTCATCGATCGTCGCGCGTACGCGGTTGGTCATCGCCTGGAATTCGTCGCGATCGGCGGGATTCCCCGTAAGCTGGAACCTGAGCTGGACCATCTCGGCGTGTTCCACATCCAGCCGAATCGCTTCGAGAAGCGTGCGCACGGCCAGTAAGCGCTGCACTTCCCGGTCCGACTGGTAGAACTCGTGCATGCTTCGGTAGCCCAGGAGGCCGAGCACGATGATCATGCCCAGCCCGATGCAAAGCGCCGCGGTGACTTTGACACCGAATGAGCTACGCATAGATCCCTGACTGGCGCAATGAGGACCCGCGCGCTCCGCCCGTAAGCAGCGCCCGGCCGCTCGGCCGGGGAATCAATGCCGGATCGAAAACCCGCACCTTCAGGCGCACTTGGTATCCGTGTTCGCGAAGAGCAACTGCACCGCTCGCGTGCGGCGGTTCACTCGCCCGGGAGCCTCGATCATGGTGGCCATGGGTCTTCGCTTTCATCGGCCGCGAGTCCTTCGTTGGGCAGGCCAAGCACGGCCGCCACTGCCTTCAGCAGTACGTCGATCTGAAATGGCTTCGTGATGTAGCCGTCTGCACCGCCCTCGAGCCCCTTGAGCACCGCTTCGCGTGTCGCCTGCGCGGTGAGCATGACCACCGGTATCGTCTTGAGCGCGGGATGCTGGCGAATCTTGTGAAGCACGTCGAACCCATCGGCGTCCGGCAGAATGACATCGAGCAGTATCAAATCCGGGCGAGGCGGCCGACGGAATTGCGCCACGATTTCTTCCCGGTTCTTGGCAAGGCGCACGTCGAAACCCTCGGCCGTCAGAACATGCCTCAACATGCCGGCCAGATGCGCTTCATCTTCGACTACGATCACCGAGAGCATCCGCGTCTTGTCGATATCCCTTTCGGCGCCGGCTTTGCGCGCGATGCGAACCGTGTAGCCTTTCTGCTTCAGCAGCAAGGTGGTTGCGGCAACCTGTTTCTTCGCCTTGGCGATTGCGTCCGCGGAAGGGCTCACAGGACCTATGGACTGAAAAAAATCCGCGAAGTCGATCGTTCCGTCCTGATCCTCGGCGGTTTCGATGAATCCATCCAGGAACAGCTTGCCGAATATTTCCAGGATCGTGGCTTTCTCATCGGATGGAACACGCTCCGCGGTTTCGCCAACCGTCGCATTTCCGTCGATCAGAACCAGCACTTCGAGTTCCGCCGGCGAGAGAGCTGTCCCCGATCCCTGAAGTTCCCTCTGTGCCTTGGGCGTCAGGGCAAAAATATCGCTCTCTCGGACGATGCCTTGATGCCTTTCGGGCATGGACTTGGCTCCAGAAGGCCTGTCTGAACCGCGCGCCGCGTTTCTTGGCAACCAGTTCAAAAAACCGTACCTATCTCAATAAGAGGTACGGAACGCTGATAATTCTACACGCGAAGCGCCGGCGCATAACCGCACGCGATGCCGATCGAGGCCAAACGATCACGAAAACTTATTGAAATCGGGCGTGCGTTTTTCCAAGAATGCAGAAAAGGCCTCCTTGGCTTCCGCCGAGACGAGCCGCTCGCGAAACACCCGGTTCTCCGCGGCCATCGCTGAATCGATTCCAGCCATCAGCGAGGCTCGCATGAGTGCCTTGGTCGCCTGCACCGAGGCCGGGGGTTTCTGCGCGAGTTTTCGCGCCGCTGCCGCGCCCACTGCGATCAACTGCTCGAGCGGCACGATGGCGTTGATCAGCCCGATTTCATGCGCGTGTGCGGCGCTGAAGGGCTCGCCGAGCAGCAGCAGCTCGGCTGCTCGCGCATAGCCCGCAAGGCGCGGGAGCAGATAGCTGGAGCCCGCCTCCGGGCACAATGCCAGGTTCACGAACGGGAGTGCGAATTTCGCCTCCGGGGCGGCGTAGACCAGATCGCAATGCAGCAGCATCGTCGTTCCGATCCCCACCGCCGGGCCGCTGACCGCAGCGACGATCGGTTTGCGAAAATCCCTGAGCGCACACAGAAAGGCAAACACCGGGTGCGATTCATCCTGCGGGGGATCGGCGATGAAGTCCTGCAAGTCGTTGCCCGCTGTGAACGCCTCGGGCTTGCCGTGCACGAACACCACTCGCACTTCCTCGTCGGACTGCGCGTCGAGAAGCGCATCGGCGAGCCCCTGATACATCGCCGCGGTGATGGCGTTCTTCTTCTCCGGACGATTGAATTCGATGCGCAGTACGCCTTCGCTTTTCTCAGTCTGGATGTGAGCCATGAGGAGACCTCTTGTCGAAACATAGCGAGGCCACGGCCCTGGGAAATGCCGGTATCGAACGCCGTGGTTTAATCAATTACAAGTTTACTGTTGACAAATTTGGGGAAGATTTGGTTTCTAAATTCGTCTCTCCCTTTCCTGCGCTTGCAAGCAACCGCACGAAAGGGGGAGATTGATAAAGGGCAAAACCAGCTGCTGTCGGCTCGTCCGGCTTAGGTAGCAACGACTGCGAACTCAAGCCGCCGGCCACTCATGGTCCTTGAAGTCCTGCCTCAGCTTGGTCTTGAGCAGCTTGCCGGTCGCCGTGTGCGGGAGCTGATCGACAAAAGTAACGTCGTCGGGGATCCACCACTTTGCCACCTTGCCCTTGTAAAACTCGAGCATGTCCTCGCGCGCGACGTTCGCGCCCTGCTTTCTAACCGCCACCACCAGCGGACGCTCGTCCCACTTCGGATGCGGCACGCCGATTACCGCCGCCTCGGCGATCCCCGGATGCGCGACCGCGATGTTCTCCAATTCGATGGAACTGATCCACTCGCCGCCGGACTTGATCACGTCCTTGGAACGGTCGGTGATCTGCATGTAGCCGTCGGCGTCGATGGTGGCGACGTCGCCGGTCGGAAACCAGCCCTCGCGCAGAGGATCGCCGCCCTCGCCTTTGAAATACTCGCGCAATACCCACGGCCCGCGCACCATGAGATCGCCAAAGGCCTTGCCGTCGCGCGGCAAATCCCGGCCTTCGCCGTCGACGATCTTCATCTCCACGCCGCAGATCGCGCGCCCCTGTTTCACCTGGATTTCGAACTGCTTGTCCTGCGGCAGCGCCAGATGCTTGCCTTTGAGCGTGCACAGGGTGCCAAGCGGGCTCATTTCGGTCATGCCCCACGCGTGCTGGCAGTCGACACCGTGGGCGTCCCTGAACTCGGTGATCATCGCCGGCGGACAGGCCGATCCGCCGACGACTGCCGTCTTCAGGGTGCTGAATTTCAATTTGTTCTCACGCATGAATGCAAGCAAACCCAGCCAGACCGTCGGCACCCCCGCCGTAGTGGTCACCCCCTCGGCCTCGAATAATTCGTACAGGCTCTTGCCGTCGAGTCCCGCCCCGGGCAATACGAGCTTCGCGCCGTTGAGCGTCGCCATGTAGGGAACACCCCAGGCGTTCACATGGAACATCGGCACCACCGGCAGGATGGCCGAACGCGCCGAACAGTTGAACACGTCCGGAAGCGAAGACGCATACGCGTGCAGGACCGTGGAGCGGTGCGCGAACAGCACGCCTTTGGGTGCGCCGGTGGTTCCGGAGCTATAGCAAAGGCCCGAAGCCGAATTCTCGTCGAGCAGCGGCCACTCGTAGCGGCCGCTCTCGGGCGCGATCAATTCCTCGTAGCAGAGCAGGTTCGGGACGGAAATCTGCGGCATATGGATGCGATCGGTCATCGCCACCCATCCCTTCACGGCCCTGCAGGCCGGCGCAAGCTTCTCCATCAAGGGCGCAAACGTCAGGTCGAAAAACACGTAGGCATCCTCGGCATGGTCGACGATATAGGTGAGCTGTTCTGGGAACAGACGCGGATTGACGGTGTGAATCACCGCGCCCATGCCGGATACGCCGAAATACAGCTCGAAGTGGCGGTACCCGTTCCAGGCGAAGGTACCGACCCGGTCACCCGCCTTCACGCCGAGCCTGGAGAGCGCCTGTGCGAGCTTTCTGGCGCGCGCCTCGGCCTGCGCGTAGGTATAGCGGTGCAAGGCTCCCTTGCCGTCCTTGCCGGGTCCCTCGACCGTACGCGACACGATCTCGGTATCGCCATGGTTCTGCGCGGCGTGCGTGAGAAGCGAGGAAATCAGAAGCGGTTGGTCCATCATGAGGCCGCGCAGCATGGTTGGCTCCGGAGATCGATGAAAGGTAATTGACCGGGTGTTACGGGAAGAACTACACGGATCTGTAGGGTGGCAAAAAACTACTCTGCCCCAATTGGGGTGTCAACCGAATGCGGGCGACCAGCGCGTGCGCCGGATTCGTCTCGAACATCCCACTACTGCGCCGCTTCCCGCACACGAGTTTCCGCGGGATCCAACAAGCGCTGGATGCTCTGGCAGAGTTCCTCGACCGTGTTCGGCTTGTAGACCACTTGGCGCACTCCGGCTGCCTGAGCGCCGGCCTGCAACTCCTCGGTGATGTAACCCGAGGTGATTACCACGGGCAGTTCCGGCCGCAACCGCGCAAGCTCGCGCGCCATTTCCAGCCCAGAGAGCCCGGGCATGTTGTAGTCGGTCACCACCAGATCGAAGTCCCCGGCGCCGCCGCTTGCCGCACTGGCGCGTACAGCTTCCAGCGCCGCTTGGGCGCGCTCGTAGCCGCTTACCCGGTAGCCAAAATCCCGCAGCAAACGCGTGACCAGAAATACCATCGCTTCATCATCATCGACGTAGAGCACGTGACGGCCCTCGCCGCTCCGGCGCGCGGGTGCGATCGGCGCGGCCGGTTGCACCGACTCCCTCGGGGCATCCACGGCGGGCAGATACACCTCGACGGTGGTCCCCTTGTCTGGTGCGCTGCGCACCGTGATTGCGCCTTGGTGCCCCTGGATGATGCCGTGCACCACCGCCATGCCCAGGCCGGTGCCCTTGTCCACCGACTTGGTGGTAAAAAAGGGATCGAATATGCGCGCCTGCGTCGCCTCGTCCATGCCGCAGCCGTTGTCGCTCACCCCGAGGCGCGCATAGCGGCCGGGGACCAATGCGCCCAGGGGCTGCGCGGCTTCGGATCCGAGCTCGACCTGGTCCAGTCCGACAGCGATGCGACCGGAGCTACCTTCGAGCGCCTGCCAGGCGTTGGTGCACAGATTCATCAGCACCTGCTGGATCTGCGTCGCATCGGCGCGCACGTAGAGC
>JACQTO010000057.1 GCA_016210745.1 Betaproteobacteria bacterium
CGCGGCCGGCGCGCGCGCAGGCGATCGAGATGGCTCTGCTCGACCATCAGGTGTTCCTTGTGCTGATCGAGGAAGAAGCCGACCTTCGCTGCCGTGGTCGCGTTCTCGAGCAGCAGTGCGTATTGCACGACAAGGTCCAGGTCGAAGAACTCGACCGTTTCCAGCGATCGCCATATTTCTTCCCAGCCGCCGGCGAGATCAGGACGGTCGAACACATCGACCAAGGTGCGCTCCAATGTCGTGGCCCGCACGGTTATGCCGGCCCGTTCCATCTCTTTTACGCCGAATAGCTGTTTGTTCTGGACGGAGAGTTTCTTGGGAAAGCGCACCGGGCGAAACCGATGGGAACGGAACGTCACCGGACGGGCGGCGCGGCCGGTGAGGTACTGCAACTCCTCGAAGATCGAGTAAGCCTTGGCGTGGAATTCCAACGCCGTGTGGTAGGCGAGAACCGCGTCATCGGTCATTTTCGCGGCGAGCAGGTAGGCGTCCACAGGGCAGCTCGCCCGATCGGCGCCGAAGGGCACGACACAATACAGCCCCCGGCGCACGCGCAGGATGCGGCCCTGCTTCTGGTGGTAGGCTAGGAGCGCCTCGCGGGTCTTCGGGCTGCGCGCCTTATCGGTCCCGAGGAAAGCGACAAGCTCCTCGTGCGTGAACACCGGATGCGTGGCGAAGAATCCTTGCAGCGTCATGGACATTCTTGACAAAGAATAGCGATACCATGGCTAATATTAGGTGTTACGATAAAGTATATCAAGTATGGCAGCTGTGTTCTTGATTATAACTATCAATACACCTCACAACGTCCGAGGTATCAGCAGACATGGTCAAGACTTGTCGCTACGGGGCGTTGCACGTGCTCCTGGACAGGTGCGGATAAACGCCAGGTTGGCGCCATTTTCGCCACAAGCATCGTATAATTCATTGATTCGATAGCGGAATCCCGCGCCCTTTCACGGCGGTAACCGGGGTTCGAATCCCCGTGGGGACGCCAGCGATATATAACTGTCGCTCAGGAGCGCGCCGGTCACGATTTTCCAGCTCAGATCGTAGCCGCGCGCGCCGTTGCGTTCAACCGGACGAAAGCTGATCCGGTCCGCCAGCAGCTTCCTAAGTGCTTGACGTGCCAGCGGAATGTCGGACTTGAGCAGCCCGTGGAGATCCACCAGCCGTTCGCGGAATCCCTTTCGCATGCGCCTCACGTCGAGTTCCAGCGGTCCCTCGTCATCGACGGCCACCAGCCTCGCGCGCTCGACCTCGATTGCCGCCAGCCGCGCCTCGCGCCGGTTGATTTCCGCCATGATGCTCGCCGGGGCCGTGCCGCCCGCGATCAACGCCATGAACCGGTCGAGTTCCCGCCGCAGCTTCCGCGCCTCGGCCTCCAGCCGCTCGGGTGTGTCTGCCTGCTCACGGCGCTGAGCGTCGCGTGCCTCCAGCGCGTGCAGGGCGCGCAGCTTCAGTGCCTGATCAATCGTGTAGTCGAACGCAGCGGGCGTCAACACGCCCCTGATTTTCTCGATCACCAGCGCGTCGGCCTCCACCGTCCGGACGTGCAAGCCATTCGAGCAGATCGTCCGGCCCCGCGACTGGTGGTACGCGCAGCCGTAATACAGATATGACCGACGCCCGCCGATCATTGCCATGTTGTGGCCGCAGCAGCCGCACTCCGCCAGCCCCGTGAGCAGGTATTTCGACTCGACGCCGGCGCCCCTGCGCCCCCACAGATGGCCGCGTGTATCGCGCAGGTACGTTGTCCGTCCCGCTGCGACTCGCTCCTGCACCGCCTTCCACAGCTTCTCCGGGACAATCCGCAGGTCTGGGCGCTGAATGCGCAGGATGTCCTTCTCGGCGCGACGCACGCGCGCCTTCGTGCCCTTCTTGTATTCCTTCCGGTATCTACCCCACGCCATGGTGCCGGTGTAGCGCTCGTTGCGCAGAATCTTGTGGACGGAGGAGGGCGCCCACGATCCGGTGCCCTTCCGGGGTGGGGCAGGACGCTGGCCGTTGAAAAACTTTCGCAATAGTTCCGCATAGCGCGGTTCGCCGTTCAGCGACTTGGCAATGCTGACGTGGCCGTGACCGGCGACGAACGCGCGACAGATTCGCCGAATCACATCGGCCTCAACGGGGTTAATGCGAAGGATCGTCTGCCACGAGTGGGCCTTGTCTGCCGCGCTGCTGCCGATCTGCTCCGAGCCGTCGGGCTTCCGCCAGATATTGTCGTACCCGTAGCACCGTCCGCCGAAGCTGCGGCCCGCCTGCGCCAGTGAGAGTGACTTGTCTCGACACCGCACCACCGCCTGCCGCCGCTCGACGGTTGCGCCGAACCCCTTTACGCTGAGCATGAGTTCCTGTTCTTCTGTTTCGAGCTTCAATTCCTCATTGGTCTGGGAGAAAAAGATGCGGACACCTGCCTCGGTGATCGTGCGGTAGGCATTGGCGGTGTTGCTCATGTCGCGGCCTAGCCGGGAGTAGTCATATATCACCAGCACGTCGAATGGTCGCGCGCCCGGCTTCGCTATATCGGCGAGAAGCCGATTGAGATCATCGCGTTTCTTGAACTCCGCGCCGCCTACCCCGTCATCCTCGTAGTAGTGTCTCTCGCCAGCAAATTGCCAGCCGCAACGCTTGATGAATGCGAGGCCGTCTGCCTTTTGGCGCGCGACGGACTTGTCTTCGGCAGATTTGTCGTTGTCGTTGGTTGACTTCCGGGCGTAGATCGCTGCGCGCAGGGGCAGGGTGGTCATGATTTTTTCCCCATCTTGTGTTTGAGTTGTGATTTCCGCACTCGTTCGTTGAGGGTCATGGCATCGGCCAACGCCTTGTGCTTAGGCGAGCAATACTTCTTCGGTCGTCCCTTCGGGTGCAGGTCGAGGTTGAAGCGCCCGCAGATGCAACGTTGAAGGCGGCTTGCCAGTCTACGGCGTTTGCTGAGGATAAGCGCAACCGCGAACGCGCACACCGCGTGGACGCTCTGGAACCTGCATTCGTAGCCCAACTCCTCATTCTTGAAGACGAGCGCGGTCTTGACGCTCTTCTTAACCAGCGGCGCGACCTCTGTCATAACCGCGCGTCTCTCGCGCTGCGATTCAGTGATGCTCGCCAACCAGGCGCATACGGCGATTTGCCAAACGGTCAACTTCAGCAACCTCCACATCGCTTCGTCGCTGCTAATGAAATCCTTGATGTTCTCGAAGCACCGCTCCGCCTCCGCCACGGATTCGATCCGCTGGAGATTGGCGAAGCGGAGCATCGCTTTGATGGCTTCCATTTCGATACCGTTTAACATTTTAGTCATGGTCGTTCCTAACATTAATTGTTTTACATATGGCCTTCTACCAGCCAATATATTCTCGAAATGCTGAAATGTAAATCACCTGAACAAATCACGGCGACGCAGATCGCGGCGCTCGGCCCCAATCTGAGGCGATTGCGCGTCGCGCTGCACATGTCGCAGTGGGACCTGGCGACGGCGGCCGGCGTAACGCAGTCAGATATCGCCAAGGCAGAGCGCGGACAGCCGGTCACGCGACCCACCGTCGGCCGCATCGTGGACGCGTTGTACGCCGCCTATTTTCCAAAGGCGACCAAGCGGTGAAATCCTTGGCACGTCGCCGGACCCCAACGTCGGGCGCCGTGCCCGGTATTGATCCCGCGCTCGTGCCGTTTCTCGACGTGCTCGCCGAAATGCTGGCCGAGGAAGACAAACGCCTGGCCGAGTCGCGCCGCGTCCTGCGCGAAGCCGCCGAGAAATTACGTTCAACCCCAACACGGAAGTAGAAGCCATGACCGAAGAAGCAGAGATTGACGTCGTGCTCGAAGCGGTGCGTGAAATGGACCGGCGCGCGTTCAGCGCCGTGATTCGAAAGCGCCTAGCCGATGTCGAAGCCGCTGCCGGTCCCGAATTCGAGGCGTCCGCGTGGGAGTTCCGCGCCGGGAAGCCGCCCCGCCGCATGATCATCCTTCTCACACAGACGCGCAACGCGACCGCCGCCGAGCGCCGCGCTGCGATCGCGAAAGCGGTGGTGGAGTTGATCGACCAACGAATATCAGGGAATTTCGTTCAGAGCGGCACGCAGTGACGCTCACCGATTTGGCGCGCCGCGTTGGGTGCCAGAACCAGTGCCCATTGGGTGCTGGAAATCGCAGTGCTTTGAAAAGGAAACATCATCATGAAATTGCTTACCTTAAGACTTTCGGAAATAGAGCAGATAGACATACCTCTAGGACGCGCGCCGAATAATGTGATTTACACGAAGAAGGCCGAGAAAAAGAAAGATGAGAAAGAAATGCTCTATGAGGCGTTCCAGATGGTCCGCCCGATCTCGCGCTATTTTCTCGACGACGAAACCCTCCGTGCGCTGGTCGAGTTCGAGGACACCCTCGGACCTGATGCACAAGTCATCGTCTGGCAACAGGATGACTACTACGACGGCAACGACACGAGCTGCCTCGTTGCCGTGGAGATGCCGCGCGAGTGGAATCACCCCCTACCCCTCGACTATAAGTACCCCACCCCAAACCAATATTACCGATTCGCTTACCTCGCGATTCGGTACCGTTGGAAATGGCATGAGAACGACCCGACGGCTGATGTGTTCACGAGCGAGGAGGTCGCGGCCTAAGCACGTTACGTGAAAGAACCCTGGCGCTGCTCTTTGGGCGCCGGGTCCACCATCCTGATTAGGCACCCCCATAATGAAGAAATCCACCGCTGTTCAGAAAGCCACCAAGCCCGTCGTGCTCGATCCGACGAAACCGGTCGATTGCGCGCGTGCATACTTATCAAGCATGCGTGGATACGGCCCGCATTTTTGGCGTGGCAAATTTTACAAATGGACTAACGAAGATCGCATTGGCGCCTACTGGGGGGAGGTGAGCGTAGAGGATATTCGTCGCGATGTTTTTGATTTCATTGAACACAGTGGAATCACTCCGACGTTGAAGCAGCTACAGGAGATCGTCGCTGCATTGAAATTGGTCGCGCCGACTACCCTGGATGGGGGCATTTGTGCCAAGAGATTGAATGAGTCAATATCGGAGGCGGTTGCGCGCGAAACCAATCGTTCAGATTGGTGACGTTTCCTAAGTCCATGCTCGCCGACCTCGCGACGTCGGGTCTTGACGCCCGAGACGCGAAGACGATGCGCCTCCGGTACCGGAGCGCAAAGGAAACGCTCGCGTACACGAAGTCGCACAACGCCGAGTCCTACGGCATTCCGTACTTCGAACGAGGACAAAAGGTCAACGGGTTCGAACGCCTGCGCTTCATCGGTCCGCCGCTCGGGTTCGCCAAGTTGACCTCCGGGGAACAACCCCGGTACTGGCAAAACGGGAAGGGGTGTCGGCTCTATCTGCCGCCCCACATCGATTGGCCGAAGGTCATGAGCGACCCGCGGATCACGATCTATATCGCCGAGGGCGAGAAGAAGTCCGCCTCGATGTGCAAGCAGGGCAAACCGTGCATCGGCATCGGCGGCGTGGAGAACTGGCGACGCGACGCGCTCGACGAACTCGACGCCTTCGACCTCAAGGGCCGCGAGGTGGTGCTTGTCTTCGACGCGCCGGATACAACGTTGAACGCGAACGTCATACGCGCGCAGCGCGAGTACGCGGCCGAACTGACCCGGCGCGGCGCGACGGTCGGCGCCAAGCGCCTGCCCGACATTCGCGCACCTGAGAAAACCGGCCTGGATGATTTTCTCGTTGCGCGCGGCTTAAAGGCTTTCGAGGCGCTCCCGGTCGAACCCGTCGAAGCGCCGCAGCACAACACGGACCTAGGGAACGCACGACGACTCCTCGCGCGGCACGGCGCTGACCTCCGCTGCGCGCCTGGCCTCGGCTGGATTGCTTGGGGTGGCGGCCGGTGGCGCGCGAACGGTGATGACGCCGAGGTGATGCGCCGCGCTAAGGACACAGTGGGGGCCATCTACGGGGAGGCCGCGCGTGAGAAGGACGACACGCGCCGCCAGGCGCTGGCGAAGTGGGCCGCTGCCTCAGAGAACGTCGGGCGCCTCAAGGCAATGGTGGAACTGGCGCGCACCGAGGCCGAGGTCTACGTCGATGTCACTGCGCTTGACGCCGATCCGTGGCTCCTCGGCGTCGAGAACGGCGTTATTGATCTGCGCACCGGTAAGCTGCGCGCCGCGCGGCGCGAGGACCTGGTTACCAAGTGCGCCCCCGTCGCCTACGATCCGCGCGCACGGTGCCCGGTGTGGGAGAAATACCTGCATCGCATCATGGCAGGCGATGCCCAGATCATTTCCTTCCTGCGTCGCGCCGTCGGCTACTCGCTGACCGGCGACACATCAGAGAAGGGCCTGTTTTTCCTGTACGGCCCGACCGGCGACAACGGAAAAACCACTTTTGTCGAGTTCCTACAGACGTTCTTTGGCGACTATGGACGCAAAGTCTCAGCGGAACTGCTAATGACGAGACGTTACGCCAACCCCGGACCGCGCCCCGACCTCATCGCGCTGATCGGGCGGCGTCTCGTTGTCGCCTCCGAACTCTCAGACACTCAGCGATTCGATGAGGCGATCCTGAAGGACCTGGTCGGCGGACAGGACCGCATCGACGCGCGGGATCTACACAAGGGCAACGTCAACTTCAAGCCGATTTTCAAATTGTGGCTGTACGGCAACCACAAGCCGCAGTTGCGCGCCGACGATGACGCGGCTTGGCGGCGGCTCTACCTTGTCCCGTTCGACGTGAGCATCCCCAAGACCGAACAGGACGGGCTCCTACCCGACAAGCTGCTGGCTGAAGCGCCGGGAATTTTGAATTGGGGCCTCGCGGGTCTGGCGGACTACCGGCGCGCGGGACTTCGCCCACCGGCAAGGGTCGTCGCCGCGACCGCCAATTACCGGGATGAGGAGGATTGGCTCGGCCGGTTCATCGAGGAGAAGTTCATCAGGAAAGGAGGCGCTTGCTCCCTGACCCTGAAGCGGCTATTTGTTATGTACGTCAATTGGTGCCATGACGCGAACATCCGGCCCCTGTCAGAACCGAAACTTCATGGGCAACTCAAGGTAAAGGGCTTTAAGTGGAAATCTGGTGCACACAATGAACGATATGTGCTCGACCTACTGGAAAAACATGACGCCAAATACTGAACCCACGCCCGGCGGGGCGGCAGCCGATGTGGCAACTAAGCCGAATCTGACAGGGTTACTTGGGTTACCCATTTTTCTGGTTTTCTTCTATATAGCGGGAATAGAAAAAATACTAGAAAAATGGGTAACCCAAGTAACCGTGTATCCGCGACGCCAAAACTAATGAATGATGAAGCCCTCCTGGCCCTGTTTCGTGAAGTGCTCGACGGCCAGCGCAAAATCCCCGATCTGCTGCATGCGTTGTCGCTCCGTGCCGATCTGCGCGCCGCTGCGAATCTGATTCACGAGATTGCTGTCACGTTCAGCGACAACGTATTCACGGTATTCGATTTAGCGCGACGCGCAGAGGACGCGCCTGATCTTCGCGCCGCCATGGGTGATCTGACTCCGCGACAGATCGGAAAATTGCTGAGCCGCATCAAGGGCCGCGCGATCGACGGTCTGAGCGTCCACCGGGTTGATCTACAAGCGAAAGAGGGCTGCGTCTGGCAGCTTGTGCGAGTTTAGCGAGTTAGTAACCCACCCTGTCCCTATACATCGCGCCAATTGCTAGTTGACAATCAAATCGAACTTATTTCGATTTGGGAGCGCAACGCGATGGAAATGCTACGGGACGACACGCAGGACCTGAAAACCCACCGGGCGCAAATCACCGTCGGTCGGTATGTGCAATGCCTCGCCCGGGCGAAGAACGATCCTGCAGGGGCGCATACCATCGCGGACTCGCATCGCGACTGGCTGGACCGCGACGTGATCAAGCGCGCGCTCATGGCAGCCGTCACGCCGTTCGAGACGAGCGACTACCCCGGCGCGCTCGTGCCGATGGCCGACGCCTTCCTCACCGCAATGCGCTCCGATTCGATCCCACGAAGGCTAATCGGTCTGCGTCGCGTGCCCATGCTCACGCGCTTGTTCATCAACGCGGCGGGCGTGGTCGCAGCGGAGGTAATCGAGGGCGCGGCGATTCCGGCGCTGCAAGGCAACTGGACGACGGCGACGCTGACCCCGCGCAAGTGGGCCGGGATCGTTGTCCAGACCGACGAACTGCTCAAGAGCGAATCTGCTACCGCATCCGTCGTCGTCGCGGATGACCTCGCGTCTGCAACCGCAGAAGCCGAGAACCGCGCGTTCTGTTCCCCCGACGCAGCGGGCAGCGTGCTGTATGGCGCGCCGAGTTTCGGCGGTACCGGCGCGGCCGTCGCCCAGGTCGATGCCGATTTGCTGCGCCTCGTGGGTCTCGTCCCGGGAGCGTTCCGGCCCGGCGCTGCGTTCGTCATGACGCAGGAAACCGCGACCTTCCTGTCCCTCCTGCGCGGAACGGGTGGCGCGCCCGCATACCCTTCGATCACGCCGCAGGGTGGAACGCTGCTCGGCTTGCCGGTGCTGATTAGCTCCGCGTGCCAGCAGGTGGGATCGCCGCCGACGCGAATCGTGGGCCTGCTGAGCCCGAGCGAAATCTTCTGGGCCGACGAAAGCAAAGTCGTTCTGTTCACGTCGAACCAAGCCGCGCTCAAGATGGATGACGCCGCCACCGCCACCGCGGGCAACACCGTCTCGATGTGGCAGACCAACGCAACGGCGACGCGTGCGGTCCTCGAATCGGCGTGGCACGCGCGAAGCGGCAGTGGCGCGTACTTCGTCGCTGGCTTCTGACCGAGGCGCACGCCCATGGACGACGCCCGGACCGTGACGGTGGGTTTCCTGAAGCGCGCCATGACCGTCCTCGGGGTCAGGATGGGGGAGAAGGTCACCACGCCGATGAATGAACGCATCGCTGCGCTGGAAGCCCGTATGACTGAGGTCGAAGCGCGAGCCGCGTCGCTGCGCTACTGCGGCGTGTGGGAGGAGGGCAGCGCATACGCGCAGGGCAACTTCGTGACGCATAGCGGAAGCGTCTGGCACGCGAACACCACGACAACCAGCCGACCCGGAACCGACGCGACGTGGACGCTCGCGGTCAAGCATGGGAGGGACTTACGATGATGATGAACAAAGCGGCGCGTGAGTTTGAAGCAGACGTGTTGCGTATCTTCAGCGAGCTTGAAGGTGCGACGCTGCCCACCGCCCAGGTCGAAAGCATCTATTCGTATGGCATCGCTGAGGACGGCGAAACGCTGATGGTCATGGTCGATCTTGCCGATGGGAGCACAGCGGCGATCAGCGTGGCACCCGGCCAACCGATCGGTGTTCGCGTGGTGATCGAACCTCCTGCATTGAAACTAGTCACGACCAGGGGGGTGGTCGATCTGTTGGGCACGTGTCCGAGGTAGAACCGCTCATGGGAGTAAAAGTTACAGCACCAGAATCAGAGGATCGTCATTTTTGAGGGACACACGCCGTGAGAGGAGCTAAGAAGACCCCGACAATTTTGAAACTTATTCGGGGATCGGGGCGCGTGGGAAATTTGAAAGATGAACCGCAGCCGGAGGGCGAACTGCGCGCGCCTCCGAGCGATCTGACCCCCCGTGAAAAGGCGATCTGGTGCGCCGCGATTGCCGATGCGCCGAAGGGTCTGCTGCGCCTGCTGGACGGCCCCGTCTTCCGGCTGTGGGTCGAGGCGTGGGCCATTCGACAAATCGCCCGGGAGGCGATGAGGAACGCGAAGCTCGTGGTGAAATCCTCCAAGGGCGGACACATCAAGAATCCGCACCTGCTGATCATCGACCAGCAGACGCAGATTATCCGGCAGCTCACCGGTGAACTGGGGTTCTCGCCCGCAAGCAGGGGACGCATCACGCTCGCGCGCGCCCACGGCTCGAAGGCCGCGAACAAGTTTGCCAACAACGCCTTTAAGAAGGGCGCCGCGTGAGGACCGCCAAGTTGAAACCCGATGCCGCCCGCGCCTGCGCTTGGCGGATTCAGACGCGGCTGCGCGCGCAGGGCGAGTGGCGTCCAGAGTACCAGGCCGGGGTCGATGCCATCGCGACCGAGTGCGCGTCGTATCTCGATCTGGCGCAGGACCTGAAGCGCCTCGGCCCGAAGGGCATGAAGGAGTTGGCGCGCGCCGTCGAACGGACGCGGATCGGCGTGCGCAAGCTGATGGCCGACTTTCGGGTGATCCCGCGCGAATGGGTCCGCGTCTCGGTGCTGAACGCCGACGGACTGGACGCCGACATCGTAGCCATCTGCGCGCCACCTACGCTCCAAGAACTCCGGCGCGCCGGAACCTAGCCAGCGCAAGATTGACAGATTTGACGCGCCGCGTCATTTGCCCTTCGACCCCTGAGAGAGTAGGGTTGTAATCTGAAGAGCCCCCGTGTCAACGGAGCGACTGCAATTACCCTGGCAAGCGGGGCCGGATTGCATCTACCTCGTAGGGCTCATAACTCATTCGTTAGCCTTCTAGGAGTAACCAATGGCGTATCTCAATCTTCAGTGGTTAAAGGGCGAGGCAGAACGGCAACGGAAGCATAACCTGGAAGAGGTTACCCTTGGCCTTGTGACTGGTACTTGGTGTGCCTACGAAAACGTCCGAGCGGTCGTCGGGATGACTCGCAAAGACGGTGACTACCAATTCCTACGCCTTACGGACGAGGATCTGCTAGCGCTATTGCCAGAACTGCTTGCCTCACTGAACAACTCCCAATTTTTGTCTTGCTTAGAAAATGCACTTGTTCATCGCCGTCGCGCTAATGAAGGCTAACCACGCGTTTGAGAGCGAACGTTAAGCCCCATGGACGCACCCGTTCTCGTTGCAATCATTACCGCTGCTGCAGGCATCTTCGTCAGCGCGTTGACGTTCTTTCTAACAAAGCGCAGAGAGCGCGAGGCCGAGTGGCGAAAGCAAAAACTCGAAAGCTACAAGGAGCTTGTTTCTGCACTAAGTGCAATTGTGGGCTCGGTGCCTCCACTTGAGGCAAAGGTGCGCTTTGCACATATCGCGAACCACATCCTCCTCGTCGCAACGCCAGCCGTGTTGGTCGCATTGCGCGACTTCCTCGATGAAACGTCGGACTCACGGAAGAACAAGGAAGTCGATCGACACGACGAATTGCTTACGGTCCTCATGTACGCCATTCGCGAAGATCTTGGAATCAAACCAAACAAAGCATCGCCCGATTTCCAGTTTCGTCTTTGGTCAGCGGGTAAGAATGTGGCCTAACCCCAGGTGCTGCCGACGGGCCGCCAGCCATCTGTCGAGCACACGCGTCATGCTGTATCCCCAAGCTACGGAGAGTTGTATATGAAAGCACTGTCGATTCAAATCGTGCCAGCACAGCCAGGCTTCTTCACTGTTATTGATCTCGGTGATGTGAAGGAAGTTGAGATTGGAGAGCCTGTCATCGCTTGGCGAATTGAGACATACAGCAAGGAACGGACCGATGACCTATTTTCTGCGTGTTTCGCCATCACTGTTGATGGTGACGCAGTTTCAAACTGTATCGGCGTCCAGAACCCCGACAACACTGTCACGGTTTTCGAGGAATCGACGTATCGTTCGTTGGCGGAACTTCAAGAGCAACGATATCCGAAGGGATAGTCTTATCTTGCGCATGTCGCTTAACCCATTCCACCGGCGCTCAGACCTCACAGAATCGGCCCAACACCACCTCCCCGGCATCCAGCCCGTAGGGTAGGGTCGAAACGGCGCCTCCTGCCTCTACGCCGCCCGTAGCCACGCCTCGCAGGGGATCGCCAGGTCGGTTATACCGCTTGCTAATCCCCGTGGGGACGCCATATAAATCAGGCGGTTATCAAGCGGTGACGCCAAAACAGCTCCTGCCATAGAGCGCCATAGTCTGCCATCAAGTGGGCGCAAAATGGGCGCATAACACGGCGGTAACCTTGTTGTCAGATCGCCAGCCTCAACGCCTGTGCCGGCGCGGCACCCGGTGCAAGGTACGCATACCTGTAGGTGGCGAATTCGTGCTCAGGCTGGAATCGGTGTGTGAAACAGACCGCGACAATGCTCCTCCCAAGCATATTGGCGAAGAGCCGCACGCGCAGACGGTGGGAATGATGCGCAGGCGCGTCGTGCCGGCCTGGTACCGTGCAGGGAGCGGTGCACGCGGTGCGCGTTGTAATAATCCGCGAAGGTGTCCAGCTTTCGCGTCAGGTCGATCGCGTTCCAGAAGAGCACGTGATCGAGATATTCGCGGCGCACGGTGCCGATCAGCCGTTCAATGAACGGGTGCGAGATCGGGGCGTACGGAACCGACTTGATCTCCTCGATCTCGCTGACGCGCAGGTTGGCGAGCCAGCGGTGGAAGCGAAAGAGCGGGTCATGGTCGGTGCTGACGTGTTTCGGTGGGGGTCGGCCAGCAACTGCGTGATTGAACATCCGACATATAGAGACGCCGTCGATAATATGCACGCTCGACGCCAAAACCGATGATGCGGCGGGTGAACACGTCCATGACTACCAGCACCCAGTGACTGTGCAGGGGGTTTATGGCGACGGTAGCGGGAGGAAAAGAGCAGACGATATTTCCAATCCACCAAGGCTTTGTGGTACTTGAACAGCGTTGTGGGCTTGATGAGCGCGCCAAGTTTTTGAATCCGGCGGGGACTTACGAACAGCGTGGTCGACCCGAGCACGCAGCGATCGAACGTGGTCAGATTCGGCGCACGCTGTCTGGATCGATTGCTGATGAGAAGCTGGTGTTTAAGAATCAGAGACTCTGCGGCGACGGCACGTACACCACCCGGGCGGACCAGCTTAGCGACGATGGATGGCGAGGATGCGTAATTCGCGCATGGAGCGAACGGTACCATCACCGCCAGTGCGCGCAAGACTGCACCGCACCGGAGAATTTCCTCATACTACGATTTCGCCACCTACAGGAGCAGACATCGGATCATGAACGAAGAGCAAAAGCGGCTTGCAGAAAAGTTCCACAATATGCACCGGGGGCCTGAAATTCTGCTGCTTCCTAACGCCTGGGACGCGATGAGCGCCCGCATCTTCGCGAGCGCCGGATTTGATGCAATTGCAACGACGAGCGGGGGTCTCGCGTGGGCGCTCGGCTTTCCGGATGGTGAATGGGCACCGTGGAGCGAGGTCGTGGCAGCTACCGAGCGGATTGCGCGGACGGTTCGCGTACCAGTGACAGCAGACATCGAGGGCGGTTATGGGGAAACGCCCGATGAGGTGGCCGGGAACGTAG
>JACQTO010000058.1 GCA_016210745.1 Betaproteobacteria bacterium
AGCCTAGATACAACGCCGCAAGCATGAGACCCGGGAAAAAGGCCCCCGCATAGAGCTGCACCACCGAAACGCCTGCAGTCGCGCCGTATACGATCAGCAGCACCGAGGGCGGAATCAGGATGCCCAGGCAGCCACCCGCGGTGATGGCGCCCGCAGAGATCTTGACGTTGTAGCCGGCTTTGAGCATGGCCGGAAACGCGAGCAGCCCCATCAGCGTCACCACGGCGCCGATAATACCGGTCGCAGTCGCAAAAATCGCGCAGGTGACGATGGTCGCCACGGCAAGGGACCCTGGAACGCGAACCGTGGCCAGGTGCAGGCTCTTGAACAGCCTGTCGATTAGCGCCGCCCGCTCGACCAGATAACCCATGAACACGAACAGGGGTACCGCGATCAGCACGTCGTTGGACATCACGCCGTAGGCCCCGCGCTGCACCATCAGGTCGAGGACCTGCTGGACCGCCAGCGCCGGATTCACGCTGCGGTAGGCGAGCCACGCGAAGAACATGCCCAATCCCATCAGCGTGAACGCGGTGGGAAAACCGAGCATGATCGCGACCACGATCAGCCCGAGCATGAGCAGGCCGAGGTGGCCGTTGGTGATTTGTCCCCAGGGCATGAGCACCAGGATGGCGATCACGATGATCGCCATGAGCGAAAAGCCGAACCAGAGCTCCTTGCGCAGCTTCACTTGCCGCGCTCCCGCTTCACGACCAGCTCATCGAGCTTTTCCGTGTCCTCTTCCTTGACGTGCACCATCTCCCGGAGCTTGTCGACGTCCACTTCTTCGACGTCTTCCTGGCGCGAGGGCCAGTAGCCCTGCTTGAGGCAGATGATGCAGCGGACGATTTCGACGATGCCCTGCACCAGCAGGAACGCCCCGGCGAGCGGGATGATGGTCTTGAACGGGTAGATCGGCGGGCCGCCGGCAGTGATGTTCGAGTGCTCATTGATCGCCCAGGACTCGGCCGCATAGGTGTAGCCGGCCCAGGCGAGCGCGACCACCCCGGGAATGAAAAACACGATATAGAGCGTCAGGTCGAGCCCGGCCTGCACCCGCGGGCTGAAAAAGCCGTACAGCACGTCCCCGCGCACATGGCCGTTCTTGGACAGCGTATAGGCCCCGGCCATCATGAACAGGGTCCCGTACATCATGATCATGGCGTCGAAGGCCCATGCATGCGGCGCGTCGAGCACGTAGCGCGAGAACACTTCCCAGGAGATAAGCAGCGTGAGGCCGACGATGAACCAGGAAAACGCCTGTCCGACCCAGGTGCTCACCTTGTCGACGAAAAGCAATAGTTTCTGCATGATTGGCAACCCGCGGCGATGTTGCGGCAGAGGAAGTTTATTCCACGACTGCTGTCACGGTACTGACGACACTAAAAAAAACACCATCCGGGGCCGCCGGATGGTGCCTCAAGCGAGCGCCTCCGCGCTAGGCCTTCTTCTTCGGTGCCGCTCTCCTGCCGAAATAATGATTGTAGGCCATGCGTGCACCGACCTGGGTATCGAGCTGCCAGCGCACCGCGCGCGCGGCGTACCTGCGCTGCGATTCGATGACTTCCTTGAACATCGGGTTCTTCGCCGAATACTTCTCCATGACGCCGTCGAAAATGTTGAGTTGCCGCTGCAGCACCGAGTCCGGCGTCTTGTACATGCGCACCTTGTCCTTGGTCTGCAGCTCGATGTGATCCTTCGAATAGCGGTCGATCGCTTTCCACGACATGTCCGCGGAAGCGGCTTCCACTGCGTTTTCGATGATTGCCTTCATCTTCGCTGGGAGGGCATCGAATTTCGTCTTGTTGAAGGTGATCTCGAACTGCTCGGCGTTCTGGTGGAAACTCTGCAGCATGAATACCTTGGACACGTCGGAAAAGCCGAGCAGTCGATCCGAGCTCGCGTTGTTGAACTCCGCTGCGTCCAGAAGTCCGCGGTCCATGGCGGGAACGATCTCACCGCCGGGCAGCGCGTTCACCGCTGCCCCCAGGCCTTGGAACAAGTCAATCGAGATGCCCACGGTGCGAAACTTCAGGCCTTTGAAGTCCTCGACCTTGGTGATCGGCTTCTTGAACCAGCCCAGCGGCTGGGTCGGCATCGGCCCATAGGGGAAGGACACGACGTTCGCCCCGATCGAGCTGTATACTTTGGTGAGAAGCTCCTTGCCGCCGCCGTACTTGTGCCAGGAAAGCATCATGTTGGCGTCCATGCCGAAGGCCGGGCTCGACCCCCACAACGCCAGCGCGTTCTGCTTGCCATAGTGATATACGAGCACCCCGTGCCCGCCGTCGAGCGTACCCTTCGAAACCGCGTCGAGCAGTCCGAAGGCGGGGACCACGGCACCGGCCGGCAACACCTCGATCTTGAGGTCGCCGCCGGTCATGTCGTTTACTTTTTTGGCGAAGTCCAGCGCGTACTCGTGGAAAATATCTTTGGAGGGCCAGGTGCTCTGCCAGCGCATCGACATCGGGCCCTGAGCTTTGACGATGGTCGGGAACCCGAGCGTTGCGGCGCCTGCAGTGGCGGCCGCGGCGCCGGTCAGAAACTTGCGCCGCGAAGTTTGCGGCTTGGTCGTTTGTTCCTTGCTCATGGTTTCTCCTTTGAAGTCGAGTTATTGGGGTGCGACCTTGAGATTCCGAACAGGCTGAAAGACCGAGTTATTCCATTTCGTGAGTTTACCGGCTCAGGGGATAAGCGCGCGGTCAGGAAAGTCTTTGAATCCTAGCCCTCGCAAGAGGCAAAATCAAGCAGAACTGCGCGGACCGAGGCGGGCCCGATAGCCGAGGACGGCTCGCGCCGATTGCTTGGGCTAGAATGACCTGAATAGGCGGCAACGGTGAGACTCTCCCTTCGATTCATCATTCCACTGCTTTTGGCGCTCGCGGCCTTCGCCTACGCGATGGTGCCTCTCGTCGATCGATTGACGCTGCAGTGGTTTGTTCGGGACATCGACATTCGCTCCAGCCTGATCGCCAATACCGTGCAAGAGCCGCTGCTGGATCTCGTTCGGGCCGGCAACCGAAACAGGATCATCCAGTATTTCACCCGGATCACGCTGGACGAACGCGTCTACGCCATGGGGTTCTGCGCCTCGCCCCAGGACAAACCGGTTGCGACCCGCAGTCTGCCGCAGGAGATCCGTTGTGCCGATCTGGACACTTACGCGGCGCCCTCGGAACACTTGCTGTCGAGCGACCGGGGGCCGTTGCATGTTTCGGTCAAGCCGCTCGAAGCCGAAGGCATTTCGGCGGGCTGGATCGTCATCGTGCACGACATGAGTTTCATCGCGCGGCGCAGCGAGGAAACGAAGAAATACCTGTTCTATTTCTTCATCGGCCTGGGCGCGGTGGTGTCGTTCATCACGGTGGTGATC
>JACQTO010000063.1 GCA_016210745.1 Betaproteobacteria bacterium
CTTTTTAAATCCCGTCGCCCCAAATGTCATTTGTTTCATCGAATTAACCCGTGCCGTTCGCCTCTTGTCTTAACGCCTCACCTTCGAGAAGCGACGACACGTTTTGCAGATATTCCTTAAGAGTTGACCGTTGACGCTTTCGGCGAGGATTGTGGTGTTATATAGGTCTCGTGTTTTCGTGCCGTTGCAGCTTCGCAACGGCACGAAAACACGAGATTGATTAACGGCAAGACCCGCCTCTTTGGTTCCGGCTATGCCGGCTCAAGGATATCCACCAAGAACAAATGACCTTGCCAATGAATAGCGTGTCGCGTCCTATTCTCTATCTGCTGCTCGCCGCACTTGCGTTTGCGTGGTTTTCGCCTCTGGGCGAGCGCAACTTGACCAGGCCAGACGAAGGCCGCTATGCAGAAATCGCCCGCGAGATGGTTGTGAGCGGCGATTGGCTGACACCGCGCCTGAACGGCTACAAGTATTTCGAGAAACCGGTGCTCCAGTACTGGGCCACCGCCGCCTCGTTCAGCCTGTTCGGCCTCGCCGATTGGAGTGCGCGCCTCTGGCCGGCCCTCACCGGATTTCTCGGCATTGTGCTCGTCTTCCTCGGCGGCAACCAACTGTTCAGGCCGCCGGCGGGTTTGTTTGCCGCGGCGGCGCTCGCCGGCAGCGCGATCTACGTCATGATGGGGCACATGCTGACGCTCGATATGGGCGTCTCGTTTTTTCTTTCTGCATCGGTATTGGCTGTTGCCATAGCCCAGCTCGACACTTCGACGCCGGACCGGAGGCGAAATTGGATGCTTGCGGCTTGGGGGCTCGCGGCGCTCGCCGTGCTCTCCAAGGGACTCATAGGCATAGTGCTGCCGGCCGGCGCAGTGGCGCTCTATGTTCTGCTGCAGCGCGACTGGCGGCTGCTGACCCGGCTGGAACTCGCCGCCGGCGGCGCGCTTTTTCTCGCCATCACCGCGCCCTGGTTCGTCCAAGTGTCGCGTGCCAATCCCGAGTTCTTGCGTTTCTTTTTCGTCTACGAGCATTTCGAGCGCTTCCTCACCGAGGCGCACGGCCGCTATCAGCCGTTGTGGTATTTCGTGCCTGTTCTGCTCGTCGGTCTCTTGCCGTGGACGATCAGCCTGTTTCCGGCGATCGTAAACGGCTGGCACAGCGGCGGCAGAGCGCGCTTTCGCCCGGCGCGATTTCTGCTCCTCTGGGCGGCAGTCGTGTTTGCCTTCTTTTCGATTTCAAGCTCGAAACTTCCCTCGTATATCCTGCCGATGTTCCCCGCACTTGCGCTTCTGATCGGCCGCTACCTGGCACAGGCAGGACGCCGCGCCGCCGGGATGTGCATCGCGCAGGCGCTGGCCGCCGCGGCGCTCGGAATCGCGGGGGCGGCATGGTCGCCGAACGCACTGAGATTCGCACAAGCTTCGCTGCCGGCCGAATTGCTCGCACGCTACGTGCCCTGGCTCGCCGGCGCCGCAATTTCTCTCTTCGCGGGATCGGTGCTCGCGGCAGCTTTTTGGTGGCGCGCGAAACCGGTCTGGGGCGCCCTCGCGCTCGGCGCCGGCGGCCTCGCATTCGCTCAGCTTGCGATCACCGGGCACGGCGAACTCTCGCCCGTGTATTCCGCGTATCATATCGTCGAGCGCGCGCGGCCGAACCTGAAACCCGACGCGCCTTTTTATGTTGTCAACACCTTCGACCACACGCTTCCCTATTACCTCGGACGAACGGTAACCATGGTCGGGTACAAGGACGAACTCGCGACCTCGATAGGTTGGGAGCCTGAGCGGTTCCTGCCGGACGTGGCGGCGTTCACGAGGTCATGGCAGGCCGAGGGCGAGGCGTTCGCCGTCTTCGCGGCGCGCGATTTCGAGAACTTCCGCAAGAGCGCCGGCATCTCGATGCAGGTAATCGCGGCCGATCCCCGCCGCGTTTTGGTGAAGAAACCATGAACGCGGTCAGCTTTTCCTTGATTCTCGCGGGCGTGCTGCTCAATGCCGGGGCGCAACTTCTGCTCAAGGCGGGCACCAACGCAATCGGTCAATTCGAATTCAGTGCGGCGAACATCGTGCCGGTCGGCGTGAAGCTCGCGCTCGAACCGCACATCATGGGTGGGGTCGCCTGCTACGTGGTGAGCCTGATAGTCTGGATCATGGGCCTTTCGCGCGTCGACGTTAGCATTGCCTATCCGATGCTCTCGATCGGTTATGTGCTCAATGCGCTCGCCGCCTGGTACCTGTTCGGCGAGTCTGTTTCCGCGCAGAAGCTGGTGGGGATCGGCTTCATCATCGCCGGCGTTTATCTGGTGGCGCGGAGCTAGGAAAATTGGGGTCAGAGTAACTTTTCTTCAACCGAAATTGCACAATATCCGGCCACATGGCGAAAAGTTACTCTGACCCCAATTTTCTTCCTTTCACCCGCCCCTCGATCGACGAGGAAACCATCGCCGGAGTTGCCGAGGTTTTGCGTTCGGGCTGGATCACCTCCGGACCGCAAGTGCGCGAGTTCGAGGCGCAATTGTCGGCCTGGTGCGGCGGCCGGCCGGTGCGCGTGTTCAACTCGGGCACCGCGGCGCTCGAGATCGGCCTGCGGCTGGCAGCCTTGAGTCCCGGCGACGATGTGATCACCACGCCCTTGTCGTGGGTGGCGACCAGCAACGTCATTCTCGAAGTGGGCGCGAAACCCGTGTTCGTCGACGTCGACCCGGTTACGCGCAACATCGACCTCGATCGTATCGAGGCGGCCGTCACCCCGGCAACGCGCGCCATCTTGCCCGTATTTCTGGCCGGGCTGCCCGTGGACCTGGACAGGCTCTACGCCATCGCGGCGAAGTATGAGTTGCGCGTGATCGAGGACGCCGCGCAAGCCTTCGGCAGCACTTGGCGCGGGACCAGAATCGGCGCGCGCGGCGACTTGATAGCCTTCAGCTTTCAGGCTAACAAGAATATCACCAGCGCCGAGGGCGGCGCCATCGTGCTGCCCGGACAGGCCGAGGTGGCTTTGTGCGAGAAATTGCGGCTCCAGGGTGTAACCCGCTCCGGCGAGGACGGCATGGACGTCGACGTGGTCGGCGGAAAATTCAATCTTACCGACGTGGCTGCGCGCATCGGCATCGGCCAGCTCAGGCGCCTGGCGGAATTCACCGCCAGGCGGCGCGAGTTGGCTCGGCATTATTTCCGTTGTTTCGACAAGAGCCTCGGCTGTGAACTGCCGCTCGACGATTTCGAGCACTCGAACTGGCACATGTTCCAGGTAGTGCTCCCCGATTACATGAAGCGCGCCGAGTTCATGGGGCGGATGCGCGCTGCCGGCATCGGCATCGGAGTGCATTACCCCGCGATTCATCTGTTCACACTTTACCGCGGACTTGGCTTTCGCGAAGGGCAGTTCCCGCACGCCGAGCGCATCGGCCGCGCCATCGCCACGCTGCCGCTGTTCGCAGCGATGAGCGAGGCCGACGTGGAGCGCGTATGCACCGAGGCGAGCCGCATATTGCGGGAGGCAAAACCATGACTAGGCGTTACGCGGACCGATGAGCGCCCCCGCCGTTTCGGTAGTCATACCGGTCTATAACGAAGAGCAGGGCCTGGAAAACCTGTTCGCGCGGCTCTACCCGGCGCTCGATGCCCTCGGGCTCGGCTATGAAGTGATATTCGTCGATGACGGGAGCCGTGACCGCTCGGCTGCGCTTCTGCGCGGGCAGTTTCAGAAGCGGCCGGATGTTACGCGCGTCGTGTTCTTCAATGGCAACTTCGGCCAGCACATGGCAATTCTGGCCGGCTTCGAGCACAGCCGCGGCAAGCGCATCGTCACCCTGGACGCCGATCTGCAGAACCCGCCCGAAGAAATCGGCCGGCTGCTGGCGAAGATGGGTGAAGGCTTCGACTACGTCGGCGGGGTGCGCCGCGAACGCCGCGATACGACGTTCCGGCGCTGGGCCTCGCAAGCGATGAATTGGCTGCGCGAGCGCATCACCAACATCCGCATGACGGACCAGGGCTGCATGCTGCGCGCCTACAGCCGTGACATCATCGATGCGATCAACGCTTGCCGCGAGGTCAACACATTCATTCCGGCGCTTGCCTATACCTTCGCGCAGCGTCCCACCGAGATCGCGGTCGAGCACGCGCTGCGTTCGGCGGGCGAGTCCAAATACTCCTTGTACCGCCTCATTCAGCTGAATTTCGACCTGATTACCGGATTTTCGATCAGGCCACTGCAGATGTTTTCGCTCTTCGGCATGCTCGTGGCCGCCGCCTCGGTGCTCGCCTACGTCATCGTCATCATCCAACGCTGGATACTGGCCGAGACTTTCAAGGAGGCATTGCTCGCGGTGTGGGACCGCGACATCCTGCAATTCTTCCTCACCGGCATGCTGCTGTTCGGACTCGGACTGATAGGCGAATACGTCGGCCGCATTTACGAGCAAGTGAGGCAGCGGCCCCGTTACCTCATCCAAGCGATATTGGAGAATCAGGATTCGGGATCCAGGATTCAGGATTCAGGAATAGCCGCGCGAAGCGCGGCCCCTAAATCCTAAGCCGGACGAGCCGGAACCAAGGAAGCTGGTTTTGCCGTTTATCAATTCCCTCTTTTCGTGCAGTTGCAAGCACCTGCACGAAAAGAGGAGACGAATTTAGAAACCAAATCTGCGCCAAATTTGTGAACAGTAGACTTGTAAGCGACTAAATCCTGAATCCTGGATCCTGAACTCAATGCCCTCCGCCGTCGTCTTCGCCTACCACAACGTGGGAGTCCGCTGCCTGGCGGTGCTGCTCGCGCACGGCGTCGACGTGCCCCTGGTGCTGACCCACGGCGATGATCCGCGCGAGCGCATCTGGTTCGAGAGCGTTGCCGCTCTCGCCGCTCGCCATGACATACCGGTCATCATGCCTGCCGATCCGAACTTGCCCGAGATCGTCGAGCGCGTGCTCGCCCTCGATCCTGACTTCCTGTTCTCGTTCTATTACCGGAACATGCTGAACACCGACATGCTCGCCGCCCCTCGACGCGGCGCATTCAACATGCATGGCTCGCTCCTGCCGAAGTACCGCGGCCGCGTTCCGGTGAACTGGGCCGTGATCCGCGGCGAGCGTGAAACCGGCGCCACGCTGCACGAAATGGTGGCAAAGCCCGACGCCGGACGCATCGTCGACCAGCAAGCGGTGCCCATCCTGCCGAACGACACCGCAGTAGAGGTGTTCCATAAGGTAACCGTCGCAGCCGAGATGGTGCTCGACCGGAGTTTCCCGGCGCTCGCAGACGGCAGCGCGAAGCTGCGCCCTCAGGATTTAGCCCAGGGCAGCTACTTCGGCGGCCGCAAGCCCGAAGACGGGCGCATCGACTGGAGTCTGTGCGCGCAGCGGATCCACGATCTCGTGCGCGGGGTTGCGCCGCCCTATCCGGGTGCGTTTACCGAGGTCGGCGGAAAGCGCCTGCGGATCCTGCGTACCCTCCCGGACCCCAAACGCAGCGTCCGTCCGGGTGGCCCGGGGCTGTATTTCGCGGAAAGGCAATGGTTTGTCGACTGCGCCGATGGTAAAGTCTTGCGCGTCCTCGAAACGGACGGGGTCGCGCCCGGCGATCTGGCAACAGAGGGCACGAAGATAACTCTAGCCTAAGCCGAGGGAGCCGACAGCGATGTTGCTTTTGCCGTTATCGATCTCCCTCTTTTCGTGCAGTTGCAAGCAACTGCACGAAAAGAGGGAGACATCTTTGGAAACAAGATTTTCGACAAGGTCGTCAACGCTCGCCTGACACGTAACCCAAATCCAATGAAAAGAATCCTGATCCTCGGCGTCAATGGCTTCATCGGCCATCATTTATCCAAGCGCATCATTGCCGCAACCGACTGGGATGTCTACGGCATGGATATGCAGACCGACCGCATAGAAGACCTGCTGACCGAGCCGCGTTTCCACTTCTTCGAGGGCGACATCACCATCAACCGCGAGTGGATCGAGTACCACATCCGCAAATGCGACACGGTGTTGCCGCTGGTGGCAATCGCCACACCCGCGACCTACGTAAAGCAGCCGCTCAAGGTGTTCGAGCTCGACTTCGAAGCCAATCTGCCGATAGTGCGCTCCTGCGTCAAGCACGGGAAGCGGCTCATCTTTCCCTCGACCTCGGAGGTCTACGGCATGTGCGGGGACCGCGAGTTCGACCCGGAGTTCTCGCCGCTCGTGTACGGGCCGATCAACAAACCGCGATGGATCTACGCCTGCGCCAAGCAGCTCATGGACCGAGTGATCTGGGGCTACGGCATGGAACAGTCGCTCGACTTCACCTTGTTCAGGCCGTTCAACTGGATCGGCTCGGGGCTGGATTCGATCAACACGGCAAAGGAAGGCAGCTCGCGCGTCATCACCCAGTTTTTCGGCCATATCGCGCGCGGCGAGAATATAAAGCTCGTCGACGGCGGCAGCCAGAAGCGCGCCTTCACCTATATCGACGACGGCATCGACGCGCTGCTGAAGATCATCGAGAACAACCACGGCGTCGCCTCGGGGCAGATCTACAACATCGGCAATCCGAAGAACAACTTCTCCGTGCGCAAGCTGGCCGAGATGATGAAGGCGCTCTCGCTCACCTACCCGGAGTACCGCGTCAAAGCCAAGAGTGTGCGCATTGTCAACACCAGTGCCCAGGCGTATTACGGCAAGGGCTATCAGGACGTGCAGAATCGCGTGCCCCACATCGCCAACACCTGCAAGGACCTGAAGTGGCGCCCGCGGATCGGCATGGCCGAGGCGCTCAAGCGCATTTTCGACGCCTACCGCAGCCATGTGGCGGAAGCGCGGCATTTGGTGGACTGAGGGAGGATTCAGGATCCGGGATTCAGGATTCAGGGAAGTTAGCCGCGCTCCGCGCGGCCCCTAAATCCTAAGCCGGACAAATCAGAACTGAGGAAGCTGGTTTTGCCGTTTATCGATCTCCCCCTTTTCGCGCGGTTGCAAGCAACTGCGCGAAAAGGGGGAGACGAATTTAGAAACCAAATCTTCGCCAAATTCGTCAACAGCAAACCTGTAAGTGACCAAATCCTGACCCCTGAATCCTGAATCCCGAATCCTGACTTGAAACTTGCGCTCAAAATCGACGTCGACACGCACCGCGGTACGCGCGAGGGCGTGCCGCGACTGATCGAACTGCTGAAGAAACATCGCGCCGGCGCGACCTTTCTGTTCAGTCTCGGTCCCGATCACACCGGCCGCGCCATCAAACGCATGTTCCGCCGCGGATTCGCAAGAAAGCTGACGCGCACCTCGGTGCTCGAGCATTACGGACTCAAAACCCTGCTCCATGGCACGCTGCTGCCTGGGCCGGACATAGGACAGTCCTGTGCCGAGACCTTGCGCCGGGCGCACCAGGAAGGGTTCGAGGTCGGGATCCACTGCTGGGACCATGTGCGCTGGCAGGACGGGGTCGGCGGTGCCAACGCCGATTGGACCGGGCGCGAGATGAGGCTGGCCTCCGAGCGCTTCGCCGAAATCTTCGGGGAGAACGCGAAGGTGCACGGTGCGGCCGGATGGCAGATGAACATGCACGCGTTTCGCCTGACCCAGCGGCTTGGATTCAGATATGGCTCGGACACGCGCGGCACTTGCCCTTATGTACCGGTGATTCGCGCCGAGCCGGTTGCCTGTCCCCAGATTCCGACAACGCTGCCGACCCTCGACGAGATGATAGGACTCGAGGGCATCAGCCGCGACAATATCGCTGCAGCGCTGCTCAAGCTGAGCGAAAGTCCGCGGCCCACGGGACATGTCTACACCCTGCACGCGGAAATGGAAGGCGGAAAGCTGGCGCCGGTATTCGAGCGGATGATCGAGGGATGGAAGGCCATGGGGTTCGATCTGGTGAGCATGGGCGAGATCGCGAACAAGTTGGAGCTTGCCGACTTGCCCCGCCATGAGGTGATCGAGGGCGAAGTGGCCGGACGTTCCGGAACCCTGGCACTGCAGGGAAAGGAATTCCTCGCTTGATTTCCTGTGTCTATTCGGGTTCAATTAACTCGTGGGCAGTACATCGATGCTCAACCGAGCTTTAAGCGATCTTTCCCTCCCGGGCACGGGCGAAGTGCCTTTCCGTTTGTCCGAAATCAAGACCGCGCGGGTGGTCGTCTATTTCTATCCTAAGGACAACACCCCCGGCTGCACTGCGGAGGGGGCGAATTTTCGCGACCTGTATCCGGAATTCCGCAAAGCCGACTGCGAGATCGTGGGAATCTCGCGCGACAGCATCCGGTCACACCAGAACTTCAAGGCCAAGCTGGCTTTGCCGTTCGAACTGCTCTCGGACGAGGACGAAGCGGCCTGCAACCTGTTCAAAGTGATCAAGATGAAGAACATGTACGGCAAGAAGGTCCGCGGCATCGAGCGCAGCACGTTCGTCCTCGACAAAGACCGCATCGTGCGCCGCGAGTGGCGAGCAGTGAAAGTTCCCGGCCACGTCCAGGAGGTACTCGACTTTGTTAGAGCCGTCTGACTCGCCCCCCGCCTTAAATAACATCCCCGCCGCCGATCACGAAACGCCGATGCCGTCCTCCCGAAAGCGATCGGCACACGATCAAAGTCTGACCAAGCTGTTCGTCCTCGATACGAACGTGCTGATGCATGATCCGACATCGCTGTTCCGGTTCGCCGAGCACGACATTTTCATTCCGATCATGACGCTCGAGGAGCTCGACAACAACAAGAAAGGCATGTCGGAGGTCGCTCGCAATGCCCGCCAGGCGAGCCGCTATCTCGATGACATCGTCAGCCACGCCGTGGGCGAGATCAAGCGCGGCATAGTTCTCAAGCGCCACGATGCCGACACGGCCACCGGCCGGTTGTTCCTTCAGACCGAAGCGATCAACGGACATATCCCGGCGAGCCTGCCCATAGGCAAGGCCGACAACCATATTATCGGTGTGGTGATGTTCCTGCAGAAGCAGCATCCGCAGCGCCAGGTGATCCTGGTGTCCAAGGACATCAATATGCGGATCAAGGCGCACGCGCTGGGTCTTTCCGCGGAGGACTATTTCAACGACAAGGTGCTGGAGGACACGGACCTTCTCTACACCGGAGTGCGCGCGCTGCCGGCCGATTTTTGGGACCAGC
The DNA here is from genome assembly GCA_016210745.1 of Betaproteobacteria bacterium. Taxonomy (GTDB): domain Bacteria; phylum Pseudomonadota; class Gammaproteobacteria; order Burkholderiales; family SG8-39; genus JACQTO01. The sequence goes on from JACQTO010000063.1 coordinate 9,102, forward strand.
ACGGCCACAACGTCGAATCCTGGAAGAAGGAGGGCCGCACTTACTACCGCGTGCGCGGACCACTGTGCCAGAGCCTGATGCTAAACGAGTTCGTCTATCAGGAGGGCGAGCGCCCGCTCTACGCGATGGTGAAGGAAGTGACGGCGAAAGCCGCGGTATTCGAGACCGTCAGGGACTATACCCACGCCAAGAACAATGTCTGGGGCATCACCGCCAGGAATCGCGAGCAGAATTTCGCGCTCAACCTGCTCATGAATACGGAAATCGACTTCGTCAGTCTGCTGGGTCAGGCAGGCACCGGCAAGACGCTGATGACGCTCGCTGCGGGCCTGATGCACACGCTGGAGACAAAACTCTATTCCGAGATCATCATGACGCGCGTGACGGTGCCGGTGGGCGAGGACATCGGTTTCCTGCCGGGCACCGAAGAAGAGAAGATGACGCCGTGGATGGGCGCGCTGGAGGACAACCTGGACGTGCTCAACAAGACCGACGAGGACGCAGGCGACTGGGGCAGGGCCGCCACGCGCGACCTCATCCGCTCGCGCATCAAGGTCAAGTCGCTCAATTTCATGCGCGGCCGCACGTTCATCAGGAAGTATCTCATCATCGACGAGGCGCAGAATCTCACGCCCAAGCAGATGAAAACCTTGATCACGCGCGCCGGCCCGGGCACCAAGGTGGTGTGTTTGGGCAACATAGCGCAGATCGACACGCCGTACCTGACCGAGGGCTCTTCCGGCCTCACCTACGTTGTCGACCGCTTCAAGGGCTGGGCGCATTCTGGGCACGTTACGCTGCAGCGCGGCGAACGCTCTCGGCTCGCCGACCACGCCGCAGAAAACCTGTAGGCGCCCGCGGAGGGCTGCCCCGCGGGTTCAGCAGGAATCCGTCAAAGGAACTGTTCGTCGACCGGAACGCGGTATCCGTTGGCCAAGCGGTTGTTCTCGTTGGCCACGCCCACCACCGCCAGCAATTCGGCAAGCATCTCGTCGGTCATGCCCTTGGCCCTTGCCGAGGCCATATGCGAGTGCATGCAGTATTCGCAGTCGTTAGTCACCGAAACGGCGACGTAAATCATTTCTTTGGTGAGCGCATCGAGCGCTCCCGGTGCCATCACCAGTTTAATGTTTCCCCAAATACGCCTCAGGGTCGGCGGATGAACTGCCAAGGCCTTCCAGAAATTGTTGATCCAATCCACTTTGCGCGTTTTCATGATGTCGTCGTACACCGATTTCACCTCGTTCGGCGCCGCGGCATACTCCACCAATTCGAACATCGGCATTTCCAGTCTCCGGAAAACAGAAGAATATGGCACGCATTTTACGGCGGGCGCGGCACGCAGCGCAGCCTGGACATGTCAGCGGATCGGGCAGCGCGCGCAATCGCCGGTTCCGGCCGTGTAAAATCGGCCGATCCTCACCGGAGCTGCCAAGGAAAGCCGCGCGACATGAGTGCCAAGATCGTGAAGACCGATGCCGAGTGGCGTGCGCAGCTGACGCCCCTGCAATACAACGTCACCCGCAAGAAGGGCACGGAACCCGCTTTCACGGGGGAATATTTCGACTGCAAGGACGTCGGCCTATACCGCTGCGTATGCTGCGGCGCCACGCTGTTCAGCTCCGAGACTAAATTCGATTCGGGCAGCGGCTGGCCGTCTTACACAGCGCCGGCTGTGCCCGGATGCGTTCGTACCGAAGAAGACCTTTCGTGGTTCACGCAGCGCACCGAAGTCCTCTGCACCGCTTGCGACGCTCATCTGGGCCATGTTTTCAACGACGGCCCCAAGCCCAGCGGGCTGCGTTATTGCATCAATTCGGCCGCATTGAAATTCGAAAGGCAGGAGTGAGAAGCAGGGTCGAGAGGCAGGATTCAGGATTCAGCAATCCGAGGGGTGCACACGATCTGGGATGTGCCTTGCGTGAAAGACCTCGATTTCTTAGGGTTTTTCCCTCAAACCTAAATCCCAGATCCCAAATCCTGAATCCTGGTTCCTGAATCCTGGTTCCTGATTCCTGATTCCTGATTCCTGCCTCTGTATAATTGCACAATGAAATTCCTCTTCGATCTCTTTCCAGTCATCCTTTTTTTCATTGCCTTCAAGCTCGCCGGAATCTACGTGGCAACCGGGGTTGCGATCGCTGCATCGCTGCTTCAAGTAGGCTGGCTGAAGTGGCGCGGGCGCAAGGTCGACAAAATGATGTGGGTCAGCCTCGCTATCATCGTCGTCTTCGGCGGGGCCACGTTGTTTCTTCAGGATGAGACCTTTATCAAGTGGAAACCGACCGTGCTCTACTGGCTATTCGGCGCCACGCTGATGGGAGGACAGTTGTTTTTTCGCAAAAACTTGGTCCGTACCATGCTCAACGAACAAGTTTCGATGCCCGAGGCCGTATGGGCAAGACTGAATTGGAGCTGGGTCGGTTTTTTCGCTTTCATGGGCGCAGCCAATCTCTATGTGGCATTCAACTATTCGACCGATACCTGGGTGAATTTCAAGCTCTTCGGCGGCATGGGGCTGATGCTCGTGTTTGTCATACTGCAGGCCTTGTACTTGGCACGCAACATCCAGGAAAAGGAGCAGCGTTGACCAGCGTCGCCTCCCCATTTGCAACTGTCCGCGGACTGCAGTCGGTATGAACCTCGCTCAGTCCATCGAGGCACGCCTGGCCGCACTCGAGCCCGAGTCGATGGATCTGCTCGACGAGTCGGGCCAGCACATCGGGCACGCCGGATGGAAGCCTGGCGGCAGCCATTTCCGGCTGCGCATCGTCTCGCGACAATTTGCCGGCAAAGACCGGATTTCGCGCCACCGCATCGTGTATGCGGCACTCGGCCCTTTGATGAACGACATCCATGCGCTCGCCATAAACGCGTACGCACCGGATGAGATATGATCGATTGTTTTCAATCCCCCCGAAAGGAACTTTCATGAAATTGCGCCTGTATCTCGGCGTGCTGCTCGTCTGCGCCATTCCTGCCGTGGCGCTGGCCCAGCCCAAGGCAGTAACAGTAAATGGCAAGTCGATTCCATACTCGCGTGTTGATCTCCTCGTCAAGCAGCAGGTAGCGCGAGGCGCACAGGATAACGCCCAGTTGCGACAGGCCGCGATCGAGCAACTGATCAATAACGAGGTCGTCATACAGGAAGCCGACCGCAAGGGGCTTACCAAGAGCGCCGATGTCCAGGGCCAACTCGATCTCGCGCGCCGGCAGGTGATATTCCAGGCATACCTGCAAAATCACTTCAAGGCTAATCCGATTAAGGAAGAAGCGGCGCGGGCCGAATACGAAAGAGCGAAGTCTCAGAGCGGGGACAAGGAGTACAAGGCACACCACATCCTGGTCGAGAAGGAAGCCGAGGCAAAAGCGATCATCGATCAGATCAAGAAAGGCGGAAAATTCGAGGATCTCGCCAAACAATCAAAGGACATCGGCACCAAGGACAAAGGGGGCGACCTCGACTGGTCCGTGCCGGCGAATTACACCAAGCCGTTTGCGGATGCCTTGGTCAAGCTGGAGAAAGGCAAGACCACCGATGCGCCGGTGCAGTCGCAGTTCGGCTGGCACGTGATCCGGCTGGATGACGTCCGGCCGATGCAGTTCCCGGCATTCGACAGTGTCAAACAGCGGATATACGGCGCGCTGCAGGAGCAGGAAATCCAGCGGCTGGTCAAGGAACTGCGGGCCAAGGCGAAAGTGGAATAGATCGGCGCCGAAGGCGCCAAGCCCGAGAGCGCTGCGCGCCTACCCGACCCAGCGCCGTGCGTTGCGGAAAACTCTCATCCAGGGGCTTTCCTCGCCCCAATCGCCGGGGTACCACGAATGCTGGGCGGCCAAGAAGACGCGCTCCGGATGCGGCATGAGGATGGTAAAGCGCCCGTCGGCCGTGGTGAATCCCGTGCTGCCGGCAGGCGAGCCGTTGGGATTGTACGGGTAGGCCTCGGTCGCCACCCCGCGATTGTCCACCAGGCGCAATGCGACGATCGCGCGAGCGGCGCTGCCGGGCCGATCGAACCACGCCCTTCCCTCGCCGTGCGCGGTCGCAATCGGCAGCCGGCTGCCCGCCATGCCGGAGAAAAACAGCGATGGGCTGTCGGCGATCTCGACCATTACCACCCGCGCCTCGAACTGTTCGGAGCGGTTTTGCAGAAAGCGCGGCCAGTCCATCGCGCCCGGAATCAGCTCGCGCAACTGGCTCATCATCTGGCAGCCGTTGCAGACGCCGAGCGCAAAACTGTCCCCGCGCGCGAAAAAGGTGCCAAACTCCTCGCGCGCCCTGGGGTTGAATAGAATCGATTTGGCCCAACCGGCGCCGGCACCCAGAACGTCCCCGTAGGAAAAACCGCCCGCGGCGGCAATCCCCTGAAAACCTGCGAGCGACACCCGGCCTTCGATGATGTCGCTCATATGAACGTCGTAGGCCTCGAATCCAGCGCGATCGAAGGCCGCTGCCATTTCCACTTGTCCATTGACGCCCTGCTCGCGAAGAATCGCAACGCGGGGCTTGGCCCCCTTTGCGATCGTCCGATTCCCCTCGCGGTCATTTTCGCCGGGCCGCGGGCTTTCGTCCGATAGATCGAAGCTCAGATGCGCGTGCAGGCCGGGATCGGCGGTATCCAAAATGCGCTCGTACTCCTCGCGCGCGCACTCCGGGTTGTCGCGCAGCGACTGCATCCTGTAACTCCCTTCCGACCAGACGCGCTGGAGCGCCGCGCGAGGCTCGGCCAGAATCGGCCCTGCATTGCGCAACACTTGAATTTCATCGCCACCGTTCAGACTGCCGACGACCGTGGCCTCGAGACGCGCCTCTCGCAATCGCGACAACACACGGTTGCGCTCGGCCCTGCGTATCTGTATCACCGCACCCAGTTCCTCGGCGAACAGCCCTGCCAGCAAGCGCTCGTGCTCGCGCCCGGCCACGGCTTTGTCGAGGCGGCCATCGTCCGCGGGGCGTTCGCCGATGAGCGCGTCGAAATCGAGGGTGGCGCCGGTGTGCCCTGCAAACGCCATTTCGCAGACCGCGGCGAACAGGCCGCCGTCGGAACGATCGTGATAGGCGAGGAGCAAATCATCGCGGGCAAGCGCCTGCACGGCGTCGAAAAAACGGGCGAGCGCAGCGGGCTCATCCAGGTCGGGCGCCTCGTCGCCGAACTGCCCGAATACCTGAGCGAGCATCGAACCCCCGAGGCGATTGCTGCGGCAGCCGAGATCGATCAGCACCAGGTCGCTTTCCCCGCAATCGGTGCGAAGCTGCGGCGTGAGCGTCGCGCGCGCATCCGCGCACGGGGCGAACGCCGACACGATCAATGACAGGGGCGCCACTACCGTGCGATCCACTCCGTCTTCCTGCCAGATCGTACGCATGGAAAGCGAGTCTTTTCCGACCGGGATGCTCAGGCCGAGTTGCGGACAGAGTTCCAGCGCCACGGCGCGCACGGTATCGAACAGCGCCGCGTCTTCCCCGCGGTAGCCGGCGGCCGCCATCCAGTTGGCCGAGAGCTTGACGCGCGACAGCGAGTCCACCCGTGCCGCCGCCAGATTGGTCAACGCCTCGGCAACCGCCATTCTTCCGGACGCGGCAGGATTGATCAGCGCCAGGGGCGCTCGCTCGCCCATGGCGAATGCTTCGCCTTCGCAACCGGAAAAACTTCGCAGCGTAACCGCGCAGTCGGCCACCGGCACCTGCCAGGGTCCAACGAAGGGGTCGCGCGCGCACAGACCGCCGACCGTGCGATCGCCGATGGTAATCAGAAAAGTCTTGTCCGCCACGGTCGGCGCGCGCAGCACGCGGTAGCAGGCTTCGCGCAGTCCGATTCCCTCGAGCGCAAGCGGCGTCAGGCGGGGCTGTGCTCGACGCACGTCGCGCGTCATGCGCGGCGGCTTTCCGAGCAGCACTCCCAGATCCATGTCGACCGGAACGTTGCCCAACTGTGGATCCTCGACCCGCAGGTGCCCGTCGACGCTCACTGTTCCAAGCACTGCGAACGGGCAGCGCTCGCGCGCGCAGATGCGGCGAAACAGATCGAGACTCCCGGAGGCGATGGCAAGCACGTAGCGCTCCTGCGCCTCGTTGCACCACACTTCGCGCGGTGTCATACCCGGCTCTTCGCTCGGGACGGCGCGAAGATCGATGCGCGCGCCGCGCCCGGCCCCATGCACGATCTCAGGCAGCGCGTTGGAAATGCCGCCTGCCCCGACATCGTGGATCGACAGAATCGGATTTTCCGTCCCGAGCTGCCAGCAGCGGTCGATCACTTCCTGCGCTCGACGCTGCATCTCGGCGTTGCCGCGCTGCACCGAATCGAAATCGAGTTCTTCGGTGTTTGCCCCGGTATCCATGCTCGATGCCGCCCCGCCGCCCATTCCGATCAGCAGGCCCGGTCCGCCGATCTGGATCAGCAGCGCATCTTCGGGCAGCGGCGCCTTGTGCGAATGCGCCGCGCCGACATTGCCGATGCCACCGGCGACCATGATCGGCTTGTGATAGCCGCGCGCAACGCCGTCGATATTCGCCTCGAATGTGCGGAAATAACCGGCAAGATTCGGGCGGCCGAACTCGTTATTGAACGAAGCCGCACCGATCGGTCCTTCGAGCATGATCTGCAAGGCCGATGCAATGCGCGCAGGCCTGCCCACGGTATGCTCCCAGGGCTGCTCGAATCCCGGAATGCGCAGGTTCGAAACCGAAAAACCGCACAGTCCGGCCTTGGGACGCGCGCCGCGGCCGGTCGCGCCTTCGTCGCGGATTTCGCCGCCCGAGCCGGTCGCCGCACCGGCAAACGGCGAGATCGCAGTCGGGTGATTATGCGTCTCGCATTTCATGAGCGTGTGCGTGAGTTCCTCGTGCACTCCGTATCGGCCGAGCGCGTCCGGATAAAAGCGCCCGATCAGCCGGCCTTGCATGACCGCGGAATTGTCCGAATAGGCAGACACCGTTCCCTGCGGATTCAGTTCATGGGTCCTGCGGATCATGCCGAACAGCGATGTGTCCTGCGGCTCGCCGTCGATGATCCACCGGGCGTTGAAAATCTTGTGCCGGCAATGCTCCGAATTCGCTTGCGCGAACATGGTCAGCTCGACATCGGTCGGATTGCGCGCAAGCGCACTGAAATGATGCTGCAGGTAATCTATTTCTTCGGGCGAGAGCGCAAGGCCAAGCGCCTGGTTCGCCTGCTCGAGCGCTGAGCGCCCACCCCCGAGCAAATCGATCACCGCCATGGGCTTGGGCGCGAAATGGCGAAACAGAATCTCGACTTGATCTTCTCTGTCGAACACCGTCTCGGTCATGCGGTCGTGCACAAGCGCAAGAATGGCGCTACGGTGCTGCACGACCGTTTGCCCGCCCTCGATGCGATAAGCCACCCCGCGCTCGATGCGCCTGATGGCCGCAAGGCCGCACTGAAGCGCGATATCGGTTGCCTTGGACGACCAGGGCGAGATGGTTCCGGCGCGCGGCGCGACCAGCAGCACGGTGCCGCTGCCGGAAGGCTCCTCCGGTATTTCGCCGTAGCTGAGCAGCCGATCGAGTATGTCGCGTTCGACCGGGGAAAGGGGCCGCTCGATCTCGATAAAATGGCGGAATTCGGCTGAATCGACTCGCAGGCGCGAATCCACAGCCGCGAGACGGGAATTGAGTTTTTCCAACCGGAACGGAGACAGCGCTCCTGCCCCGCGCAACTTCAGAATGGTCGGCATCGAAGGGTATCGGTAAAGCGTGATTATACCGGAGCGCGCATCCATGGTTCTCCGCTGCCGCAACGCGAGGCACGCCGCCGGGCCGCAATCCAGAAGTGCTCGCCGCAGGCCGGCGTAACGGTGGCGGCACGCCAGCGCGAATCGAACTTGTGTGCCGGTGGGCGATTGATTACCATCGGCCGGATCTTAGAACCTGCACTGAGGAAACGGACTTGGCAAAGAACAGCAAGGCGGAGCAGTTCCGAGCCCTTCACGCGGGCCCGCGTCTTCTCGTCTTGCCGAACGCATGGGATTTTGCGAGCGCATTGCTGCTCGAGCGCGCCGGCTTTAATGCCCTGGCCACCACCAGCGCCGGCATCGGATATACCTTCGGTTATCCCATCGGGCAGGCCATGCCACGCCAGGAAATGCTGTCCGTAATCCACCGCATGGCCGAGCGACTGTCGGTGCCGCTAAGCGCCGACATGGAGGCCGGCTATGGGGATTCGCCCCAACAAGTGGCCGAGACAACGCGCCTCACGGCCGAAGCCGGCGCGGTAGGGATAAACATCGAGGACCGCACCTACAGACAGGACCAGCCGCTGATCGAGATTCAAGAAGCAGCCGATCGCGTTCGGGCCGCTTGCGAGGCTGCAAGGCCGTTTGGCATGTTCGTCAACGCAAGGACCGATGTCTATTGGCTTGGCGGGACAGGAGAGGCAGCCTTTGCGCACACGGTGCAGCGCGCAAATACGTTTCGGGAGGCCGGCGCTGATTGTCTTTTCGTGCCGGGGGTCAAGGATCCGCAAGTCATCCGCCGTCTCGTGGCGGAAATAGACGGACCGTTGAATATCCTGGCGGGTTTGGGATCCCCGAATACGGCGGAATTGGAAGCGATGGGGGTGAGGCGCGTCACATTTGGGGCAACCATGGCAAGGGCCGCTTATGCGGCACTGGAGCAAGCTGCGGCCGAATTGGCCACGGCAGGAACCTATGGCTTCATGTCGAGCGGTTCAGCCCATGCCGACATGAACCGTTTGCTGCGCAGACATCCCGACCCAAAATCCTAGCCAAACCTATTTGCAGTTTTGCTTCCAGTGTTGCGATGTTGCGCGGACGAAAAGCCGTCCGCGCGGATCGCCGATTATGCACGGATGAAGAAACCATCCGTGCATAATCGACGATCTCATATGAAATGCCAGATCGTGTCGTTATCCATAACCGGGTTTGCAGCACGGTTGGCGCGCGCCGCGCGCAAGGCCGCTGGCGGCATGAGACAGGACTTCAGTCGCCGTATACAAATCCCAGATCCTGCATCCTGACGCGGCTGACTCTAGTTGGATCGCCGAAGCTGCGGATCCTTGAGCGTGCCTGAGATGGAAAGCGTTGCGCGCGCCTGGGTTGCCTGGGAACGAAGTTCGACCTGCATTCGTCCGGATAGATTCTTGTGCGCATCGATGTCCAGCGCACCGCTGCCAGAGAGCAATCCTGCAGCAAGGCGCAATTGCTTCACCTGCAGTCGCCCGGCTTCTGCTACAAGCGACGCGCCCAGTTCCGAGAATAGCGTCGTGCCGCCGGCAGTCGACGCTCCTTGCAGAATGCGGGTGAGATCGACCTTGGCCAAGGCGCCTCTTTGCACCGTTACGTTCCCCTCGATGCGAGCCGAGGCGAAGAGCTTGTCGGCCGTCGCAGCCTTCATAGCGTAGCTGCCCTTGCCCTCGAGCCGGCCGGCACCCAGGAGCGGGGCCGCCGCCTTGGCCGCATCCATCTGCTGCGCCACGAGTTGGCCATCGAAGCTCCAGCCTTCGCGCCATCGCAGCCTGGCGCTCCCGCGCAAAATGCCCTCGAAGGCCTTTGCCTCGAATTCATTCAGTACCAACTCGCCCTTCGTTATCGCTCCCTTGCCGGAAAAATCTTCCAGTTCGATCTGCGGAGCGAATGGGACCGATAGCGGCTTCGCCGAGAACTCGATCTGCGCCTCCTCGCCATTCAGTTGCAGCGTTCCAGAAAGCTTCCTGTCAGTATTTGCAAACGCGATCTTCGACAGCCCGTCGGGCCCGATTGCGGCATCGACGTCAAGCGGCGGCAGCGCGAATCCGGCGAATTCGAGCTTAATCCCCCTAGCCACAACCCGGTCGATGCGCAGCATATCGCCCTGTCCCCGGCCCCAAAGCGCGGCCCCGACGAATTCCTGCGGCAGCACTGCCCCGTCGAATTCCACGCTCTTGAACACCTTGCGCTGATCGAACAAGGAGCCGAACTCGGGCATTACCTTGATCGCGGCAATGCGGACCTTCGGCTCCGTGCCGATCGTCACCTGCTCCATCCGGACATTCGGCACAGGCACCAAGGATATGTTGATCGAACCGATTTTCACCGGCTGGCCAAAGCGATTCTCGGCCGCTTTCTCGAACGGGACTGGATCGAGCCCGATGAAGTGGATCGCAACGACCGCAGCGAGCAAGACCAGGAACAGCCCCAATGCTATTGGGCGGCCCAGGTTCCGCTGCCGCTGCGCATGAAGTACGTGCGCCGCGACTTGGGGTCCGGCCGGCGGTGCGCTCGCCGCCACGGCGACCGGTTCTTGCTCGGCTTGCTCTGCGCGCTCGCGCTCACGCGCCCGCTCTTCCTTGCGCGCTATCTTGGCGGCCTCGGCCTCGGCCTTGGCGCGCTCGCGCTCCTCGCGAGCCGCCTGCTTCCTCGCTTCTTTCGCGGCGCGGGCCGCCTCCTTGCGCGACCTGCGCTCCTCGTCCTCGCGGCGGGCGACCTCTTCGGCTTCCCTGCGTTCGCGCTCCTGTCTTTCGCGCCGGGCAGCTTCTTCGGCTTCGCGCCGAGCTATTTCCTCTTCCTCCCGCCGAGCGCGCCCCTCGGCTTCCAGCCTCGCTTTCTCCTCGGCTTCTTCACGCGCCCTGCGCTCTGCTTCCAGGCGCTCGCGCAGCTCCTCGGCCTCCTGGCGCGCACGCTCGGACTCGATACGCGCCTCTTCTTCGGCCTCTCTGCGCCCCCGCTCCTCGCCTTCCTGCTGAGATCGCGCTCCGGCTTCGGCCCAGGCATACTCCTCGGCTTGGCGGCGCTGACGCTCCTCGGCTTCTTGCTGTGATCGCGCTTCGGCTTCGGCCCGGGCACGCGCCTCAGATTCTTCACGCGCCCTGCGCTCTGCCTCCAAGCGCTCGCGTAGCTCCTCGGCCTCCTGGCGCACGCGCTCGGACTCGATGCGCGCCTTTTCTTCGGCCTCTTTACGCGCCAGCTCCTCGGCTTGGCGGCGCGCCCGCTCCTCGGCTTCACGCTGTGATCGCGCTTCGGCTTCGACCCGGGCGCGTTCCTCGGCTTCTTCACGCGCCCTGCGCTCTGCCTCCGTGCGCTCGCGCTCGGCCTCGATGCGCGCCTTCTTTTCGGCCTCTCTACGCGCACGCTCCTCGGCTTCACGCTGTGATCGCGCTTCGGCTTCGGCCCGGGCACGCTCCTCGGCTTCTTCACGCGCCCTGCGCTCCGCCTCCAGGCGATCGCGCAGCTCCTCGGCCTCCTTGCGCATGCGCTCGGCCTCGATTCGCGCCTTTTCTTCGGCCTCTTTACGCGCCCGCTCCTCGGCTTCGAGCCGGGCGGTCTCCTCGGCTTGGCGACGCGCACGCTCCTCGGCTTCACGCTGTGAACGCGCTTCGGCTTCGGCCCGAGCGCGCGCATCGGCTTCTTCACGCGCCCTGCGCTCTGCCTCAAGCTTCAAACGAAGCGCCTCAGCCTCCTTGCGCGCAAGCTCTGCCTCATAGCGCGCCTTTTCCTCTTCCTGCCGACGCGCGCGCTGCTCCGCTTTAAGCCTTGCACTCTCTTCTGCTTGACGGCGGACCTGTTCCTCTGCTTGCTGCTTCTCCCGCGCTTCGGCCTCCGCTTGAGCACGCGCCTCGGCATCCTCGCGCGCCTTACGCTCGGCCTCCAGCCGTGCCCTCAGATCGGCTTCAACCCGAGCCCTATCCTCGGCCTCCCTACGTGCCTGCTCCTCGGCTTGCTTGCGAGCGCGATCCTCCGCCGCACGTGCAAGCCGCCCCGCATCCAGCCTGGCAACCCGTTCGGTTTCCTCACGCGCCCTGCGCTCGGTATCAAGCCGGTTTCGGAGTTCCTCCGCCTCCTTCTTCGCTCGGGCCTCGGCTTCCGCCTTGGCTCGCGTTTCGGCCTCCGCCCTGGCACGCGCTTCGGATTCTGCTTTGGCACGTGCTTCGGCTTCCGCCCTGGCCCGCGCTTCGGTCTCTGCTTTGGCGCGCGCTTCGGCTTCCGCCTTTGCACGCGCTTCGGCTTCCTGCCGGGCGCGCGCGGTTGCGGCGCTAGCGTCACCTATCACCTTCTTAAGGGCGCTCATCTCCTCGCGGGCGCGCGCGGCTGCGGCTGCACGAGCATCTTCGTCGGCTTGCGCGCTTTTTTGCTTCGCAGCGCCCTCGCCGCGGCCGGCGGGCGGCTTGGTGCGCACAAGGCTGGTAAAGTCTAGGTCGTCCTGGATTTCCCCCGCCGCAGCCCGTGTCGCGCCGAACTGCGCCCCGACCACCATCTCGCGCGCGAATCCATCTGCCGCCAGCTTCACCAAGGCCGCAGTCAGCTTGTCCTCCGGCGTTCCGGTTCTTTGAGCGAGATCCTCGACCGTGGCTTTGCCGTCGATTTCCTTGAGGACATTGCGAAGATTGCGCGGGAGAATACTGGTCTTGCCGGAGGTCTCCTGGAGACCCCTCGCAGTCTTGCTGAATATCGAGCGCCGATCCATTGTGCTCCAGTGGGAATTCGACGGCCGCTGGAAAACCGGCGGCAATCAGGGACCTATTATAGGCAACTCAGCCGGCGGCAACCCATAGCCCCCGCCGCCCGGCGTTTCGATCACGAACACGTCGCCCTCACCGAGCTGGGCCATGTCCGCCCCGCCCAATTCGAGCATCTCGCCGGTGCTGCGCTCGACTCGGTTTCTGCCCACGGCCCCCGGAAGCCCACCGGCCATGCCATACGGGGGGATACGCCGGTGTCCGGAGAGGATCGCAGCGGTCATCGGTTCGAGAAAGCGCACCCGGCGAAGCGCCCCGTCGCCGCCCTGCCAACGGCCCCGGCCACCGCTTCCGCGCCGGATTTCGAAGCGTTCCAGCAGCACGGGAAAGCGCCATTCCAGGACTTCAGGATCGGTAAGGCGCGAGTTCGTCATGTGTGTCTGCACCACGGCTGTACCGTTGAAACCCTCCCCGGCTCCGGATCCGCCGGCAACCGTCTCATAATACTGGTAACGCTCGTTGCCGAACGTGAAGTTGTTCATGGTGCCCTGCGAAGCGCCCATGATACGCAATGCGCCGTAGAGCGTGTCGGTGATGCATTGCGAGGTCTCGACGTTGCCGGCAACCACCGCCGCGGGATATCTCGGCCGCAGCATCGAGCCTTCCGGGACGATGATTCTGATCGGCTTCAGACAGCCCGCATTGAGTGGAATCTCGTCGTTGACCAAGGTACGGAACACGTACAGCACCGCCGCCACGCAGACTGCCGTGGGCGCGTTGAAATTGTTCGGCAGCTGAGCAGAGGTGCCGGTGAAGTCCACCGTGGCGCTGCGCCGCGCGTGCTCGATCGTAATGCGAACCCGGATCACGGCGCCGTTGTCCATTTCACAGCTGAACTCGCCGTCTTTCAGGACATCGATCACCCGCCGCACCGCCTCTTCGGCATTGTCCTGCACATGCCGCATATAGGCCTTGACGACGTCGAGGCCGAAGTGCTCCACCATGCGCCGCAGCTCCTGCACGCCTTTCTCGTTAGCGGCGATCTGCGCCCGCAGGTCGGCGAGATTCTGCTCCACGTTGCGAACGGGATGCCTGCCCGAGAGCAGCAGAGCACGCATTTCGTGCTCGCGCAGCCGGCCGGCATCGACCAGCTTGAAGTTGTCGATCAGGACCCCTTCGTCCTCAACCACGCGGCTGTCCGGCGGCATCGAGCCCGGCGTGGTGCCGCCGATATCGGCATGATGGCCGCGCGCGCCGACGTAAAAGAGTATTTCCCTGCCCGGATCGTCGAACACCGGCGTGATCACCGTGACATCCGGAAGATGGGTGCCGCCGTTGTAGGGCGCGTTGAGTACGAACACGTCGCCGGGCTTCATTTTTCCCGCGTTCTCGCGCATCACGGTTCGGATCGATTCGCCCATCGAGCCCAGATGCACCGGCATGTGCGGCGCATTGGCGATCAGCTGACCCTGATCGTCGAACAGCGCGCAGGAAAAATCGAGGCGCTCCTTGATGTTGACCGAATACGCCGTGTTAGCCAGCCGCAGACCCATTTGCTCGGCGATCGACATGTACAGGTTGTTGAAAATCTCGAGCATCACCGGATCGACGCTGGTTCCGATCGCCGAGCGCGCGGGACGCGGAACGGCACGCGTGAGCACAAGATGATCCAGAGCCGTCACCTGGGCCTGCCAGCCGGCCTCGACCACTGTCGTCGCATTGGCCTCGGCGATGATCGCCGGTCCGCCGATCCTGTCGCCGGGCATCAGCTGCTCGCGTGTGAAAACGGGCGCGCGGTGCGCCTGACCTCCCGAGTGCATGGGGACCACCTCGGATGGGGCCGGTGGCGCCCCGCGCGAGACTGAAGCGGACGGGGCCTCGAGCGGCGGCTCCGAGACCCCGAGGGCCTCCACCGACACCGACTCGGCGATTACGGCGCGTCCCGGCATGAGGAAACTGTAGCGCCTGCGGTAGGCCGTCTCGAAGCGCTCCAGCATCTGGGCGATGGTGCCGAAACCGACCGTAAGGGTCGAATCGGTGCCGTCATAGCGCAGTTGCACCCGCTCGAGGACGCGAATGCGTTCGTCGGCGACACCCTGGCCGCGCAATTCCGCGCGCGCCTCGGTCGCCAGTCTTGCCAGGGCGGCTTCGAGCACAGACCGGTTCGCCTCCTCGAGCGTCGCCTCCACGGACTGCTCGCGCATCGCCGCGATGTCGGCAAGCCCCATGCCGTACGCAGACAGCACTCCCGCGAGCGGATGGATGTAGACGCGAGTCATGCCTAGAGCGTCGGCAACCAGGCATGCGTGTTGCCCGGCCGCGCCGCCGAAGCAGCATAGGGTGTACTCGGTCACGTCGTGCCCGCGCTGCACCGAGATGCGCTTGATCGCCTCGGCCATATTGCCGACGGCGATGTCGATGAAACCCTCGGCAACCGCCTCGGGCGAGCGCGCATCGCCGGTGGCACGGCGGATTTCAGCGGCGAGATCCGCGAAGCGCCGGCGCACGACTTGGGCGTCGAGCGTCTCGTCGCCGCCGGGACCGAACACCGCGGGGAAAAAAACCGGCTGGATTTTTCCCAGCATCACGTTTGCGTCAGTGACGGTGAGCGGCCCGCCCCTGCGGTAGCACGACGGCCCGGGATTGGCGCCCGCGGAATCTGGGCCTACGCGATAGCGCGAGCCATCGAAGTGCAGGATCGATCCGCCCCCTGCGGCAACCGTGTGGATGCTCATCATGGGCGCGCGCATGCGCACGCCGGCCACCAGCGTCTCGAAAGCGCGCTCGAACTCGCCGGCGTAATGCGAAACATCGGTGGAGGTGCCGCCCATGTCGAAACCGATGATGCGCTCGAACCCGGCCGCCACCGAAGTTCGCACCGCGCCGACGATGCCGCCCGCGGGGCCCGAGAGGATCGAATCCTTGCCTTGGAAACGCCGTGCGTCGGTCAATCCGCCGTTCGACTGCATGAACAGGAGGCGCACCCCCTCGAGTTCGGCGGCGACGTGCTCGACGTAGCGGTGCAGGATCGGGGAGAGATACGCGTCGACGACCGTGGTGTCGCCGCGCGATACCAATTTCATCAGGGGACTCACCTCATGCGACACCGAGACCTGGGAGAAGCCCGCCTCGCGCGCCAGGGCAGCCACACGGCGCTCGTGATCGTGGTAGCGGTAGCCGTGCATGAATACGATCGCTACCGAGCGGAAACCCTCGTCGAACGCCGCCTGCAGCGCGCCTCGCGCCTGCGCCAGGTCGAGCGGCACAAGGACTTCGCCCCTGGCGCCGATGCGCTCGTCGACCTCGATCACTTTCGCGTAGAGCAGCTCCGGCAATACGATGTGGCGCTCGAACAGCTTTGGCCGGTTCTGATAGGCGATCCTGAGCGCGTCGCGAAATCCGCGCGTGATGAACAGCACCGTGCGCTCGCCTTTCCTTTCGAGCAGAGCATTAGTGGCGACCGTCGTGCCCATCTTTACGGCGTCGATTACGACGACAGGAATCGGGGCACCGGGCGCCACGCCCAGCAGATGCCGGATTCCCGCCAGCGCGGCGTCATCGTAGCGCTCGGGGTTATCCGACAGCAGTTTGTGGGTGACCAACACGCCGTCCGGGCGCCGCGCAACCACGTCGGTAAAGGTGCCGCCACGGTCGATCCAGAATTGCCAGCGGCCGGCGTTCGCGCTCGATCCAAGATTGCCGGGAGCCATGTACGCTATCTCAGATTCTTACGCGCAAGATGTTGAACGGAACCACTTCAAGAAATATCTTCCCTGCTAAGAAATCGACGGTCAGTCAGCCGACCGCGGCCTTGCGCGCGGCGCGCACCAACCGGGTTTTCAGCACGGATAAGAAACATCCGTACTGAAAACCCGGTTACGGATAACGGCCCGGACGCCCTGGCATTTTCATATGAGATCGCCGATTGTGCACGGATGGTTCTTTCATCCGTGCACAATCGGCGATCCGCGCGGACGGCTTTTCGTCCGCGCAACATCGCAACACTGGAAGCGAATTTCAAATATAACGGCAAAACCAGCTCCTTGGTTCCGGCTCGTCCGGCTAAGGGAAGAGGCGGATTCTAGCGCGGAGCAATACGGCGCACATGCTAAGATTCGCCCTTGATTCCTCCGGATGCCTTGGTTCGCGTGCGTCATGCGCATCGCACTGACGCAGCCGACCATGTTGCTCAAACCGCACACTGCATCCTTCACGTTCCTGCTCGGCATTCTGGTCGCCCTTGGCGCCCTCTCGACCGACATTTTCGTTCCTGCCTTGCCGGAACTGGCCGCCGTGTTCCGCGCCGATGTGGCGACCGTGCAGCAAAGCGCGACGACTTTTTTCATCGGTGTAGCCTGCGGCCAGCTCGTCTACGGCCCGATATCCGACCGCTATGGCCGGCGACCGCCGCTGCTTGCGGGATTGGCGCTCTTTGTCGCGGCAAGCGTGTTTTGCGCCGGGAGCACATCGATCGAGCAACTGATTTCGGGACGCTTTGTGCAAGGTCTGGGCGTGTCGGCGGCTCCCGTGCTCGCGCGCTCGATCGTGCGCGACTTGTATGCCTGGGACGAGGCGGCGCGGGCCCTCGCCCTGATGGGAATCGTGTTGGGCCTCTCGCCCATCCTGGCGCCCTTTGCCAGTACGGCGCTCCTCGCGGCAGGCGGTTGGCGGTCGATCTTCTGGGCCCTCTCGGCAATCTCCGTCGCGATGCTTGCTTTTGTCGCATTCGGCCTGCCCGAAACGGCCTCGCATGCACGCAAGCTGAATGGGAACGGCAGCGGTTACGGCAAGGGGGGTCCCCTGGCGCTGGTGCACAATTTCGTTTTTCTGCTCGGCGAGCGGCGTTATCTCGCCTACATGGCCGTCACCTGTATCATACTTACGGGCATCTATGCGTTTGTCTCCAGCGCCGCTTTCGTCATCGTGCACGCGCTCGGCTATTCGCCGCGGGAATTCGCACTGTGCTTCGCCATTGTCGCGATCGGCAACATCCTGGGGGCGATCGCAAGCAGCCGGCTGGTGATGCGCTATGGCATGGACCGAATGATTCGGATCGGCACCGTTCTCGCCTTTGGTTCCGGAGTCGTCATGACAGCTCTGGCCTGGCTTCGCGTCGATCATGTCGCGGCGACGGTGGCACCGGCGTTCGTGTTCCTGTTCGCAGTGAACTTCGTCATTCCCCACGCCACCGCCGGCGCATTGAGCCCCTATCCGAAGATTTCCGGAGCCGCCTCCTCGCTGCTCGGCTTCATCCAGCTCGCCGCCGGTGCGGCTACCAGCTACGCACTCGGTGCGACCTATGACGGCACTCCGCTTCCCCTGGCCATCGCGTTCGGGCTTGCCGGGGTGGCGTCGCTGCTTGCTTACGTGTTCCTGGTGCTGCCGTTGCCCCCGGCCGTTCGGGAACAATGAACCGCATGGAGCGCGTCGACTGCATTGTCATAGGCGCCGGAGTGGTCGGCATTTCGATTGCCCGCCGCCTCGCATTGGCAGGCCGGGAGGTAGTGGTCCTCGAGGCGGAGGATGCGATCGGAACCCATACCAGCTCGCGCAACAGCGAAGTGATACACGCTGGAATCTACTACCCTAGCGGATCGCTCAAGGCACGGCTGTGCATGCAAGGGTTGCAGGCGATCTACCGATATTGCGCAGAGAGGGAAGTGGCGCACCGGCGCTGCGGCAAGCTGATCGTCGCCACCAGCGAGCCGCAGCGGCGGCGGCTGGAGGCAATCCGAGCTCAAGCCGAGGCAAACGGTGTCGCCGACCTGCAAGTGCTCGCGGGAGTTGAAGCGAAGGCGATGGAACCGGAGCTCGCCTGCGTCGCCGCGCTCCTGTCGCCCTCGACCGGGATCATCGACAGTCACGGCTACATGCTCTCGCTCCAAGGCGATGCAGAGAATCGCGGCGCCGTGATCGTATTGCGCAGCCCGGTGATGTCGGGTCGAGTCACCGCGAAAGGGATTGAACTGGACATCGGGGGGCCTGCACCTTCGAGGATTCTCGCGCGTTCGCTCGTCAACTCAGGCGGCCTCCATGCGCAGCGCGTCGCCGCAAGCATCGCAGGAGTACCGGCGGCCAGAATTCCCCCCTGCCACTACGCAAAAGGCAACTACTACACGCTTGCGGGCCGCTCGCCCTTTTCGCGCTTGATCTACCCGGTGCCCGAGCCCGCGGGCCTGGGCGTGCACCTGACGCTCGACCTCGCCGGGCAGACGCGATTCGGGCCCGACGTGGAATGGGTCGAATCGATCGATTACCGCGTCGATCCGGACCGCGCCGAAGACTTCTACCGGGCAATCCGCACTTACTGGCCCGATATCAAGGAGGGCTCGCTGCAACCCGCGTATTCCGGCATCCGACCCAAAATCCAGGCTATCGGTGGGGCCGCGCGCGATTTCGTCATTGAAGGACCGCGCCACCACGGCGTCGACGGGCTGGTGAATCTATTCGGCATAGAATCGCCGGGTCTTACAGCGTCGCTGGCAATTGCCGATTACGTGCACCTGGTGCTCAAGGATAGATGAAAATTTGCTGCCCGCGCGGCGCCCGGGGAGGGTTGACGCGAAGCAGCTACCCGACGATCATGGCCCATACGCCAGATCACTCCGGCTTTCCAGGCAGCTAAGAAGAAGCGACGAACTGTGCTTCGGCCCGTCTACACCACCGAGCAGATCCGCACCATCGAAAAGGCTGCGGGGGACGCATCCCCGCCGTTGATGGTCCGTGCCGGACTGGCAGCCGCAGAGCACGCCCGGCGCATCATGGGCGAACGTGCCCGCAACATTCTGGTCGTCGCCGGACCCGGCAACAATGGCGGTGATGCGCTCGAAGTCGCGGCACACCTCAAGCGCTGGTTCTATCGCGTCACAGTAGTCTTCGCAGGCGAGCGCGGCAAACTTTCCGCGGACGCGCGTGCGGCGCTCGCCGCTTGGGAGTCCTTGGGAGGCTCCCTCGAGGAGGCCATCCCCGCAGGTGCGCGCTGGGACCTCGTCATCGACGGCTTGTTCGGCATTGGTCTGCAGCGTCCGCTGTCCGGAGGCCATGCTGATCTGGTGCAAGCGATCAACGCCTTGGGAACCGCTGTCCTTGCATTGGATGTCCCCAGCGGACTGAACGCCGATACCGGCGCCACCATGGGGGCAGCGGTGCGTGCGGCGCATACCGTTACGTTCATCGGCCTCAAACCCGGGCTGCTGACCCTGGACGGCCCGGACCACTGCGGTGAGCTGCAGGTGGAACCGATCGGCCTGGATGCGCAAGCGCTGTTGCGCCCGGAAGGCAGATTGCTCGATGCCTCGATACTTGCGGGACTGCTCCCGCGCCGTCCACGGAATTTTCACAAGGGTCTCGCCGGCAGCCTCGCAGTACTCGGCGGTGCTGAGGGAATGATCGGCGCGGCACTGCTGGCGGGGCGCGCCGCTCTGCGGATCGGCGCCGGCAGGGTCTATGTTGCCCTGCTCGCAGAGCAGGCGCCACAGGTGGATCCATTGCAGCCCGAATTGATGCTTCGCGCGCCGGGGCGCTTGTTCGACACGAGCGATTTCAACGCAGTCGCCGCCGGCCCGGGCATGGGGCAGAGCGAAGAGGCCGGCCGCCTGCTGCTGCAGGCGCTGGCCTCACCCGCGGTTCTGGTGCTCGACGCCGATGCCCTCAACGCACTGGCCGGAAGCAACGCGCTGCGGGAGGCCGTCACCGGGCGCACTGCGCATACACTGCTCACTCCGCATCCTGCCGAAGCCGCCCGGCTGCTCGGGTGCTCGACGCAAGAAGTGCAGGCCGACCGCATAGCCGCGGCCAAACGCATCGCCGGCCGCTACCGCTCCCCGGTGGCGCTCAAAGGCAACGGCAGCGTGATCGCCACACCAGACGGGTCGTGGTGGATAAACGCGAGCGGCAACGCGGGAATGGCGGCCGCGGGCATGGGCGACGCACTGACGGGTTTGGTCGCCGGGCTGATCGCGCAGGGGGCGCCGGCACTCGATGCGCTCCTCGCGGGCGTATGGCTGCACGGCGCCGCCGGCGACAGCGTAGCCACGCGCAACGGCGGTCCGCTGGGTCTTACCGCAAGCGAATTGATCGACCGCGCGCGTTCGATATTTAACGGCGCCCTCTATTCCGGATCGTAGCCGTACCAGCAGTCGATTGTCGGGCTTCGCTGCGATTGGCCCAATCTGCATGTGCAGTTAGATTCTTACGCGCAAGATGTTGAACAGAACCACTTCAACA
>JACQTO010000064.1 GCA_016210745.1 Betaproteobacteria bacterium
CCTTATCGCGCGCCACATCGGCGCGCGCGGTCACGTGATCAATGCCGGCGATGGGCGCCACGCACACCCGACTCAAGGGCTGCTCGACACCTACACCATCCGTCACTACAAACGCGATTTCTCGCGTTTGTCGGTGGCCATCGTCGGCGACGTGCTGCACTCGCGCGTGGCGCGCTCCCTCATCCACGCGCTCACCACGCTGGGCGCGCCCGATGTGCGTGTGATCGGCCCCAAGACGCTGCTGCCCACCGGCGTGGAACAGCTCGGGGTGAAGGTGTTCCACGATCTGCGGCGCGGGATCGTCGACTGCGACGTGGTCGTAATGCTGCGGGTGCAGAATGAGCGCATGACCGGGGCGCTGCTGCCCTCGGCACAGGAGTTCTTCAAGTCCTGGGGCCTGACCCCGGAAAAGCTTGCCTTGGCCAAACCCGACGCGATCGTCATGCATCCCGGTCCGCTGAACCGCGGCGTGGAGATCGACTCCGCGGTCGCCGATGGCGGGCAGTCCGTGATCTTGTCGCAGGTCCGATTCGGCATCGCCGTGCGCATGGCGGCGATGAGCATACTTGCGGGAAACTAATCTTCTCGTCCATGAAAATACTCATCAAGAACGGCAGGCTGATCGATCCCGCAAGCGGCACCGACGCGCCGCGCAATGTGTACGTCGCCGCGGGAAAAATAGCCGGGATAGGAAACGCGCCCGCGGGCTTTACGCCCGAGCGCACGCTCGACGCTGCGGGGCTGGCCGTGTGCCCGGGTCTGGTCGACCTGTCGGCACGCTTGCGCGAGCCCGGCTTCGAATACAAGGCAACGCTGGAATCGGAAATGCGCGCCGCGGTCGCGGGCGGGGTCACCAGTCTCGCCTGCCCCCCGGATACCGATCCGCCGCTCGATGAGCCCGGGTTGGTGGAGATGCTCACATTTCGCGCCCGCAGCCTGAACCTGGTGCGCGTGTATCCCATCGGCGCCCTCACCGCCGGACTTGCCGGCGAACGCTTGGCGGAAATGGCGGTGCTCCACGACGCCGGCTGCGTCGCGTTTTCGCAAGCCGACACGCCGCTTGTCGATACCCAGGTGCTCTGGCGCGCCATGCAGTATGCATCGACGCTCGGATTCTCGGTTTGGCTGCGGCCGATGGACGGTTATCTTGCCCGCGACGGGGTCGCGCACGACGGCGAGGTCGCCAGCCGCCTCGGGCTGGCGGGTATTCCCGCACTGGCCGAGACCGTCGCTTTGGCGACCATTTTGCAACTGGCGCGCGCAAGCGGCGCGCGAGTCCATCTGTGCCGCTTGTCCACGGCCGAGGCCGTCACGATGGTGCGCCGGGCAAAAGAGGAGGGACTGGCGATCACCTGCGACGTCGGCGCTCATCACGCGCACCTGTCGGAGATGGACCTGGGCTACTTCGACTCGCACAGCCACCTCGTGCCGCCGCTGCGCTCGCTGCGCGACCGCGATGCCCTGAGGGCCGGGCTGGCCGAAGGCACCATCGACGCCATTTGCTCGGACCACGCGCCCGTCGATGAGGACGCAAAGCAGATCCCCTTCGGCGAATCCGAGGCGGGGGCGACCGGGCTCGAGCTTCTGCTGCCGCTCACGCTCAAGTGGGCGAGCGAAACCAAGCAGCCGCTGGCTAAAGCGCTTGCCGCGGTCACCTCGCGGCCGGCAGCCATACTGGGGATCGATGCCGGAACCATTGCGCTCGGAGGGCCCGCCGATCTGGTGCTGTTCGATCCCGAGGATCACGTCAGGATCACGCCCGAGTTCCTGAAGAGCCAAGGCAAGAACACGCCTTTTCTCGGCTACGAGCTGCCTGCTCGGGTGCGCTATACCTTGGTGGGCGGGAAGGTCGTGTACGCGAGCGCCGGCTGAAGGCCGCGCGAGCCGTCTTTTCTGAACCTGCCGCCGCAGGATGCCCATGGGCATCCTCATGGATTCAGCTTGCGGATTTTTCGGCCAGCAGCGCGCCTGGATCGGCGCTGCGATCGGACACGCGCACCAGCTTTTCGCGCGAAGCCTCGCCTTTTTGCACCGTCACGGCGCGTTTTGGAACGCCAAGCGCTTTTGCGAGGTAGGCGATCAGCGCGGCGTTCGCCTTGCCTTCGACGGGCGGGGCGGCGACGCGGATCTTGAGCGCTTCGCCGTGCAGCCCGGCCACTTCGCTTTTTTTCGCTCCCGGTTGCACGTGGATTGCGAGCAGCCATCCTCCGGCGTCGCGGCGCAGCCAGGGGCTCAAAACAGTCTCGATACCGTTTGCGTGAGGGTCGCCACCGGGATCAGAAGCACCTGGGCGATGACGAGCACGACCAGGGGCACCAGGTCGATGCCGCCGATCGGCGGGATGAAGCGCCGGAAGACGCGGTAGAAAGGCCGCGTCAACGCGTCGAATACAGGCGCAAGCGGCGTATGTGGATTCACCCAGCTCAAAATCACCTGCACCAGCACCACCCCGATGAGCAGATACAGCGACAAGCGCAACAGGTCGACCGCCGCAAGCGCTGCGATCGCCCCGAAGGCGATTCCGGCCGTGCCGGCGA
This sequence comes from Betaproteobacteria bacterium, assembly GCA_016210745.1. Taxonomy (GTDB): domain Bacteria; phylum Pseudomonadota; class Gammaproteobacteria; order Burkholderiales; family SG8-39; genus JACQTO01. The sequence goes on from JACQTO010000064.1 coordinate 2,538, forward strand.
GCGCCATGCCTTTGAGCGACAGGACCAGGATCCAGCTCAGCCCTTGGGCGAGCCACGCGAGCACCAGCGTCGCTAAGTCGAGCCCGAACAATGCCGGAATGACGCGCCGCGCCGGCAACACCATCCAATTGGTGAGTGCGGTGACGAATTCGCCTACCGGATTGCGAAAAGGTGCGCGCAGCCGCTGCATGTAAAAGCGCAGCAGCAGCAGAAACACGAAGAATCCGAACAGGGTCTCGATCAGGAACTGGCCGATCTGGCTGAACATGATTGTTTAGGCCCCTACGCGTCCTTGCCGAGCTGCTCGCCGAGCTCCTTGGCGCGTGCGTCGGCGGCGCGGATGGCGCGCACGATGGCCTCCTTGATCCCTGCGGCCTGCATCGCAGCAAGCGCCGCTTCGGTGGTGCCGCCCCGGGAGGTGACGCGCTCGCGCAGCAGCGCCACGTCCTCGCCGCTTTCTTCGGCGAGGCGCGCCGCACCGACGAATGTCGCTAGCGCGAGCCTGCGCCCCTGATCGGGCGAGAGCCCCAGCTCGCGCGCAGCCTCTTCGAGCGCTTCGATGAAATAGAACACGTAGGCCGGTCCGCTGCCCGAGACCGCGGTGACCGCGTCGAGCAGGCTCTCTTCGCCCACCCACACCAGCGCCCCCACACTCTCGAGCACTTGGGTCACCTGCGCACGCCGCTCGGGGGTCACCTGCTCGACGCAATAAGCGGCGCTGACGCCGGCGCCGATCAGTGCCGGCGTATTGGGCATGCAGCGCGCAAGCAGGGTATGGCCGCCGAGCCAGCGCGAAAGATCCGCCAGCCGCGTGCCCGCAGCGATCGAGAGCACCAGCTCGCCGTGCAAATGGGGCGCCACCGCCTTTGCCGCTTCACGCATCTGCTGCGGTTTTACCGCCATGACCACCAGGTCGCCGAACGGCGCGGCATGCTCCGGCGCGGCAAAACAGCGCACCGCGAACGCTCGGGCAAGCCGCTCGCGCGCCGCAGGCACGATCTCGACGACTCCGATCGCCCCCGCATCGAATCCGCGCTTCAGGAGGCCGCCGATAATGGCCTGCGCCATGTTGCCGCCGCCGATGAAAGTGATGTTCACGCCGCCTTCCTCGCGCCGAAAATCGCCGTACCCACGCGCACCATGGTCGCGCCTTCGGCGATCGCGGCTTCCAGGTCGGCCGACATTCCCATCGACAGGGTGTCGAGCGCAAGGCCGCTCCGATTCAATTCGTCGCGCAATTCGCGCACCAGCCGAAAACGCCGCCGCGCAAGCTCGAGGTCGGCCGTTGGCTCGGGAATGGCCATCAGGCCACGCAGTCTTAGCCGCGGCAGCGCATGGACCGTTCTTGCCAGCGCTGGGAGCGCCTCGGGGGCGACGCCGCTCTTGGTTTGCTCGCCGCTCACGTTGACCTCGATGCATACCTGCAGCGCCGGCAGGTGCGCGGGACGCGCCTCGGACAAGCGCACTGCGACTTTTTCACGGTCCACCGAGTGCGCCCACTGGAATGCCTCGGCGATGGCGCGCGTCTTGTTGCTCTGGATCGGACCGATGAAATGCCACACCAGCCGGGAATCGGCGAGCGATTCGATCTTCGTCAGCGCTTCCTGCACATAGTTCTCGCCGAAATCACGCTGCCCGGCACGCGCGGCCTCGCGCACCGCCTCAGGCGGAAACGTCTTGGTCACCGCCACCAGCAGCACCTCGTCCGCGCTTCGCCCGGCCCCGGCACAGGCGCTGGCGATGCGTTTTTTCACGGCTTGCAAGTTGTTCTCGATTGTTGCCATAATGAATCAAAGCGTTAGCTTCGAGTTTGGCATTCGTGCCGCCAGCCGCGCAGCGAATCGAGACCAAGACCCAGGACGAAATTATATATGGACATTTCCGAACTGCTTGCTTTCGTCGTGAAAAACAAGGCCTCAGACCTGCACCTGTCTTCGGGTCTGCCCCCCATGATCCGCGTGCACGGCGACATCCGGCGCATCAACCTGCCGCCCATGGAACACAAGGACGTCCACGGCATGATCTACGACATCATGAACGACGGCCAGCGCAAGCACTACGAGGAGAACCTGGAACTGGACTTCTCTTTTGCGATCCCTGGCCTGGCGCGCTTTCGGGTCAATGCCTTCGTGCAGAATCGCGGCGCCGCTGCCGTGATGCGCACCATTCCCTCCAAGATCCTGTCGCTCGAAGATCTCAAGGCGCCGAAGATATTCAAGGAAATATCGGACCAGCCGCGCGGCATCGTGCTCGTCACCGGGCCGACGGGATCGGGCAAGTCGACCACGCTGGCGGCGATGGTGAACCACAAGAACGAAACCGAGTACGGGCACATCCTCACCATCGAGGACCCGATCGAATTCGTGCATGAATCCAAGAAGTGTCTGATCAACCAGCGCGAAGTCGGGCCGCACACGCTCTCGTTCGCCAACGCGCTGCGGAGCGCGCTGCGCGAGGATCCCGACGTGATCCTGGTGGGCGAGATGAGGGACCTCGAGACCATACGGCTCGCCCTCTCGGGGGCCGAGACCGGCCACCTGGTGTTCGGCACCCTGCACACCAGTTCGGCCGCAAAGACCATAGACCGCATCGTCGACGTCTTTCCCGCCGCGGAAAAGGAGATGGTGCGGGCCATGCTCTCGGAGTCGATTCGCGCGATAATTTCGCAGACGCTCTTGAAGACCAAGGACGGTTCGGGGCGCGTGGCGGCGCATGAGATCATGATCGGCACGCCGGCAATCAGAAACCTTATCCGAGAGGCGAAGATCGCGCAGATGTACTCGGCAATTCAGACCGGGATGCAGTTCGGCATGCAGACGCTGGATCAGAATCTGACGGAGCTGGTCAAGCGCAACGTCATTTCCAACGACGAGGCGCGCAGCAAGGCGGCCAACAAGGAGACGTTCGGGGGCTCGAAATAAGGAGCAAGGGCCCCCGCGGCGCACAAGGAGCGGATCGATGGAACGCGAACAGGCAACCAAGTTCATGTACGACCTTCTGCGGCTGTTGCTGCAGAAGAAGGGTTCGGATCTGTTCATCACGGTGGGATTTCCGCCGGCCATGAAGATCGACGGCCGGATGACGCCCGTGTCGAGCCAGGCGCTTACCGCGCAGCACACCGCGGAGCTGGCCCGCTCGATCATGAACGACAAGCAGGCCGGGGAGTTCGAGGCGAAGAAGGAATGCAATTTCGCCATCGCCCCGGCCGGAATCGGCCGCTTTCGCGTCAACGCCATCGTGCAGCAGGGCAACATCGGCATCGTGCTGCGGGTGATCACGACCACCATCCCGAAATTCGAGGACCTCGGCATTCCGCTGGTGCTCAAGGACGTCA
>JACQTO010000065.1 GCA_016210745.1 Betaproteobacteria bacterium
CAGCAGATACACGGCGCGGTTCTTGTTCGGCGTGTAGCCTTCGGCGGGCATCGCCGCCATCGCCGCGGTGGCTGATGGATACGGGTCGATCACCACCAACAGGTCGAGCATATCCATCGCCTTCTTCATTTCCAGACCGCGGCTCTGGCTGTTAGGCGCATGGCCCCAGTAGAAAACGCCGCGAACGTTCGGATCCTGGTCGACGTTCTCGTTTTTCTCCATGACGCCGTCGATCCAGCGCGACACCGTGATCCCCGGCTTGGTCATCATCGCCGGCGATACAAACTGGCTCTGAAGCCACTTCAAATCCACGTTCCATACCCGCGCCCAGTGTGCAAAGGAGCCGGGAGCGATGCCGTAATAGCCGGGCAGCGAGTCGGGATTGGGGCCCAGGTCCGTGGCGCCCTGGACGTTATCGTGGCCGCGGTAGATATTGGTGCCGCCGCCGGATACGCCGACGTTGCCCAGCGCCAGTTGAAGGATACAGCTCGCGCGCACGACGGCATTGCCGGTCGTATGCTGGGTCTGGCCCATGGCCCAGATGATGGTGCTGGGACGGTTCTTGGCCATGGCTTCGGCGCACGTGCGGACATCCTTTTCCGCCATTCCGGTCACGTCCTGGACCTTGTCCGGGGTCCACTTCATCGCTTCTTCCCGGGCCTTCTCCATGCCGTAGACGCGATCCTTGATGTATTTCTTGTCCTCCCAGCCGTTATTGAAGATGTGGTAGAGCATGCCGTAGATGAACGGGATGTCGGTCCCCGAGCGGATACGGAAATACATGTCGGCCTTGGCCGCGGTGCGGGTAAAGCGCGGGTCGACGACAATGACCTTTGCGCCCCCTTCCTTGGCATGCAGCGTATGCAACATCGAGACCGGGTGCGCCTCGGCCGCGTTGCTGCCGAGGAACAAGATCATCTTGGAGTTCTGTTCGTCGTTGTACGAATTGGTCATCGCCCCGTAACCCCAGGTGTTGGCGACACCCGCGACCGTGGTCGAATGACAAATGCGCGCCTGGTGGTCGGTATTGTTGGTCCCGAACAGCCGCACCCACTTGCACATCAGGTACGCCTGCTCGTTGTTGTGCTTGGAGGAGCCGATGAAATAGAGCGCGTCGGGCCCAGATTCCTTGCGAATCGCGAGCATCCGGTCGCCGACTTCGTTGATGGCCTGGTCCCAGGAAATGCGCTGGTATTTCCCATTGACCAGCTTCATCGGGTACTTCAGCCGGTGCGAGTGTTCGGTTATTCCATGCTCGCGCACCGAAGCGCCCTTGGCGCAGTGCGCCCCGAGGTTGATCGGCGAATCGAATACCGGCTCCTGGCGCACCCAGACACCGTTCTGCACCACCGCGTCGATGGCGCAACCCACCGAGCAGTGGGTGCAAACCGTGCGCTTGATTTCGATCTTGCCGCCGGCCTTCTCATCGGCAGCCTGGGCGCCGCCGATCATGCTGAATGGCAACTGGTTGGCAAGGGTTGCAATCGCGGCCCCCGCGCCGGCCGTGACGCCGGAGCGTCGGAGGAACGTGCGGCGATCCATGGTCCTGGCCAGCAGACTGTTCAGCCCGCGCGACAAACGGGCTTGCCCTGCGGGAGTGCTTGCGGTGGATTTTCTCGTGAGCAGCATGGAAAACTCCTTGAGCGCGAGTTTCGGGGATCAGTCCCTTGGATGAGTAGATCGAATTCGGAGTGCTCGACGTCCCCTTACGATAAAGCGATATTCGGGCGGCCAGGCAGCGGAGCTGCCTTAGAGGGCCGCCCTAAATCCTGGCGGTGCGGTAGTAGTTGCGAACGTGCTCGCTCAGACGATAGCTTGCCGCGCCTTTCGTGCCATCCCCATCCGATGGCACGGCCTGCTGCGGCAGGATCTTGCTGGCTACGGCAGCTGCCGCTGCGGCGCCGCCGGCACCGGCGGCAAACAGGAAATTTCGGCGGGAAAGCCTGGATTTTGTGTCCATCGTGGTCTCCTTGCGGCGTTCCATTTCTGACAATCTAGTATTGATTATTGTTCAAGTCTGCGCCATTTTCCAGAAATATGCACGAAGGCTAGGCCATCCTGAGTGCTTCCGTCTCCACGTCCAGGAACTCGCGTAATACCCTTACAACGATCGCATAAAAGCGCGCCTCCGGACATCGTCCAACTGCCTCGCAGAAACGCGGATACGCGGGCTCCAGATAGCGCTCGAAGACAGCGCGCTGCCGGGCGTCATCGCCGCCCCCGGACAGCAAGAGATGGCGCATGATTTCCAACAGTGCGGCGATATGGTCCTCGGGTTCGCTCGCCGAAGGCACCCGCGCCAGCCCGAGACCGGCGAGTTCCTCGCGCAGGCCCACCAAGACCTTTTCAGTTCCGCTTTCGACCAGGTAGTGGCTGCAATAGGGGGTAACCGGCGCCTGACCGATTCCGACGAAGATCTCCGTGTACTCCTGCTGCACAGCAGCGGCGTCTGCATCGGCACAAACCCGGGCGAGGACCCGCCAAGCCTCGGCAAGGGGGGGCCCTTCCTCGCCTTCGAGCACCTGCTCCGATGCAGCGATCGACGCGAGCAGCGCGGCGTCGGGGCCAGCGTGGAGAAGGCGCGACAGCAACGCATAGAAATTGGCCCGCGCCCGGTCCTCCTCGCTTGCCGTGCTCTCCGAAGGTGGGCTCATGGCTTCACGTCGAACACGGAAACCTCTTTGAGGTTCTCCATCATGTCGATGACGCGGCAGTCGGCGCACATCTGCAGCCGAGCCAGCTCCGGTTGCCCCGCGAACATCGAGTGTTCGCCAAGCTTCGCCACCAGATGGTCGATCGTTTTCCTGGCGCCGAACGGCTTGCCGCAGCGCACGCACAGCCCAGGCTCGGTCTCGGCGAGCGTGACCGGCTCGCGTGCCTGCGCCGTGAGCAGCAGCCTGGGTTCGAGCGTGATCGCGTCTTCCGGGCACGTGTTCTGGCACAGGCCGCACTGCACGCAGTTGCGTTCGATGAAGCGCAAGCGCGGAGCCTCCGCAGTGTCGAGCAGCGCGCGTGCGGGACAGGCGCCAACGCATGCCAGGCACAGCGTGCATTTCTCGGCGCTCACTTCCACGCGCCCCCAGGGGGCGCCGCGCGGCAGCGCAATCTCGTCTTTCGGGGCGGGCGCGAGCTTTGCCAAGTGCTCGATTGCGAACTCGAGCGTCAAGCGCTTCTCCGAGCCCCAGTTGAAGGACGCGGGTGTTGCAACCGTCGCAGCCGGATGCAAGCTGCGGATTTCCCGGTCAAGGGCGGCGGCGTCCTCGGCTTGGACCAAGCGCAAATGCTCGCCCTCGTAGCCAAGCGCTCTCAACACCGCCTGCGCATAGCCCATCTGGCGCTCGATTGCGGCGCCGTACTCGGCCGCCTCGCTTGTGCTCGCGAGCAAGACGATCTGACTCGCGCCGTAAGCGAACGCTCCCAGCCAAACATCCATTCCTATCGACGCCGGGTGGTGCACTTCCAGCGGGATTACCCGCGCGGGCAGCCCCCCGGCCTTGCCCGATTGCGCGCGTCGGGCGCTGCGCATCAGCAACTCCCGCGATTGTGTCCCGTCGTGAAATAGCAGGCAGGCATCTTTCCCTCCCGCCTCGCGATAGACCGCCAGCAGCCGTTTGATGCGCCCTCCCAGTTCCGCCACGCGGGGAAAAGAATGGCTCAGTGCTCCGGTGGGACAGACACTGGAACAACCGCCGCAGCCGGCGCAAACATGCGTCTCGACCTTTACGCCATTACCGTCGGAACTTATTGCGCCGGTGGAGCAGGTATCGATGCAGTTCGTGCAGCCGACCTTTCCCGAGCGGCCATGCACGCAAATGCGCTCGTTGTAGGCGACGAACCTGGGCTTCTCGAACTCGCCCACCAGTTGCGCCAGCGTGTTGGCCGCCAGCGCCTGCTGCAGCGGATCGCCTCCCGGCGCCAGATAGCCCTGCGGAGGCTGCGCTACCCGTATAAGCGGCCCCGCCGTCAGATCGAGAACCAGGTCGAATCGGTCCGAGCGCTCGCGCTCGACTCGGTCAAAGTCAATGGCGCCGATCGCACCGCAGGCCTTGACGCATTGGCGGTGTGAGCGGCAGCGGTCGAGATCGATCTGGTAGGAAAAGTCGATCGCTTCTTCAGGGCAGGCGTGGATGCAGGCGTTGCAGCGGGTACAGACCTCAAGGTCGATGGGATTGGTCTGTTCCCAGACAACCTCGAAGGCGCCCAGATAGCCGCTTATGGATTTCGGCCTGCCCGACCAGACCGCGTAGCGGCGTTCGGCAGGAAGTTCGCCGCTTGGCGGGCCGACCACCAGGGCGCTTACCGAAAGCTGAGCCGATAGGCGTTCGGCCCAGTCGAGTGCGGCCTCGGCCGGGCCTATCACCAGCAGTTCGCCCCGCGACTGGTAGGACACAGCCGGCACCGGTTCGGGTTCGGGCATATCGGCCAGTGCCAGCAATGCGGCGATCTTCGGCATTGCCCCTGCGCCATCGGCCGACCAGCCGGCCATCTCGCGGATATTGACAAACTTCAGCGGTGAGCGCGATTTTGCCTCGGTGGCCAGCTCGTTGAAGAGCTGTGCCTCCTGTGTGCAGGCGACCACGCACTCCTCGCCCTTGAGCGCCGAGGTGAAGTTCTCGATCTCCTTTCGGCAAAGTTCGCTATGAACCGTGATCGGAGTGGCGATCTTCAGTGCGCGCGCCAGTGCCTTCGCATCGAGCGCAATGGTCGCGTTGCAGCTGCAGATCTTAAGCGTCACGGCTTGGTCCTTGACGTTTCAGGTGGGGTAGCTCCGACTGAACCGCCTGCCGTCGGATCTTCCGGGGCAGACGCTGTTCTATTCTCTATCAAATCCGGACTGGTCGAGGCGCCTGTTGTCGGACCCGGTTCCGCAGCCCCCGCGACGGTCTGATTCTCGCCGGTGTCGACGGTCTCGTTCTCGCTGGCGTTCTGTTCGTCGTTCCGGTCGAATAGCAGGCCTTTCGCGTGCTCCAGCGTTTTCAGCATCGCCTCGGGAATGGGGTCGGGCTTGCTGTAATCGTCGATGTAGACGTCGAGCCCATCCATGGTGTTGAAGTGCGGATCGGAAAAAAGTTTCTTGAGCGCCGCTCGGCGCAGCCCGTCATCGACTTCCGGATGCAAGAATTCGCGGTATTCCGAGGCAAGCCCCTGCAGCGAATCCACTGGCGGCAGTACCTTGGCTGGAACAGCCGCGGCATCGGCCGAGGGCGGCTGCCGCAGGTCTTGCGCCGGCGGGGTGGGCTTGCTCTCGGACCCGCCCTGCCCACTCTCGGGGCGCGCTTCCCGCGCCTCGATCTTGCGCCTTGACCAGCGTGCAATGAACGGTTCGTCCTGCTCGGTCATCTGTCGTCGCGCCTCGCGCCCTTGAATGAGGGCGGTCGGATCCTCGTTTTCATCGACTCCGGCTTGTAGTGCGTGGCCACGAATTCGCGCACCCACGGGACCCATTCGAGCGGCATGGGAACACCCTCGACCGACTCACCCGCATCGAGCATGCGCGCCGCTTCGTTGTAGCTCGCTGTCACGGTGTGCGGGACGGCCCGGCCGTCTTGATCGCGCCACATGACGAAAACGAAAGGCTGCGCCACGCTCAAATTGAGGAAATACCCCTCGGCCTCGTCGCGATACAACGACAACGAGTGTCCCGGATGCAACCATTGCGTTCGGCTGCTGTCCTCATAGAGGATGCTTGCAGGCGTTCCGTGGGGGCTCGCGTCGGGCACTACGCCGACGACCTCCCACTTATCGGTCTGCCAGCGGTTGTCGAGACGGATGTGCTCGGTCACGACGGCGAGCTTGACGAATGGCTGCTGCATGTTTCCCGGTATACTTCATTGATGCATCAACACTTATAATGCGCGGCGTCGCAACGGAAAACAAGCTATGACCGATCGTGTAATTGCTATTGCCGACAGCGGACGTGCGAAACCCCTCCCGAAAATGGGGGTATTGCGCGCCGCCGGGCCGCTCGCCGATACGCTCGGCCGCCAGATTCGCGATTTGCGCATCTCGGTCACCGACCGCTGCAATTTCCGCTGCACCTATTGCATGCCTAAGGAAGTTTTCGGTCCGGATTACGCCTTCCTTGATCGCAGCAAGCTGCTCAGTTTCGAGGAGATAACCCGGCTCGCCCGGATTTTTTACAGTCTTGGGATCGAAAAAGTGCGGCTCACCGGCGGCGAACCGTTATTGCGCCGCAACCTCGAACGCCTGATCGAGATGATCTCGAGCATCGGCGAACTCGACCTGACGCTCACCACCAACGGCTCGGTGCTGGCCAAGAAGGCGCGCGCGTTGCGCGACGCAGGACTGAAGCGCATAACCGTGAGCCTCGATTCGCTCGATGACCGGGTGTTCCGCGCCATGAACGACGCTGATTTCCCCGTCGCCAAGGTGCTCGAAGGCATCGATGTCGCGCATGCGGTGGGTCTCGCGCCGATCAAGATCAACATGGTGGTCAAACGCGGCGTGAACGAGGACTCTATAGTCCCCATGGCGCGCCATTTTCGCGGATCGGGCCACATCCTGCGGTTCATCGAGTTCATGGACGTGGGCGCGACCAATGGCTGGCGCATGGACGATGTGGTGCCGTCCGCCGAGGTGATCAAGATGATTGACGCCGACCGTGCGATCGAACCGCTTGACCCCAATTACGAGGGAGAGGTAGCCGGGCGATGGCGTTATAAGGACGGCTCGGGCGAGATCGGTGTCATCTCCTCGGTAACCCAGGCGTTCTGCCGCACCTGCACGCGGGCGCGGCTTTCAACCGAAGGCATGCTCTATACATGTCTGTTCGCCAGCTCCGGATACGACCTGCGCTCGATGATTCGCTCCAGCGCCACCGACGCCGAAATCGCCGCCACCGTCGCCGCGATCTGGCGCACGCGCGCGGACCGCTATTCGGAAATCCGCACCGCAGAGACCGCCAGGGAGCGCAAGGTTGAGATGTCGTACATCGGCGGATAGGCAGGCGAACATTTGGTTTCCAAATTCGTCTCCCCTTTTTGTGCAGTTGCAAGCAACTGCACAAAAAGGGGAGATTGATGAACGGCAAAACAGTTGCATTGGTTCCGGCTCGTCCGGCTTAGGATCTGGGATTTAGTATGGAGGGACCGCCCGTCGCACGGCTGGCTTCCCCCTAGATCCTAGATCCTAAATACTAGATCCTATGAATCCACCCCGTCCCGAAATCACCAACGCCTCCCGCCCCCTCACCTACGAAGTCGAGGCGATCAACGAATGCGGCGAGGCGCTCGCCTCGCCGATCGCGGGCGAACATCCTCTGACGCTGTACATCGACAAGCGCGAAGTCGTCACGCTGATGACCCTGGGGCAGGCCCCCGAGGCGCTCGTCATCGGCTATCTGCGCAATCAGAGGCTGGTGAAGCGCATCGAGGAAATCGCAGCGGTGCAGGTCGACTGGGAAACGGATTCCGTTGCGGTGACCACCCGCTCGGGCATCAAGGGCCTCGCCAAGAAAATGCAGAAACGTACCGTCACCACCGGCTGCGGCCAGGGGACGGTGTTCGGCGATCTCATGGCGGAAATCGAATCGATCCGGCTGAGGGAGGACGTGCGCCTGGAGGAGGAAACCCTCTACGCTCTGCTCGATGCCGTGCGCCGCCACGAAACGATTTACAAAGCCGCCGGCGCGGTGCACGGCTGCGCGCTCGCCACCAACGAAGCCGGCGCGAGCCGTATCCTCACGTTCGTCGAGGATGTCGGACGGCATAATGCCGTGGATACCATCGCCGGGCAGATGTGGCTGGAATCGATCGATGGTTCGGACAAGATTTTCTACACCACCGGACGGCTCACCTCCGAAATGGTCATCAAGGCCGCACAGATGCGGATCCCGTTTTTGGTCTCACGCTCGGGTCTTACCAAAATGGGCCACGACATTGCCAGCCGCACCGGAATCACCATGATTGGCCGCGCGGTAAACAAGCATTACCTGCTCTACACCGGCAAGCACCGGTTCGTGAAGACCGTCATGCACACCATGGTGGCATAAGAAAATTGGGGTCAGAGTAACTTTTCCTCAGTCCCAATCCCGCCGTAGGCAGACATAGTGAAAAGTTACTCTGACCCCAATTTTCCCGGCGTGAGCGAGGACATCACGGGAATCGTGCTGGCCGGCGGCTTGAGTCGCCGCATGGGGGGCGTGGACAAGGGATTGCAGTTGCTCCGGGGCCGTCCAATGATCGCCGGAGTGCTCGAGCGGCTCGCCCCGCAGGTGAGCGAGATCATCATCAACGCCAATCAGAACTTGGAGCAGTATCGCGCCTTCGGCAGACCCGTGGTCAGCGACGAAATAGGCGGCTTCGCCGGCCCTCTGGCGGGCCTGCACGCAGGCTTTAAGGCCGCGCGCCATGCGTACGTAGTTACCGTGCCCTGTGATTCCCCCTTTCTCCCCGTCGATTTGGTGGCGAGGCTTTTCGCCGCGATGGAAGAGCGCGGGGCCGACCTTGCAGTGGCCAAAACGGGAGACCAGCCGCATCCGGTGTTTTCGCTCTGCCGGCGGAGCCTTTTGCCGCACCTGACGGAGTTTCTTCAGGGCGGCGGACGCAAGGTCGACCGCTGGTACGCCTCGCTAAAGGTGGTCGAGGTGCGCTTTGACGACGAGGCCGAGGCGTTCTCCAATATCAATACACCCGACGAACTGAAATCGTTCGAGACATCACCATGAGCGCACTCAAGGACGTCATCAGTTGCATCAGCGACTACGATCCGGAAGCGCTGCCGGTGGAACGCGCCAACCAGGTCATCCGTTCCTTCGTGCAGCCGGTAGCCGGATTCGAGACCGTCGCCGTTCGCGCAGCGCTCGACCGCGTGCTCGCGGAGGATATCGTGTCGCCCATCGACGTTCCCGCGCACGATAATTCGGCAATGGACGGCTGGGCGGTGCGCTTCGCCGATCTGTCGCAGAACGCCGAGGTCGCACTCACCGAGATCGGCACGGCGTACGCGGGAAAGGAGTGCAAGGAAAAAGCCGGCCCCGGCCAGTGCGTGCGCGTCATGACAGGCGCCGTAATGCCCGAAGGCACCGACACCGTCGTCATTCAGGAATTGGTGAAGATCGAGGGCAAGAGGGTCATCGTTCCCCCCGGTCAGGAACGCGCCCAGAATACGCGCCGCGCCGGCGAGGACCTTCAGGCCGGCAAACCCGCGCTCAATGCCGGCACGCTCGTCAGACCGGCCGAACTCGGCCTCATCGCCTCGCTCGGCATCGCTCGGGTCAACGTTCGGAGGCGGCTGCGAGTGGCTTTCTTCTCCACCGGCGACGAATTGCGCTCTTTGGACGAAGTCGCGAGCGGCGCCGCCGCGCCGCCAAAAAAAGGCGAAATCTACGACTCCAACCGCTACACCCTCTGGGGCATGCTGCAGCGCCTGGGCTGCGAAGTGATCGACATGGGCGTAGTGAGGGATGACCCGGTACTCCTGGAAGCCGCCTTCGCCCGCGCTGCGGCGAGCGCGGACGCGGTGATCACCTCCGGGGGCGTCTCGGTGGGCGAGGCCGATTACACCAAGCAGATGATGGCCAAGCTCGGTGAAGTCGTGTTCTGGAAAATCGCCATGCGCCCCGGGCGGCCGATGGCCATCGGCCGCATCGAAGGCGCAGGGAATTCCGCATATCTATTCGGGCTGCCGGGCAATCCGGTCGCGGTGATGGTGACCTTCTACCACTTCGTGCGCGGCGCGCTGCTCACCATGATGGGCCGAAAGGACACCGACCTGCCGCTGGTGCGCGCGAAGTCCGAAACCCTGATTCGCAAGAAACCCGGTCGCACCGAGTACCAGCGCGGCATCCTTCGGCGGGCCGATGGCGAATGGACCGTGCGCCTCACCGGCGCGCAAGGCTCGGGCATTCTGCGCTCGATGTCGGAGGCCAACTGCTTCGTCGTTCTCCACCACGAGCAAGGCAGCGTCAAGCCGGGCGACCCGGTCGATGTGATGCTGATGGAAGGGCTGGTATAGGTCACGAATCGCCGATCACCGAGAGGAATGCACTTGGCAACTCGTCGCCGCTTCGCGCGGATCGGGAAGCGAGTCTTGGAGCCGCACTCGCAGCTCCGCCTGGTGGTGAGCAATCATGCAAACAACGCGGTCACCCTGAGTGGGGTTCCGCGTTCGTGGGACATGGTCCCACAAAGATCCTCTTGGGAGGCGATGTCTCGTTAGGGCGATATGACTCTGGATTCCCCAAACTTTGAAAAATGAAACTAGAGTGTCCGTGGGCTGTGCGCCCTTGACGAGCGCGGGACACGCTTTAGGAAGCCGGGCCGCAGATGGAGCCTGCTGATGCAGCGGTAGGCTGCATTCTGGGCACTGCCGTGGGCGATGCGCTCGGATTGGCTTGCGAAGGGCTCTCCAAGAATCGCCAGAGACGGTGGTTCCCCTCAATCGACGGTTACCACCTGTTGCTTGGCAAGGGCGTGTGTTCGGACGATACCGAACATACCTGTATGATTGCGCAGTCGATCCTCGTGTCCGGCGGCAATGAAGAGTCATTCGCACGCGATTTCGCCTGGCGCCTGCGCTGGTGGCTGGCGGGCCTTCCAGCGGGGATAGGCTTGGCCACGCTGCGCTCTATCGCGAAGCTGTGGCTGTTTGTTCCGAGCGGCTGGCGCGGCGTGTATTCGGCAGGAAACGGGCCGGCAATGCGCAGCGCGCTCCTTGGCGTGTGTTTCGCCGACGACGAGGTGAAGCTGGTAGGGCTCAACCACATCGCCACGCGCTTGACGCACACCGACCCAAAGGCGGAGTGCGGTGCACTAGCGATTGCGCTGGCGGCGCGCTGCTCGATGCGTGGGCAAGCGTTCGAGGTCTTTCTCGCCGACCTCGCGCGCCTTACAACGGCGCATGGGGCAGCCAGCGCCGAACTCGTCAATCTTGCCGCGAGTGCCCATGCGAGCGCCGCCGCAGGGAAGTCCACCGAGGTCTTCGCGCAATCGCTCAATTGCGCGAAGGGCGTGTCAGGCTATGTGTACCACAGCGTACCTGCCGTATTGCATGCATGGTTTTCGCATCCGCGCGATTACGCACGGGCCGTGACTACAATAATCCGCTGTGGGGGCGATACGGACACCACGGCGGCGATGCTTGGCGCGATCGTCGGCGCGGGTGTCGGCCGGAGCGGCATTCCGCAGAAATGGATCGACGACCTTGTCGAATGGCCGCGAACCGCTTCCTGGATGGAGGGCCTCGTGCTCAAAACCGCGCGCGCTGCGCAAAGTGGCGAACCAGGCACGGCGCATCCACTGTCGATAGTAGGGCTTGCGCTTCGGAATGCAGGCTTTTTCGTGCTTGTACTCGTGCACGGACTGCGGCGCTTGCTTCCACCGTACTAAGCCGACCACGCGCAAGTGGGTAGTTATGGTGGCGTGGGAAGAAATATCGCCGAAACCGGTAAGCGTAATGCGACGGACCGGACCAGAGCAAACAGTGAATACTTCACCCCAGTCTGAAGCGGAAGGCAGATGGCAAACCGCAGCTCGCCAGCGGGGCTGCTACTGCGGCCTGTGGGATCGGTAAACCAATCTTTCGGTTAGCGGGCTTAGCCCGGCAGCCTGACCTTGGAATCAGTAAAAACAGGGTAGATACTGATGTCCGTTCGCAGCGCTCTCTCCGCAGCGAGCACGTAAGGAAGCGCCGCGCCCAGGCGCTCACGCGACTTGCCGAAGTCGATTGTATTGACCGTACTCGGGCCATCAGTGCAGTACGCGTGAAGCAGCAGGGCGACGACCTGGTTGCGGCGTTCTTCCGGACTTCCCTTGTCGGCGTGTATGGCAAGCCATTCGAGTGCCCGTTCGGCACGTTGCAGATCGTACGCGAATCGACCGCTGCCTGCGAATAACCCGAAGAAGACGCCTATTAGAAAGACGAGGCCCAGCGCGATGGCTGCACCCAGCTTCACCGGCTGCGGCGGATCGTATCCCGCTAAGCGAGCGAGCGTTGGGCCGAGCGCGCCCAGTGCGACCGCAACGACTACGGTCATGCAGCCAGTGGCACGCCGGTCGCGAGGCGGTGGCTCGGCTTGCAACCGTTTCCACTCTGCGGCAAGTGCCTTGCGCTCCGCGGTATCGAGCAAAGGTACGTGAGATCCCTCCACCATTAGCCCCGTGCAACCCCAGTCGGAAATCAGTCTACATGTGAAAGGCTGCTTCAGGAAGCTGCGTGAAGGTCGGCTCAGGGGTCGAGAGCGTGATTTCGCGCTTTTCAAAAGCGGACCTCGACCGGAATTTCAGTAGGGTGCGGGTGTCGGGGGTAACAAATCGGCGAAAACCAGACGGTAGCGATCATTCTCCAAAGCCAACGATGCGAATGTAGCGCCACTCGATAAATTCGGGTGGCGTAAACTATCGATGGAGCACAACGAATATAGTCCGATGCCAATGAGTTAAGCGCACCGTCGGAGTAGTATCCGAAAAACTGTTTCCGAGTGGTAACGGACCCCGCGAACAACTGTGCTTAGTTTGACTATTGTGACCGAAACGCAAATCGCATTTTTTGGGAAAGCGCTAAACCGGACTGGACGCCTTCACAATGATGAGAGCACTTATTGGGTTGGCCTTACTTGTCGCACTACCGGTGGCTGGTGCCGGGTGTCGCACGGCACACGCACAGGAAACTGGCGTGTTTCGTTCGGTCATGATTGAGTCTCATCCAAAAGGATGGGGGTACGCACATAAGACGGTTACACAGGACGGCGTGGTAACCGGCGCTCACATGTCCGGCGGTCCGGATGCCGTGCGTTTGTATGAGTCAAAA
Organism: Betaproteobacteria bacterium; assembly: GCA_016210745.1. Taxonomy (GTDB): domain Bacteria; phylum Pseudomonadota; class Gammaproteobacteria; order Burkholderiales; family SG8-39; genus JACQTO01. Next base: position 12,769 of record JACQTO010000065.1, read on the forward strand.
GATAGATTGACGCGCAAAGACATGAACAGGTTAAAAGTGCTGATTGCGGCACTACGTGATGCTCCCGCGCGACGCGGGGGGAATACACCGAATCAGAAGGTTGAAGGGTATATTTCCGTGACAATCGAGCTAGCTAACGGTAAGACAATAACTGTGCACACAGACTGGCATTATAGGTTCGAGTCTCGCAACCTTCAGGCAATTTGGGATCTTGTTCACAAATATCAGGTTGGTGCTTGGTGAACCGAATTGCAGAAATGCCCGACTCTCCGTCTAAGGAAGCTCTGCAAAACCGAGATTTCGTCACCCCCGCGAAGGCAGGGGTCCAGTCGAATCAAGCACTTCCTGGATTCCCGCTTTCGCGGGAATGACGTTTTTCAGAGGTCCCCTAAGTCATACGCCGGCTCCCGAATCCAGGCCGGAATCGGCCTTTGCTAAGCCTTGCCTTTCGCCTGCGACAACATCTGCTGAACCAGTCCGTCCACCAGAGTCGTGTTCACCCGTCCCGCGGCGAAATCCGGGTGACCCATCACGAAGTGCAGGAAAGAGATGGTCGTGCCGACCCCGCCGATCGAAAACCTCGACAGCGCCCGGAGCATGCGCTCGCGCGCCTCGGTGCGGTCGGTGCCGTACACGATCAGCTTGGCGAGCATCGAATCGTAGAACATCGGGATCTTATAGCCGGCATAGCAATGCGTATCGAGACGGATGTTCGGTCCCTCCGGCGGCTGCCACTGCTCGATTGTTCCCGGGCTGGGCCGGAATCCCTCGGCCGGAATCTCGGCATTGATGCGGCACTCGATCGCGTGACCGCGAAACACGACATCGGACTGTGTAAAGCGCAGCTTCTCGCCACGCGCAACGCGCAACTGCTCCTGCACCAGGTCGATACCGGTGATCATCTCGGTGACCGGATGCTCGACCTGGATGCGCGTGTTCATCTCCAGGAAATAGAACTTCTGCGCGTCCTGATCGACGATGAACTCCACCGTGCCGGCATTCTCGTATTTCATGTTCCGTGCCAGAGTCGCGCCCGCCTGCCGGATCTCCTCGCGCAGCGCGTCGGTAATGGCCGGCGCCGGCGACTCTTCCACCAGCTTCTGGTGCCTGCGCTGCAGGGAGCAGTCGCGCTCACCCAGATGGATGACATTGCCGAAGCTGTCCCCGAGCACCTGGACCTCGATGTGCCGGGCGTTGGGAATGTAGCGCTCCAGATAGAGGGTATCGTCGCCGAATGCCGCCCTGGCTTCGGCCGATGCAGAGCCGAACATCTGCTGCACGTCCTTGTAGTCGGTGACGATCTTCATGCCGCGGCCGCCGCCTCCGGCTGCCGCCTTCATCATCACCGGCAGGCCGATGCGCTCTGCGACTCGCAGGGCCTCTTCGTAGTTATGGCATTTCTCCGACCCGGGGAGAATGGGCAAGCCGAACTCGCGCGCGAGCGCGCGAGCCTGCAGCTTGTTGCCCATTTCCCGAATCTGATCGGATCGCGGCCCGACGAACTTGATCCCTTGAGCGGCACAGGCCTCGGCGAGCTCTTCCGATTCGGCCAGAAATCCGTAGCCGGGATGGACCGCGTCGCAGCCGGTCCCGAGTGCTGCGGACACGACGCCCTTGATGTTCAGGTAACTCTCGGCGCTGCTCGGCGGGCCAATGCAGATAGCGCGATCGGCGATGCGCGCCGCCAAACTGTCGGTATCGGCCTGCGAGGCCCCAAGTACAGTCTCGATTCCGAGACCCTGGCAGGCGCGGATGACGCGAACGGCGATTTCGCCTCGATTGGCGATCAGAACACGCGAAACCGTCACGTGCGAGCCCCCTTGCGGGAGCCCTTGGCGCCGGCAGGCGCAGCGTCCGCTTCCGCAGGCCGTACGCGGAAAAGCACGTGTCCGTATTCGATGAACTCGGCGTCCTGCACGCAGATCTCGGTGATGACGCCGGCGACACCGGCGCGCACGGCGGTGAACACTTTCATCACCTCGATCAGGCCCACCGTGGAATCGGCGCTCACCTGCGCGCCCACCGACACGAACGGGGCTGCACCGGGTTCCGGTCGGGCATAGAAGCGCCCCATCATCGGCGCCACCACCGCGACGGTCCCATCGGCGGCAGGACCGCTTGCCGGCTGCGCCGGCGCCGCCGCAGGCGCGGGAGCGCTCGCCGGTGCCGCTGCAACAGGCGCTGGCATCGCCGGGGCCGCTGGCGCGGCAACTGCCGGGGCCGCGGCCGGCACCCCCGGAACCGCCCCCGGCGGCAGGCTACCCTTGCCGATGGTGACCTTGAGATTGCCCACCCCCAACTGCAAGAAATCGAAGCTGGACTTCTCCAGGGTCTCCACCAAGAGCGCGATCTGCCGCACTTCGTCGTCGGTCAGCGAATCCATTTTGTTGCTCACGCAATTCCCTCCCTCGTTCGTAATTTCATTCAGAGTATCCGCTCGGGGCCAGCCTGTTCAGCCCGAAGCTTGGTTTTGAACAACCAGCGAATCGCCGCCCCGCTCTACCTGCACGTAGCGCACTTGCTTGTGCTTGCCTAGTTCCTGGATCAGGGTCAGCAGCGGCATCGACGCGTTGAAATACTGTCTGGGGGGGCCGGCCGCGCGCATCGCCCGGATTTCGTCTTCGCCCTTCATGATGTAGCGCAGCAGGAACTCTTCATCGGAGACCCCGGGCCCGCCCAGCTGATCCCGCAGTTCCTTCAGAGGGACATCGCGCATGCGTTTGGCAGCCATCTCTTTCAACTCTTTCGCCCTGGGGTTGGCAAGCAGCTTGTCCTTTAAGTTCTGGTCCATCCACGGCTGCCCGGAGTCTTCCCCGAACACGCCGAGCGCAAACAGGATCAGCTCGTCGATCACGTGCTTGTAGCGCTCGCCCATGGTCACGTTGAGCGTGGACTGCGAGACGACGAACTGCGAGTGCGGCGTGATCATGATCGGATAGCCCAGCTCCTTGCGCACCTGTACGGCCTCCTCCAGCACCTTGTCCAGCAGGTGCAGACAGCCCATCTCGGAGAGTTGGAATTTCAGGTTCGAGATCACTCCCCCGGGAACCTGGTGGATGTATTGCGCGTAGTCGTATTCCAGCGGCGCGCCGATGGGCATCTTTTCCTGCCTGGCGATCGCCGTGAGGCGCTCGGAGACTTGGCGCAGGATGTTTTCGTCGACCCCGGTCTTGTAGCCCATGAGCCGGGCATTGCTCGCCACGTTGAAAATCGATGGCTGGGACGCTCCGTTGGCCAGCGGCGGCACAGCGGTGTGCAGCACGCTCGCCCCGAGTTTCAGCGCCTCCAGGTAAACCAAGGGGGCGAGTCCGGTCGTGCAGTGCGAGTGCAGTTCCACCGGCACGCCGTTCGCGTTTTCCATCATCACCGGGAACAGCGTGCGTATTCGGTCCAGGGTGAGCAACCCGCCCTGATCCTTCAGATAGATCATGTCGGGCTTGAACGCCACGACTTCGCGCGTCTTTTGCGCGTAATACTCGTCGGTATGCCGCGGAGAAACGGAAAAGGAAATCGCCAGCGAAACCTGCAGTCCAAGATTCCTGAACATCGGGATGAGCCAGGGGAACGGGCCCTTGAGCTGGCCCAGCGTGTTCGTCGTCACCTGGATGCGGTCCAGGGCCCCGGTCTCGACCACGCGTGCAAAGAAAAGCTCGATGATCGCCCGCGGCGGCGGGGCCTCGAACGGGTGGAAAAAGGCGCCCCCCATGTTCTGCTTGGTCGTCCGCGTGATCTTCCGCGCCATCATCCGCGCGATTTCCCACGAATCTTCCTTCAGGTCGCGGACGAACTTCTTGACGAAAATGCCGGTGACCGGGACCTCGATGGCGTCAAACCCGACCTGATCCATCAGTTCCGCGGTCGCCTCTATCATGCCCCCGCGCATGCCCAGTGCCCATAGGCTCTGGGACCCGTCACGATAAGTCGTGTCGCTGAAACGCGCTTCCATCGCGGGCTTGCTCCCGTGCAATCCTGGTTCAGGCACTTAGCTTTATCCCCTTGAATTCGGCCGGCACGTTCATCTCGCGGCAGTCGCTGGCAACGCGCAGGGGCGCCTCGGTCTTGGCCTGCACCGCCTGGGCATCCAGTCCCGGGGCCACTTCGCGCAGCACCAGGCCCTCGGGGGTGACCTCGATCAGCGCCATGTCGGTGTAGATACGCCGCACGCAACGCGGCGCGGTCAACGGATAGGTGCACGCCTTCAGGATCTTGGGCGCGCCCTTGTTGTTCACGTGCGTCATCGCCACGTACAGGTTGTGAATGCCGAAGGCCAGGTCCATCGCTCCGCCCACCCCCGGCACTTTCTCCCCCGGCACGCGCCAGTTGGCCAGATCGCCGTTGGCCGCCACCTCCATGGCCCCGATCACCGCGTGCGTGATGTGGCCCCCGCGGATCATCGTGAACGAGAGCGCATGATCGAATACGCTCGCCCCTTTGAGCAGCGTGATGTACTCCTTGGTGGCGTTCACCAAGTCCGGATCCTCGGCGCCCGGTTCCGCATACGGCCCCACCCCCAGAATCCCGTTCTCGCTATGGACCAATATTTCCTTGTCCGCGGGCAGGAACGTGGGAATCAGGGTCGGAATGCCTACCCCCAGGTTCACATAGCTGCCTTCGGGCAGGTCGCAGGCCACGCGGTACGCAACCCCTTCGCGTGTGAGTGTCATTTCGCTCTCCGTTTTCTTTGCGGCTCGAACAGCCGCGGGTGGCGCTCGACCTTGACCACGGCATCGACAAAAATTCCCGGTGTGTGAACCTCCTCCAGCGCGAGGCTGCCGACCGGAACCAGTTCATCGACTTCGGCGATCACCACTTTGGCCGCGGTCGCCATGATCGGATTGAAGTTGCGCATGGCCAGACGGTAAGTCAGATTGCCCATGCGGTCGCCTCTGTAGGCCTTGATCAAGGTGAAATCGGCATGCAGCGGCGACTCCAGCACCTGCAGGCGCCCGTCGATGACTCGGGTTTCTTTCCCGGCCGCCAATTCCGTTCCCACACCCGTGGGCGTGAAAAAGCCG
>JACQTO010000062.1 GCA_016210745.1 Betaproteobacteria bacterium
ATCAAACCCCATGCGCTCGGGGTCGATGTTTCGCCGCGCCTTGCGACGCTCAAGGTCGAGGAGCCGCCGAAACGAAAAGCGGGCGTGAAGGTGCCCGACGTGAAAACCCTGGTCGAGAAGCTGAAGGCCGAAGCAAAGGTGATTCAGTGAGCGCAGCGCGCTCACTGAATCCTCCCCGCGCGGGCGGGGATTTGTCCAAAACTGGATTCACGCTTTCGCGGGAATGACGAAAAAGGTACACATCAATGACAATACTTGTCATAGCAGATCACGATAACGTGTCGCTCAAGGCCGCCACCTTGCATACCTTGGGCGCGGCGCAGAAGCTGGGCGGCGAGATCGCCGTTCTGGTGGCGGGTTCCGAATGCACCGGGGCGGCGCAGGCCGCCGCGGCCGTGCCGGGAGTCAAGAAGGTGCTGATCGCCGATGCACCGCACCAGGCGGGCCAGCTCGCCGAAAATCTCGCGGCACTGGTGGTGGGCTTGGCACCGGGATACACCCACATCCTGGCGGCTGCGACCTCCGGCGGCAAGAACGTTATGCCGCGCATTGCGGCACTGCTCGATTCGGCGCAGATCTCGGAGATTGTCGCCGTGGTGTCGCCGGATACGTTCGTGCGGCCGATCTACGCCGGCAATGCGCTGGCGACGGTGCAGTCGAAGGACAAGATCAAGGTAGTTACGGTGCGCACCACGGGATTCGATGCCGTGGCCGCAACCGGCGGTTCTGCGGCGATCGAGAAGGTAGGGGCGGGCGCAGATCCGGGGCTATCGAAACTGCTCGGCAGGGAAATAGCGAAGTCGGAACGTCCGGAGCTCACCGCTGCGCGCGTTGTTGTCGCCGGAGGGCGCGGAATGGGCTCCGGTGAGGGATTCAAGATCCTCGATCCGCTGGCCGACAAATTGAACGGCGCCGTGGGCGCGTCGCGCGCCGCCGTCGACGCCGGTTACGTTCCCAACGATTGGCAGGTCGGCCAGACCGGAAAAATCGTCGCGCCCGATCTCTACATCGCCGTCGGTATTTCCGGCGCGATCCAGCACTTGGCGGGCATGAAGGACAGCCGCGTCATTGTCGCCATCAACAAGGACGAGGAAGCGCCGATTTTCCAGGTCGCCGATTACGGCATAGTCGGCGATCTGTTCAAGATCGTGCCCGAGCTGGTGAAAGAGCTCGGCTGAAGCGCATCTATCGACTCAATACACTGGCCTGGGACTCCCGGAGCGTGACATGAGCGATTACAGGGCACCGATCCGCGATATCCAGTTCGTGCTGAAGGAACTGGCCGGGCTGGATGCGGTTACCGAACTCCCGGGATGCGAAGAACTCAGCGGCGATCTTCTCGACCAGATCCTGGAGCAGAGCGCGAAGTTCGCCGGCGAGGTGCTTGCGCCGCTCAACCAGTCCGGCGACGTCGAGGGCTCGGTTTGGGAAAACGGCAAGGTACGCACGCCCAAGGGATTCAAAGAGGCGTACCGCCAGTTCGTCGAAGGCGGTTGGAACGCCCTGGCGTTTCCGCCGGAATGGGGCGGGCAAGGGCTGCCAAAGCTGGTGTCGACCCCCGTGATGGAGATGTGGAAGTCGGCGAACATGTCGTTTTCCCTCTGTCCCCTGCTCACCAATGGCGCGGTCGAGGCGCTCTTGCTGCGGGGAAGCGACGAACTGAAACGCGCTTATCTGCCGAAGATGGTCGAGGGGAAATGGACCGGGACCATGAACCTCACCGAGCCGCAGGCGGGCACGGACCTGGCGCTGCTCAAGACCCGCGCCGTGCGGGAGGGTTCGCACTACCGCATCAGCGGCCAGAAGATATTCATCACGTTCGGCGAGCATGACCTGGCCGAGAATATCGTCCATCTGGTGCTCGCCCGCACGCCCGATGCTCCCGAAGGGGTAAAGGGCATATCGCTGTTCATCGTACCGAAGTTCCTGGTCAACGCCGACGGCACGCTTGGCGCCCGTAACGATGTGGCCTGCACCTCGATCGAGCACAAATTGGGCATCCACGCCAGCCCCACCGCGGTGCTCGTATTCGGCGAGCACCAAGGCGCGATAAGCTATCTGGTGGGCGAGGAGAACCGCGGACTGGAGTACATGTTCATCATGATGAACGCCGCGCGCTTCGCCGTCGGGCTCGAGGGCGTCGCGATCGCGGAGCGCGCCTACCAGAAGGCGCTTGCCTATGCCAAGGAGCGGATTCAGAGTCCGGACCTCGACGGCGGCAGAAAACCGGTGGCGATCATCCGTCACCCCGACGTTCGGCGCATGTTGATGAGCATGAAAGCGTATACCGAGGCCATGCGCGCGCTTGCCTATGTCGTGGCCGCTTCGATCGATATTGCTCACTTGCACCCGGATAAGGCCGAGCGCATGAAGCACCGGGCTTTTGTCGACTTCATGATTCCAGTGGTCAAAGGCTGGAGCACGGAGACCGGAATCGAAGTCGCGTCGACCGGCATCCAGGTGCACGGCGGCATGGGATTCATCGAGGAAACAGGCGCCGCGCAGTACCTGCGTGACGCCCGCATTGCAACGATCTACGAGGGAACGACCGGCATTCAGTCGAACGATCTGGTCGGGCGGAAGCTCGCGCGCGAAGGCGGCGCGACCGCCAAGGTCGTGATCGAACTCATGCGCGCTACGGATGCCGAACTCGCTCAGGCGATGGACGAGGACATGGCGGCGATCCATGCGTCGTTCTCCGCCGGTGTGTCGGCCGTAGCCGAGTGCGTCGAATGGATCGTGAAGACCTATGACGCCGATATCAAAGCGGTGCATGCCGGATCGGTGCCGTTCCTGAAACTCATGGGCGTTGTTGCCGGCGGCTGGCAGATGGCGCGCGCTGCACTGGTCGCTCAAAGCCGAATCGCCGCAGGCGAAGGCGACAAGTCTTTCTATCGGGCGAAGATCGGCACGGCGCGGTTCTACGCCGACCATGTGCTTTCGCAGGCCGGAGGATTGCGCGACACCGTCGTGAAGGGCGCCGCGGGCGTGATGGCGCTCGCCGAAGAGCAGTTCTGACCCCCTGAGTATGAGGGCTCGGATGGGCCGGAACGAGGCCGGTTTTGCCCTTTACCAATCTCCCCTTTTCGTGCCGTTGCAAGCAACGGCACGAAAAGGGGAGACGGGTTTGGAAAACCTAATCCCCGCCGGCTAACCCGCAAACGACTGCCCGGCAGTCGTCGCTGCAACGGACCGGAAATCGCGACGGACAAGGCGTCGGCGCGCCGGGCGGTCACGCGAGCAGAGCGGCGTCGCGATGTTCCACGTGAACCTTGCCTGCCGTCAATTCGAGCGTGGCGCGCTTGAGTTCCGCGCCTTCGGGATGAGTCCCGACGACAAAGCCCAACTTGCGCGCCAAGCCCTGCATCGCCATATTGGTCGCGAAGATGTCGCCGATCATGGTTGCGATCCCCGCCTTGCGCGCGGCTACGATCAGATGGCGCATCAGCATTTCGCCGATGCCGTATCCGTGCCATTGGTCGGCGACCGCAATCGCGAATTCGCACGTGGTTCCATCCTCGAGCAGCGCATAGCGGGCGACGCCAATCTGGTTCTCGCTGCCGCCGAATGCGACCGTGGCAATCAGGGCCATGTCGCGCGAAAAATCGATGCAGGTTAGGCGTTTGAGCCATTCAGGCGTAAGCGCGACGCCGCCGCCGAGAAATCGGTTATAGCGCGACTCGTGGGACAGATTGCGTGCGAATTCGGTCTCGAGGTCCAGGTCCTCAGGCCGAATCGGACGAATGGTTATCGAATGGCCCAGCCCCAACGAGGTGGAGGAAGTCAGTTCCGCCGGATATCCAGGCGAGAACCTTGGCGTTTCCGCTTCCGGTAAAACAGAACGATCGTCCGGAACGTTGGCGGGAGTGGCTGCCGCCGCGACGATGCCGGGCGCCGGTTTGCTGAGGCAAGTGGAGACCAGGCGCTCGAACGCCTTCTTGGCGCGCTCGGCGGCGCGGAGGTCCTGCAGCATATGCCGGTCGTGGTGCGCCGCCAGAATGATTCCGAACAACTCGAAGGTCACCTGCCACGGGTCGGTAGTCGCTGAAAAGTGTCCAGCCTCGATTGCCATCCGGACGCCTTTTGCGATTCCGCCGCGCAATTCTCGTTGGGTCGCCGCGAGCAGGTCGTGGATCGGGCCAGGCTGATTGTCGAACTCGTAAGTGGCCGCGAGTATCACGCAACCGCCCGGCCGGCGTGAATCCTCAAGCCAGTCGAACCAGTTCTGGAACAGCGCCCTGAGCCGCGGCAGACCGCGCTGCGCTGCCAGGGCGGGTCGGAACACTCGCGCGTGGAACAGTTCCTGCGCCCGCTTCAGCGTCGCAAGCTGTAGAGCCTGCCTCGACCCGAAGTGCGCGAACAAGCCGCTCTTGGACAGCCCCAGCTGCAAAGCGAGCGACCCGATCGATAATCCCTCGATCCCGACCGAGCTGGCGAGCCAAACTGCCTGGTCGAGAATCAATGCCCTGGTGTGTTCACCTTTACTCACGCCAGAATAATAGCACGAACGTTCGATGAATACAACATGTCGAGAGCGCGCGATCTAGTTCGCGGGCGCTCGATTGCGCGCGGAAAGTATATTCCCCCCTGAAAACGCCAGTTTGACCCGGGCTCACTGCGGAGCAAAGAGGCTGTGGGATCGCCAGGTACTGGGCAACCCCGCGAAGGCACCTTTGTTCCGCATCGCCTAGGGGCGCAGTTCAATTCCCAGACGCTGAGGCGTTTCGGTTCTCGGAAAACCAGTCTTGATCAGCGCGTCGTAACCGCACTTGTCCAAGTTGTGGCAGAACTGCCCGCTCGAGACTGTATAGAGGCAAATCCCGGTAAGCGGCGACTTGGTGACGATGACTGACTTCGACGTGCAGAAAGCGCGTGTGACAGTCAACGGTCCGGCAACGAACATCAGCACATTTTCCGATCCAAGCGGATCCACCTTCGGATCCACTAGGTCGTGCAGGAGTCTTCCTCCGAGCCCGCGCCCGCCGATATATTGCTCGTAGTACTTTTGTGGAATTTCCTACGCGTAAGTTTTCTTGGTAGTGAGATCCACCACCAGTGCTTTTCCGTGCATCAACTGCCTCCCCGATATCGATGATTGTTTGAAGCAAAGGCCCTGCTGAATCGCGTCTCAACTCGGCCAAGTCATGGGGCTTTCGACGCCAACGCGTCAAGGCTGGCGAATCTCCAAACGATGATTCCAGGGGATCGATGGCGGACGTTCTAGAGCGATTCTGTCGGGATTGCGCTCGGCTCAGTCTAGACGTTCAGCCAAACACTTAACACACTGAAAGCGATCGAAGAAACAATCTGGTTGTAGCTTGACAGAAGCAGTGATTTCGCTTATTCAGCTAGCTGCCATTATTTACACTGGAGGAGGAATAATGATGCGCCGCGTTTTTTTTGCCTCGCTGTTGGCTGCGATGTCATGCCTTTTTGCTGCGGGGCCGACGCTCGCGCAACAGTTCCCATCGAAAACGGTGCGTATCATAGTTCCCTATTCGGCTGGTGGTAGTGTGGACGTGCTCGCACGCGCGCTTGCATTCGGATTGAGCAACCTCTGGGGCCAACCGGTAGTGGTCGAGAACGTGACCGGCGCAGGCTCGATCATTGCCACTGAGCGGGTCGCCGCGGCGCCACCCGACGGCCACACTCTGCTGCTGACCATCGACCCTACGGTGGTAGGCAACAGGTTCCTATACAAGAAACTGCCCTACGACCCGGAGAAGAGCCTGGCGCCGATCACCATGATTGCGGAGAGTGGACTATTCGTGATCGTGAATCCGTCGGTTCAGGCCAACACGTTCCGTGAACTCGTTGAGTCGGCCCGGCGCGCCCCGGGCAAGATCGCCTACGCTTCTTCCGGCATTGGTACGTCGCAGCATCTGATGTTTGAAGCAATCGCTAAGCGCGAGGGCGTGAAGTTTCTCCATGTAACCTATAAAGGAATCGCTCCGGCGATTACCGCGGTGGTTTCAGGCGAAGTACAGGTTTCGGGAGCGAGCGCAGCGGCGGCGGGCGGGATGATAAAGGCCGGCAAGGTCAAGCCGCTCGCGATCGGTGGAAAGCGCCGCTCGAACGTCTTTCCGGACGTGCCGACCTTGGCCGAAGCGGGTTATCCCTATGTCGCCTTGGGCGTCTGGTTCGGGCTTTTCGCGCCCGGCGGCGCCAGTGCCCAACTCGTGGAGCGCCTGCACCGCGACGCGACTGCCACGGTCAAGCGGCCGGAGTTCGTCGAGAAGTACATCAATCCGCACGGCCTGAATCTGGTCGCTAATACACCGGCCGAATTTGCCGCTGCAATTCGCGCCGACGTGGGGGTCACCGCAGAGATGGTCAAGGCGGCCGACGTCAAACCGGAGTAGGAGGCGACGCAGAGCTTCCTTGGCCGGGCCCGCGGCGTCTGTCTGGCTCGGCTTAGGGTTGGACCTTCAGTCCCATCAGGCCGGCGATGAGGTTTCTTTGCATCTGCGAAGTTCCGGCACCGATAGTCGTGCTGCGTGCGTCGCGAAAGTAACGCTGCATGTCGAATTCCATGTTGTAGCCGTAGGCGCCGAGGATTTGCATGCCCATGTTGGCCAGCTTGACGTAGGTTTCCGAGGCGAATACCTTCGCCATCGATATCTCCTTCAGCGCGTCCTTGCCGGTTGCCAGCATCCATGCGGCGCGCCACATCATGAGGCGCGAGGCCTCGAGTTCGGTCTGCATGTCGGCGAGCATGTGCGCGATGACCTGGTTGCTTCCGATCGGCCGACCGAACTGCTTGCGGTCCTTGGCGTACTGTAGTGCGAGGTCCAGGATTGCCTGCATGCCGCCGATATATCCGGAGGTCGAGGTGATGCGCTCAACTTGCAACCCCGAAAGCACTACTTGCCAGCCGTTGTTCTCGCCGCCGATCAGCCGCTCGTGCGGCACGCGCACATCGTTGAGGAAAATTTCGTAGGTGCCGGTACAGCGCCTGCCGAGCATGTCGAGTTTGCGCAGTTGCACGCCGGGCGCGTTGTTATCCACCAGGAATAGCGACATGCCCTGGCGGTAATGCGCCTTGGTGTCGGTCTTGACGTAGACGTTGATGACGTTGTTTTTGGCGCCGGCGCCGGTGGCCCAGAGCTTCTGGCCGTTAATCACCCAGCCATCGCCATCGCGCCGGGCGCTGGTGCGCATCGCACCGATGTCGCAGCCTGCCTCCGGCTCGGACATCGAAACCGAGAACTTCACCTCGCCGGAAAGCAACTTCGGCAGCCAGTGGCGCTTCTGCTCCTCGGTGCCTTTCCGGAGGACGTTCAAGCCGCAGAATATCGGGCTGCCGAAGGCGCTGAACAGGTCGAAGCTCTTGTAGGACAGCTCCTCGGCGATGATCACCATGTCGATCACGCTGCCGCCCAGGCCGCCGTATTCCTCCGGAAAGGGCATCCGGAACAATCCCATCTTGACCCATTCCGCGTACAACTCGTCCGGGAACGCCTGTTCGTGATCAAGGCGCCGGATGTACTCGGGCGTCGCGGACTTGGCCATCATCTTGCGCACGCTCTCGCGCAGCATGCGCTGCTCTTCGGAGAATTCAAAATCCACGTGTATCCTCCCTAGGCCGGCATAGCGGGGACTGGCGCTTTGTTTTTCATCAATCTCGTGTTTTCGTTCAGTTGCGCAGTTGCAACTGAACGAAAACACGAGAGTTATACAACGCCGGATTCTTCGCCGGAGCGGTTGCCACCCTGTGCTTCCCCAACCACCTCGAAGTAGAAATCGGCGATGGTTCCCTTGCGCTCCTCCCGGAACACGGCGCGCACGCGCATTCCGTCTTTCATCGTCCCCATGCGCTGTTCGTGTACCGCAATGGCGCTCATGAGATAGGAATCGGTGCCGTCCAGGTGGACCATCGCCTGGACGTACGGCAGGTCGAGAAACTTCACCAGATCACCGGTCATGCCGGGATAGTAGCAGTAGCTGTGGGCCACGATCCTGCCCTCGCCGCTCAACGGCACCCACGAAACCGCTTCGTAGCAGTCCGGGCAGTAGCCGCGGGCGGGCATCCACACTTTGCTGCACGCAGGGCATTTCGCCCCTAGGAGGCGCTTCTCGTCCTTTATGGCGCGAAAGAACTCGCTCAGCTCGCCGCAGGTGTACAGATATTCCCCCGAAGTGTAGATATAGGGGACCTCGAGGTATTGGGACTCCTTGCCGCTTGCCGCCATTTATTGCCTCCGCTGCGACTCTAATACCATGGCGCCGGAGAAACCGGCGAACTCATCGTGTGATGCCACCATCCCGCGACCGTGTTCAACTTTCACCTGGGCGCCATTAGCGCGGCCCCGGAGCTGGTTCGCGACATAGGCCGAGGAATAGATATCGGAAACGCCGCCTACGTGGCCGCAGGCGACACGCCCCCCGGAAACGTTCACCGGCAGTTGCCCTTGCGTTTCGAAAACGCCCTCGTCCACCAATCTGCCGCCCTGGCCGAGCTCGCATAGCCCGAGTTCTTCAAGCGAGATCACACCGCCGGCGGATATCAGATCGTAGGTCTCGCAGAGATCAAGCTGCCGCACCGGGTTCGCGATGCCCGCCATCTGGTAGGCTTTCTTCGATGCGATGTTGAGCCCCATGATGCGGCCGACGGTTTCCGGCATGAGCTGGGTCGAAGGATAGCTCGACACGGCGATGCCGCTTATCCAGACCGGATTCTCCGATAGCTGCGCTGCCACTTTCTCGGAGGCGATGACAAGCGACGCCGAGGCGTCGCTGTACAGGCAGCACTGGAGCATTGTCGTGGGCCAGGCGATGATTCGAGACGCCATAACTTCCTCGGGGCTTACCGCCTGCTGGAGCTGTGCCTCCGGGTTGTCGGCCGCATTGCGATGGCACATGGATGAGAACCGGGCTGCCTGTTCCGGCGTGGGCCCGCCATATTTCTTCAGATGCGGCAGCCACAGCGTGGTGGTCAGATACGCCGGGATGGAGGCGCAGACTGGCAGCAAAAGCATGGTGTCGCAAGCCTGGGCGCTGCCGCGCACAAAGCCGTCGCCACGGGAATGTGTCTCGTAGCAGTACAGGTCCTGCCCCTTCTGGATGCCGACCACGAGAACGATGTCGGACATGCCCGAGGCCACTTCGGCGTAGGCCGCGTAGAGCGCATAGAGACCGGTGGCATTTCCCGCCTCGATGCGCAGGGTTCTCTTATTGTCGAAGCCGAGCGTATCCTGCATCGGCTCGGCGGGGATTTGCTGCCGAAGAACCGTTTCCGAAAAGATGGAGTAGATCACCGAATCCACCCTATCTTTCGTGATCCCCGCATCTTCCAACGCAAGCTTGACCGACGTATATGCCAGCCCGCGATCCGTCAGGTTCAGATACCGGGAACGCCAGGGCAGGGTGCCGGTTCCGATAATCGCCGCTTTGCGCATCGCTCTCCGCCTATCGTTCCAGAACGGCGACACCTGCTAGGCCGCCATAGCCATCGATCGACTCCACCAGTCCGCGTCCGCTTCGGATCCGAACCTGGGTAGGCCCGGCTCGCTCCTGCAGCTGTTTGGTCACCTGTGCCGCGGAATATATGGCCGAGACCCCCGCCACATGGCCGCAGCCGACGCGCCCGCCCGAGGGATTGACGGGGTGCTTGCCTTCCTTTGCGAGAGAACCGTCTTCGGCCAGAGGCCCGCTCTGGCCCAATTCGCACAGGCCGAGTTCCTCTAGCGAGATCAGCCCGGTGGCCGATGTCAGGTCGTTGATCTCGAGCAGGTCCAGCTCCGAGGCGGGATTTCGCACGCCTGCCATGTCGTAGGCCCGCTGTGCCGCGACATTGACGCCGATGAGGCGTCCCACGGTATCCGGAAGCAGTTTTCCGGAAGGGTGGCTGGACACCGAGATGCCGCTTATCCAGACCGGTTTGTCGCAGATCTCGCGTGCGCGCTTTTCGGAAGCGAGTATCAGCGCGCAGGCGCAGTCGCTGTAGAGGCAGCACTCGAGCATCGTGGTCGGCCAAGCCACGATGCGCGAATTCATCACCTCTTCTGGGGTGACTTCGACCCGAAGCTGAGACTCCGGATTCTGCGCGCCGTTGTGGTGGCACATCGAGGAAAACGCAGCTACCTGCTCGCGGGTCGGACCGCCATATTGGTTGAAGTGGGGTTGGCGGAAACGAAGCGTGTGAAAGGCGGGTACGCCGGCGATCAATTCGGTCAACCACATGGTATCGAAGGATATGGCGAAACCCTTTTGCAGGCCGTCGCCGCGCGAGCCGGTGGCGAAGCTGTAGAAATCCTGTCCCTTTTGGACCGCCACCAGGAGCAGGACATCGGCGAGGCCGGAGGCCACCTGGGTAAATGCAGCGTACAGGTTGTAACCGCCGGTTGCGGCGCCGCCCGTGACGCGCAGGCTCGGGCGGCCGCCAAGCCCGAGATAATCCTGCACCATCATCCCGGGGTGCTGCTGCATCAGCATAGTGTCGCAGTAGATCGAGTAGACCATGCCATCGATATCGGACTTTGCGAGCCCCGCATCGGCGAGCGCCTTTCGCGTGGCATCAAAGGCGAGGGCCCGGGCCGTCCTGTCTTGATAGCGGGACTTCCAGGGCAGGGTGCCTACACCGACAATTGCCACTTTCTCCATAGACTCTCCAGCTCAGCGCTTTCGTGACAGATTGAGCAGGCGGTCCAGCAATATCATCCTGGAGAGTTTTCCCTTGCTGACCCAGATCTTGCCCTCCGCGACGGCATGGGTCACCTCGCCCTCACGGTTTATTATCTTGGCGAACTCGGCGGCATTTCCGCTCACCACAATCTCGGAATCGCGTGTTTCGTCGCTCAGGCATACCGTATCGTCATCTTTGACCGCGAGTGCGAAGGGCTCTCCTTCGCCTTCGAGGTCAAAGGCGATTACACGCGGCAACACCTGGATGATCTCGCGCGCTTTGGGATTGGCGTTCATTCGCGGGACGGCTTCTTTCAGTGCTTCCTTGGCCTTACCCATTACAGAATGCCCTCATAGAATCAGACGCTGTAGAACCAGCTAAAAAGTGATCATAACATTCAGTACGAACAACTAACGCTGGCTTCTCCTCCGCGTGGAATTATCCGACGTGCGCGCTGAGATTCTTCCGGCGCGACGGAATTGTAGATCCTTCCGATGATTGCTTATGGGTTCCGCTACAATTGGTTACATTTGCGGAACAATTGCGAAAATGTCGGCGCACATCATCGAAACCAGAGCCAAACTCGATAACTGAATAGTTGAGTACTGAATGAAAGACTTGAAAAAGGGTTTTGGCTGGCGAGGACGCGTGGGTCTGATCATGCCGGCGACGCAGACCGTCAGCGAGCCGCTTTTCTATGCGGCAGCGCCGCGGGGCATCTCGTTTCACACCTCGCGGCTGCTGAACACGGGCGCCGGTCCGGAGGCCATCGCCGAGACCGAAAGCCAGGTCGAGCGGGCGTTAGGCGAGCTGAAGTGTGCGCGGGTCCAGTGCATCGCTTACCTCTGCGTTACCGGAGGGCTGGTGCGCGGCCTGGAGGCGGAGCGGCGCTTCTGCCGCGAGGTGGAAGAGCGCCACGGCGTGCCGGTAGTCTCGGCGTTGCTCTCGGCATTCGAGGCATTGAAGGTCCTGAAGATGCGCAAACTCGTGATCACCGGACCTTATCCGGAGGAGCACGACCGGATGGAGCGCAAGCTATTCGAAGACAACGGCTTCGAGGTGCTCGGCATCCACGGCATGGGAATCACCGACGGCTTCGAATTCGGCCAGGTGCCGAGTGCGCAGATCTACGAATTCTGCCGCCGCAACTGGAACGCCGACGCCGACGGCCTTTTCGTGGGATGCGCCGCCTTTAACGCCATGCCCATCGCCGATCGCCTGGAGAAAGAACTGAAGGCGCCGGTGGTCACCGCGCATTCGGCCGTGCTTTGGAAGACACTGGTTACCCTGGGAGTCGATGAGCCGCTCACCGGCTATGGCCGGCTGCTCGCTCGACAATACTGAGCGATGATTTCCGCCTCCCTCGGAGATCAAACCGTCGGCGCGACGCTCGCCGATCGCGCAGCGCGCCATCCAGAACGGACCTTCATCCATTTCAGGGAGCGAAGCTACTCCTATGGCGAAATCGACACCATCGCAAGCAGGATCGCGCGAGGATTGCACGACCTCGGCTGTCGCAAGGGAAGCCTGATCGCGGTACTCCTGCCCAATTGCGCGGAGTATGTTTTTCTCCAGTTCGGGATCGCTCGCGCGGGCATGGTTCAGGTACCGCTCAATACCGAGGCGCAGGGCCCGCTGCTTGCGCATTTTCTCGACAACGCGATGCCGGAGCTGCTGGTCACCACCGGGCAATTCCTGCCGCGCATCGAGGCCGTGACGGGCGAGTGCAAGCGCGCGCCAAGGCTCGTGATAGAGAATACTTTCGAATTCGAGCGTCTCATCCAGGCGCCGCCGCAGCCGCCGGAGGTCGACATGACCAGCCACGACCTATCGGCGATTTTTTACACCTCCGGGACGACCGGAGTTTCCAAGGGTGTGATGCTCGCGCACCGTCACAACTTGCACTTGGCGAGTCTGATCGCGAAGCTCGCCGACTTGACTCCGCAGGACGTGTTCTACAGCGCTTTTCCGTATTATCACGGCGTATCCCAGTATATGGCGGTGCTGCCGGCGCTGGTGGCGGGCGCAAGCGCCGTGATCGCCGAACGATTCAGCGCGAGCGGCTTCTGGGACGACATCCGCCGCCACGGCGTCACCGCATCCTGGTCGGTGATGACCATTCCCGCGGCGCTGATGAAGCAGCCCGAAAGACCGGACGATGCCGATAACCCGCTGCGGGTGATGTTCGGCATGGGCATCGACCCGAACATCTGGGCGGCATTCGAGCGGCGTTTCAACGTGAAATTCCTGAACAGCTTCGGCTCCACCGAAACCAACCTGATCATCGCCTGCCCGGGAGCCGGGGCGAGCGTCCCAAACCGCAAAGTCAGCGGCCGCGCTACCGAGGATTTCGAAGTGGCGATCGTCGACGAGAACGACAATCGACTTCCTCCTGGCGCAACAGGGTTCATCGTCAGCCGTCCCCGGCTGCCCTACACACAAATGGTCGGCTATTACCGCATGCCCGACGAGACCCTGAAGGCCACAGCCAACTTATGGATGCACAATGGCGACATGGGCCATGTCGATGAGGACGGATGGTTCTATTTCACCGGGCGTGGCAAGGACGCCATGCGCATCGGCGGGGAAAACGTCTCCGCCCAGGAGGTCGAAGCTGTAGTGGACAGCCATCCGGCGGTGTTGGAGTCGGCCGTGTTCTCGGTCGCTGGGGAACTGGGCGAGGACGAGATCAAGGCCGATCTGCGCCTGAAACCCGACGCGTCGGTGACTCCGGCCGAAATCATCGCTTTCTGCCGCGAGCGGATGGCCAAGTACATGGTGCCGCGCTATCTCCAATTCAGATCGGAACTGCCGAGGACGGGCACCCAGAAGATCCAGAAAGCGAAGCTCAAGGAGCAGGGGCTTACGCCGGAAACCTGGGATAGCCGGCGAAACCAGTACCTGGGCAATCTGCCGCCGTGACGGCGGTCGGCGCGAATCCACGCGGCGGGGCGATGGCCGCCTGATCAGGCATGAATCCTCGCCAGGAGGCGCGCATAGTCGGACTGCACTGACCTGACCTTCGCCAGCTGTTCCGGAGTCAGCCACTTTTCCGCCCTTACCTTCGGATATTGGCCGCGATCAAATTCGCGGCGGTGACGGAACGGTATCGTTGCGTCGAATCCGAGCCTCGCGAAGGCGGCGAATGGACCGACGGATTCCTTGCGGGGCCCGACAGAGCCGGCAGCAGGCGGGAGCTGCAGCATGTCGCGCTCGGCGTTCATGCGCGTTGCCAATGCCCATAGCACCTCGTTGCTGTCGTAGATATCGACGTCGTCGTCCACAACGATCGCGATTCTGAGTGCGCCAAGACGACCAAAAATGCTCTCCATAATTTCCCTGACCGAAGCGTCATCGTGGTGGTCGCGCTTGTCCACCTGGACCACCATGCCGAAGCGGCCCTTCATTCCGGGCAAGGAATTGATGTCGCGAATCAACTCCGGCCATCGGTCCTGCAGCCAGGCGAGCTGCAGCGCGCGATTAGTGACGACTTGCATGTTCGGCGATTCGAAGGAGTGCGCCAGCGGCGCGTAATAGATCGGGTTGTCGCTCCGACAGGTGATCGCCGTTGCCTGAAACTTGTATGTCGTTTCGGTCCTGCCAAGGTAGCCGTGATACTCGGGAAAGAAGATTGCCGATGGATTTGCGGCCGGGGAGCTTTCCGGGACGTTCTGTGCCGTATCGATATAGCCTTCGATCACCCACTCCGATTCGGCGATGCAATAGGCATCGACGGTCTTCGCCTGGCAGATCTCCACGGCGGCTCCACCCAATCCCCCTGCAATGCCGAGTTCGTCCGCCTCGAGGGGCAGCAGATCCTGAATCAGGCCGCCAGCTGCGACCACCAATACGGCGGGCGGCGGACTGAGGTTGATCGTGAGAGGCACTGGAAGCTTGCGGGCTGCATAATGCGCCACGATTTGCTGGGAATGTGTTCCCGGCACATGAAACATGCTCGCCCAGTCGGGTCCCTGGAAATGGATGCGTTTGTAGCTGATGTCTGTTCCGCCCCCGGGTCCGTGCAGCAGTATGACGCCACCGGAAAGAATCGGCCCGGGGTCGGTTGCCGTGTGTGTCGTTATCGGTATGTTATCGAGAACATTGATGTTCTTGTCATGCACGATCTCCTGGGCCGGTGCGTTACTGACGACTATCGAGGAAACAGGATTCCTCGCAGCGCGGATTCCACACTGCTTCAGCCCCACGCCGGCATCCGAGGCGCCAAACATGTCGGCCAGTCTGTCCAGACGTGAAAACAGTCCCGCGGTCACGCGCTTGCCCGGGTAGTTCTTGACGCTGCTGAACAAGAGCGGCAGACCATTGTCCAGTTCCTTGATCAGCCCGCTGATTTCAAAACGGGGATCGACGACGTCATCGATGCGAATCAGGTCACCGCGATCTTCGAGCCACTTCAACGTCCGCCGGAGACTTTCAAGGTGTTTTGTCATGGTCCTTTCTAGACACCGAGGTCACGTCCCAGGCCGCGGAAAAGCGCCCGGGCGTTCTGATGATAGACACGCTGCAGGATTTCTTGGGAGTAGCCCTCGGATTCCCAGTCCCGAAAAAGACGCTCGTAGCCCAATAGCGGATAGTCTGCGGCAAAAAGCATCTTGTCCTTCAATCGGTGGGCGATTTCCCGCTTGAGCTCCGGGGTAAAGTATTTCGGCGACCAACCGTGAAGTTCCTGCCATACATTCGGCTTGTGCAGCAGGACCGCGATCATTTCGTTGACCCAGGGCCACGCCTGACGGCCCGCGATTATGGTGAGATCCGGATGTTTGGCCGCGACCTCGTCGACGTACCGGGGGTGGTTGTATTCGAGGATGTTTCCCGCTCCGCCCGGCAGACCCGCGCCTTCGACCGTGTAGCCGACGGCGATGAGTACGGGAGCCTTGGCTTTTGCACTGACCTTGTAGAACGGTTCGTACGAGGGGTCGGTGGGGGCGACATTGATCATGGCCGGATTCATCAGCAGTCCGACCATCTTCAAGTCCCGAAGGCAGCGCTCGTATTCCCGCAGCCCGGCTTCGCCGTGGCGGGGATCCATCGACACCCACCCTCCGAGTATGACGTCCGGATAGGTCTTGATGAGTTGACCGGCGTAATCATGCAGCTCACGCATCTGCGCCAGGGTGACCGACTTTCGCAGCGTGAATCCGAAGTCCAAGAACACGGCCGCGCCGGCGTTGCGGAAGTCCTGCACCATTTCCTCATCGGTGCGATAGGTGGTGCGGTGGCCCCACGTCTTCTCCTGCAGCGCGATCTCCTCGGCGGTCTGAAAAAGATAGCCCCGCTGGGTGCTGTAATGCGAGTGGAGGTCTATTACTTTCAAGGCGATACCCCGTAGCGTGGTGAACGAAGAGCTTGGCGCTGCGCATCGATGGACCGGACGCATTATGCAGGCGACTGGTTGGAAGCCGGGAGAGTCGATGCCATCGATCAATGAATCAGCGAAACAAGTTACACTATATATCAGCAACAATTTCCGAACCCGAGGCTGGTGACTTGCGACGAGTCACCGCCGCGTACCGACGACCTCTTCTGGGGGGTCTTTTTTTTGGCTCTTCGAGAAAACCTGAATTTCCGATAACGCAAGGAGTGGATAAGAAATGGCCGATTACAATTACGAGAACATAAAGATCGAAATCAAGGACGGGATCGCCTGGGTGATGCTCAACCGTCCGGAGAAGCGCAATGCGATGAGTCCGGACCTGCATTTCGACATGGACGACGCGTTGCCGCGGCTTGAGTTCGACCCCAATGTCAAGGTCGTAGTGATCACCGGGGCGGGCGGCAATTTCAGCGCCGGGCAGGATCTGCAGAAATTCTTCAGAGAACTGGAAAAG
>JACQTO010000066.1 GCA_016210745.1 Betaproteobacteria bacterium
AGTGGCCAGCTTGGAGCCGAAGCTGCCTCCCGAATTGGGCGGGGTGCGCAGGCGGAACTTGTTGCTCGGAACACGCAGGGCGCGCGGCACCACGGTGAGCACCGAGAACGGCCCCTGAAAATTGGCCATCACCTCGAAGCTGTCCTCGGCGCCGTTGTATTCGGCCACCACGACATAGCCTTCCATCGGAGCGCACAGCACCCGCGGATATTCGACCTCGAGCGAGATCTTGTGCGGAGCTCGCGCGAATGCGGCTTCGGGATCGCCGTAGCGGAAGGAGCGGTCGTGGACCACGTTGGTCTTGCAGGCGGGGTGCAGGAGCGTTGCCTCGGGCGCCATTGCCTTATGCGCATCGACCACGACCGGCAGCGGCCGGTAATTCACCTCGATCGCATCGAGCGCGTCTTCGGCTTTGTAGCGGTCGCTCGCGACCACCACGGCGACAGGTTCGCCCACATAGCGCACTCGATCGACCGCCAGCGACCAATCGTCGATCGGCGCTTTTACCCCGACGAGAAAAGGCTCGGACAGCGCCTTGACTTCTTTGCCGATCAGGACCGCTGCGACGCCGGGGCGCCCGAGCGCCTTCGATGTGTCGATGGAAAGGATCTCGGCGTGCGCATGCGGCGAGCGCAGGATGGCGGCGTAAAGCGTGCACCCGAGCATCGGCATGTCATCGCCGAACCGGGCCGAGCCGGTGAGAAGCGTTGCGTCCTCGGTACGTTCGACCGACTGGCCGACATAACGGTCCTGCGCGAGCGATTTGTCGACAGCAACGTTCACGGAAGTATTCCTTCGTCTGCTGTAGTCACGAGATCGGCTCGAGCGCAGTCCGACCTCTGTCTGTTCCTCTAGCGTCCGGTGCGCGCAAGCGACATTACCCAACCTTCCATTCGCGACTTCATCTGTGCAATCTGTTTCTTATCGAAGAAGTCTTCCGGTTTCACGCGGTCTATCGGATACACGGGACGGTGAAAATCCTGCTCGTAGCCGTAAGGCACCGTCGCGTCGATCCCCATCCCGCCCTCGAAGTTGGTATTCGAAGCGGTCCACTCCTTTTCGCCGGCGGTCATGCGCTCCGAGGGCATGAACGTCTGGCCGCGTCCGCCCGGAATGGGATTCAGGATATCGGTCTTGGGATTCACCCGCGTGGTCAGGCACCACAGGATGTCGTCGGTCGAATAGATGTCGACGTCTTCGCTGACGGCGATCGCCAGACGCATTCCCTGCGAGCAGGAAAGGATCGCTCCGAGGAAATTCCTCTGCCAGCCTTCTTCGATCTTGCTGCGTTTTTTCACCTGGATGATGCAGCCGCCCCAGTCGGTCATCGAGTAGGGAATGTGCACATCCCGGATGATCCCGGGCTGCATCCGCTCGCACAATTCGAAGATGGCCGCTTCGCGCACCGTGGTGTCGATATTCAACTCGTCCATCGTGTGCACCGCCAACGGGAAAATGATCGGCCGCGACGCCGGTTTCCTCATGGTGATGGCGGTGACGTGGAAGGTGGGCGCCTTGTAGGCTTTGCCCTGGTAGCCGGACCATTCGGGATGGAAAAAGGTCTTGCCCTGCACTCCGAGCTGCTCGGCCTCCGCGGTCTCGTAGCGCTTGTCCCTGGGGACGAGGTAGCCCTCCAGCACGTATTCGGAATCGGCAAGCGCATAGGCGTCGACCGTGCGCGCTTTGACCAGCCGCACAGGCGAGCCCTGGATAGCTCCGGCCACGCCGACTTCGTCGCAGCCCATGGGCAGGATGACATAGTCGAACCCTGCGCCGCCAAGCAGTGTGCACGCCGGCGGGACGCCGAAGCACATGGTCAGCGGAATTCTCTCTTCCCTGTAGTGCTCGGTGAACACCTGCCACATGTGCGATCCGGGAGAAATCTGGAACGTGCCGACGTCGCCCCAGCGGAAATTCATGCGGTTATATCCCAGGTCGCTGCCGCCGGCGAAAGTCTTTCCCGTGAGGCAGCGGATGCCGGATCCAATGGTCAATTCCTTTTCCAGCTCGGTGTGCCTGATGGCGACGATCCATTTGTTGACGTCGATATTTTCGGTGATGACGTGTTCCTGGACCGGCGCGTCCTTCTGGTCGATCACGATCGGCTTGAGCGGGTTGTTGATTGCCTTGGCGATCTTGCGGGTGCGCTCGGTGGGGTTGGCAAAACCGAACATCCGGTCGAAGACGGCGCCATCGGCAAAAAGGTTCGTGATCGCACGCGCGTGCGGGTAGCCCTTCACGTGATTGAACAGCATCGGCAGGCTGCCGTCGAAATGCTTTTGCAGGCCGGCTATCTCGAGGTCGGGATTGACCTCTTTTTCCGTCTCGACGAGCAGGCCTTCGGCGCGCATCCACTCGATGGCGGAGCGCAGGCTGGTTGCATCGGGCATGACTGAACTGCGATTCGTGGGCTTGTTCATTCGAGTCCTATCTTGGTCTGTATCCAGTGTGAATTTGATCTGAGGGCAGGCAGATAACGGAAGGAGCAGCCGTCATGTCTGCCCTCTGATCCGCCTGCGAAGATCGTAGGAAAGGCGGGGCCTGCCTCTTCGCAGGCTATTTTATCAAAATCCGAGCGAACTGTTCCGTTCGCGGCGCTATTTCAATCCAGACGGATGTTGCGCTCGCGAATCAGGGCGCCCCACCGCGCCGATTCTGTCTTGATCCAGGCGGCGAACTGGTCGGGCGGTCCGGCGACCACTTCGGCCATCTGACGTTCGAATTTTTCGCGCACATCCTGCGCGGCCAGAACCTTTTCGGTGGCGGCGTGCAGCCGTTCGACGATCGGGCGCGGCGTACCGGCGGGGGCGAGCATCCCGATCCATGACTGCGCTTCGAAACCGGGCAGTTCCTCGGACAAGGTTTGCACGGAGGGCAGGGCAGGGCTGCGTTTTGCCGAGGTGATGGCGATAGGCACCAGTTTGCCTGCACGCACATGCTGGATCACGACGCCCGCGGTGATGATGGTGGCGGACACCTGCCCGCCGAGCAGGTCGCTGACAGCGGGCGCTCCGCCCTTGTAATGGATTGCGGTCGGTTCGACTTTCGCCATCGACTTGAACAACTCGAGCGACAGCCCGCTCGAGGTGCCCGCACCGGCTGTCGCGAAATTAAAACCCGATCCCTTGTCGCGTACGATCCGGAGGAAGTCCTGCAGATTCTTCGCGCCCGCCGAAGGGTGCGCGACCAGGAGTTGGGGGTTGCGCACCACCAGCGTGATCGGCAAGAAGTCCTTGACCGGATCGTATTGGACGTTCTTGTACAGATAAGGATTCATGGTGAAGCTGTCGAACACCATCACCAGCGTATGGCCGTCCGGAGCCGCCTGCGCGGCATAATTGGTCCCGGTCACGGCGCCCGCTCCCGCGCGATTCTCGATCACGACCGGTTGGCCGAGCAGCTCGGAGAGCTTGGGGCCCACCAGTCGTGCGGCGACATCGGTGGCGCCGCCGGGCGCGTTGGGCACGATCAATCGAATTGGCTTCGTCGGAAAACCTTGGGCGACCGCGCCGGCAGTGAACAGGCATGCGGTTCCCAGCGATACAAAATAAATCAGGGTGCAGAATCGGCGCAAGATGTGCATGAAGTCTTCCTCCTCCTAAGATCAATTAGATCGGGTTGGCGAGTAGCTCGCATAGCATCGCGGTCGTCAACGCGAATATGTGCACTCAATGACTTAGGCGCTCATCCCCCGCCTGCGTCCTCGTTGCCCGGCAGCGCCTCCTCCCCATTAAGTGCCGCGCCGAGCCGGCGGCGAAGACCAGGAGCCTTATCTGGGCTTCGCCGTCGGTGAGGGCAGCGCGGAGCGCCGCGGCACAGGGAAGGAGGCGCTGCCGGGCAACGAGCACGCGGTGCATTAGCGCCTGTCCATTAATAATCTACGTGCTCAGCTCACTAGATCTTCTTCTGCTTCTTGGCCAGCTTTTCCCCGGTCTTATAGTGCTCGCCCTTGAGAGCGAGCTCGGCTTCTTCTTCATCTTCTTTGGTCCACCACCCCAGAGAGTATCCGTGCCAGGGTGCTTTTGGATGCAGGCCCGGCAGACCTTCCTCCTCCCAGATCTTGCGGGCCTTCTCCATGAAGTCTTTGCGCGGGAGAGAGACGGGGGGATAGTCCCATTTCCGCGTGGCATCGATGAGGATGGAGCTGGTCGGCGCATATCCTGTCAGCTTGATATATTCCTCCGGCGGTACCGCCGAGGGATCCAGATGCGCGGATTTGCCGGGCGTAATGCGAATGTCTCGATCCGGCTGCATATGCCAGCAGAGGGCCCAGATGTACGAATCAGGATCATGCGGATCGATGTCATCGTCCACCACAATGACCCACTTCAGATAACCCGGATCTAGGGCCACCGCGCCATTGAGCGCTTTCCAGGGAACCGTGCGGTCAGCCTTGTCTTTCTTCTTGATGCTGATGACACAGAACTGCGCCGTTCCGCTTTCGCCATGCAGACCGACGTCAACGAGGTCATGGATACCCAGATCGTATTTGAGAAGCTTGTAGTAGGCGGCCTCCGTCCCCACTCCCTTGATGACGCTGCTTTCGCTTGGAGGAAATTGACTGATAAACGTATTCCAGATGGGGTTCTTCCTGTGGGTGATGCATTTGATGTTGAAAAACAGATTATCAGTATGAAGCCCCATGTAGCCGGTAAATTCTCCAAAAGGTCCCTCCCGCTCCATGGCGTCGACGGGAATTTCACCCTCGAGAACAACCTCGGCGGTTGCCGGCACCTCGAGGTCGACGGTTTTGCATTTCACGACTTCCACAGGCTCTCCCGCGATGCCTCCGGCAACTTCAAATTCGTCCTTGCCGTACGGAAGCTTGGTAACGGCTACCATTCCCAGGTTGGGCGTTGCGCCGATGAAGACGGCCACCGGCATCGGAATTCCCTTTGCCCGGTACTTCTCCCAGTTCTGCCTCATGTGTTGAGGCATGCGGCAATCGATCCCGGTCTTCAGCTTGTCCTTGACCATGCCTCTGTAGTTACCCACATTGATGATCCCGGTATCGAGGTCTCGCGAGACCCAATTGGCTGCGCTGAAGTAAGGAGCGTTGTCAAAACCAGGCGTGGAGATGGGTATCGCGAATTCCTCGAGCCCTCCGTGTTCCAGAAGATTTTTCCCGATGTGAATTTCCTCTTGTGCGGGGCCGGAAGCGACGAGTTTGGGCTTCAACGGGCGCAGTTGAGCCTCCGCCCATCTCTCCATGATCTGGTCCGGTTTGCACCCCATGGCGAGGGCGTAGATTTTTCTCGATGCGGCGTGCGCGCCGACGAGAACCGTTCCGTTGTATTTTTTCCCTTTTGCATCGGTGACGTTTTCAAACAAGAAAGCCTTCCGCTGCTCTTCCGGGAGGCCGCGATGCTGCCATCTCACCAGAGCCGAGAGTTCGGTGTCCTTGTTGATTTCTCTCTTTATTCGCACCAGCTGTCCGTTCGATTGCAGTACGTCGAGATACTCTCTGAGGTCTTTGTAATACTTCATTCAATTGTCTCCGATGGTTTCTTGTTTATCACCCAGGGGGTTTTGGCGAGTAGGCCGGCCGCGGTCGGCCTACCTCGATTCACAACCGACCGGGTCCAGGTCGGCGAAGAAATCGATCCAAACTCGGTGCGGCGTGAGTTTGAGTGAGTTTGCGCGAACCTGTCAACGTTTCGCGCGGGCGTTTCGGGCGTTGAATACAGCTCCTCGGGGGCTCAGTCCAGGGTGATGCCACGCTCGCGGATGACGCGGCCCCATTTTTCGGTTTCCGCGCGAATCCAGCCGGCAAATGCTTCCGGAGAGCTTCCCACGGCGTCATATCCGCGTTTGGCCAGGCTTTCGCGAACATCCGGCAGTTGCAGCGTCTTCAGCAGTTCTTCGTTCAGCCGCATCACGATTTCGCGGCGAACGGCGACGGGCGCCAGGAT
Organism: Betaproteobacteria bacterium; assembly: GCA_016210745.1. GTDB lineage: Bacteria > Pseudomonadota > Gammaproteobacteria > Burkholderiales > SG8-39 > JACQTO01. The sequence goes on from JACQTO010000066.1 coordinate 5,913, forward strand.
CCCGGCCCAGGTCTGCACTTCGAAACCGGGGTAGGACTCGGCGAATGTCGGAATTTCAGGCGCCAGCGGATGGCGCTTGTCCGACGTTACGGCCAAGGCCACGACTTTCCCGGATTTGATATAAGTAATTGCCGAGGGCAGGGTGGGCATCATGATGTCGACCTGGGCGCCCAGGATATCTGCCATCGCCGGCCCACCGCCCTTGTAATGGATCAGGGTTGGATCGATTCCAACGGTGGAGGCGACCAGATCCAGCGCCAACCGGCTGGGAGTGCCCGGCCCGGCAGTGGCGGCGTTAAGCGCGCTGCCCTTGGCCTTTGCAAGCCGAACGAAATCAGCGAGATTCTTCACATCCAGCTTGGGCGTGGCGATCAGTACCAGGGGGGTTCGCGCAAGCAACGCAATGGGCGCGAAATCCCGAACGACGTCGTAGCTCACGTTTTTAAAAAGAAAAGGATTCATGGTGAAACTGTCGAACGCGCAGAGCAGCGTATACCCGTCCGGAGCGGACCGGGCGACGGAATCCACCCCGATCACACCGGCTGCGCCGACCCGGTTTTCCACCACCACCGTCTGACCGATGCCTTCGGAAAGCTTGGGGGCGACCAGTCTGGCAAGAATATCGGTGACGCCACCCGGCGAGGTCGGAACGACCAGGCGGATCGGTTTGTTCGGGTAGGCTTGGCTGAAGGCCAATTGCCCCCACAGCAACAACAGAAGTCCGGCGGCGGCGATACGGAAGCGTTTCATGATTCTCCTCCTTAGGGTAAACCCGTTGGCGCGGCAATTAGTCACGTATAAGTCTACTGTTGACAAATTTGGTAAAGATTTGGCTTCTATATTCGTCTCCCCTTTTCGTGCAGTTGCGTGCAACTGCGC
>JACQTO010000067.1 GCA_016210745.1 Betaproteobacteria bacterium
CCCCGCACGGAAGTAACCAAGAAGATCTGGGCCTACATCAAGAAGAACAAACTGCAGGACACCAAGAACAAGCGCAACATCAACGCCGACGACAAGCTGAAGGAAGTTTTCGGCGGCAAGAAGCAGGTGTCGATGTTCGAGATGACCAAGTTGGTCAGCAAGCATCTGAAGTAAGGTCGAACCCGCGGGATTCCGCGGTGAAAGGTTGGAAAAGGCCGGGCATGCCCGGCCTTTTTGTTTGCCAAGCCGGGACAGCCCGGAACCAAGGAGGCGGATCTTGCCTTTAATCAATCTCGTGTTTTCGTGCAGTTGCGATGCAACTGCACGAAAACACGAGACCTAACAACACCCAATTCCTCCCCGGCAGCGTCAGGTGACTCGTAACATTTCACCACCGACCCCGTCGCGGCGATCACGCGAACGCGCGCAGCAGCGCCATCGCTGCAACGCCGGCAAGCACCGATCCGATGATGGAACGGTAGACCCACGCGAATGCGATCGCCGGGATGATGGCCGCGAGCGAAAGATTGCCCCCAAGCGGCGCCAGACGAGAGCCTTGCAGGAATAATTCGCTTGCAAGCAGCGCACCGAGGATCGACACCGGTACATACGAGAGCCAGGCCTTCATCCAATCGGGCAGATCCAGGCGCGACAGCACAACCAGGGGCAGCACGCGCGGCACCAGTGTGACCAGGGCCGATCCGAGCACGATCAGCAGGACTTCGGCGCGGATTTCCATCGTTCCAGGATCAAGCCCAGCGTGGCGCCCAGAAGCGTCGCGGCGATGATGCCCCAGTGGCCCGGCAACGCGAGCGCCGTGCCCACCGCGATGCCGGCGGAAAGCACCGCGACACTGAGCGCGCGGGCTTGGCTCGAATGTGACGCCAGTTGCAGCACCAGCAGCGCTGCGAACATCGCCGGCAACGCAAAATCGAAACCGAGGGATCGGGTATCGGCGACCAGATCTCCGGCCAAAGCGCCTGCCGCGGTTGCCAGCGCCCAAGACAAATACGCCGACACGTTCAGTCCGGCCATCCACGCGGGCGAAACATTTCGCGCCCCCTGCAATCGCGTCCACGCGACAACGAAAGTCTCGTCGGTGAGTTGCGCGCCGAGCAGCGCGTTCTTCCATGCGGGGAGGCGCGCAAAAAAAGGCGCGAGCGCCGCCGAGAGCAGCAGGTGGCGCAGATTGACGAAGAACACCGTCGCGATCACCGCGCCCGGCTGCGCTGCCGCCGCGATCATACCCGCTGCGGCAAACTGCGCCGATCCGGCGTAGAGCACCGTGGACATGAGCACCACTTCGGCCACCGAGAGCCCGGCGGCGCGCTGAACCACACCGGCGGCAAAACCGATCGAGAGATAACCGAGCACCACCGGCAGGGCCGCGCGAGCGCCGGCGGCGAAGCCTTCGTCTTGCTTCATTCAAATTTCCTGCTAGTTAGCCGCTGTGGCTCGCGGCGGAGCGGCCTCGCCGGCAAGAGCGCGGAAGTCGTCGGCGTAATTGTCGATACGCTTGATGAGACGAGAGCGCTGCTCCAGGGTGAGGGTGCGATCGATATCGACTATGAGATCGGCAAGATTCGCTTCCCAGCGGACCGCCTCGCGCAAGTACTCAGCCGAACGGCGCGTTTCCGGGCGGGTGAAGATCGCCGCCAGCCGCGGGGCGAGTTCGGCGGGGTTGCGGTACTGGCGCATGAGCGAGACCGCTTCGCGCTGCCAATGTTTGCGGTCCTCGAAACGCAATGCGGTATGACGCGCGTGCTCGCGCACGAAGCGCTCGATGCGAGCTTCCTGCTCGTCGGAGAGATCGCCGATCCAGTCGTGAAAGCGTTCCCACGTGCGCTTGGTGCGGGCGCGGTGCTGCTTGCGCTCCTCCCCCGAGAGAAATTCCTTCTCGAATTTCCTGTTGCGTTCGGCAAGTTTCTTCTCCAGCACCCTGAACTGCCTGTCGCGCAAAGTGACCAGGATCGGGGCGACCTCCTCGACCGCTCTTTCCGCCGCCACATGGTAGCGGTTTCGCAGCGCGGCGATTGCCCAAACGACATCGGCCTTCTTCACCCCCAAGGTGGCCTTGGTCCTCGCAGCCTCCAGCAAGCCCACGTAGGCCGGCAATTCGGCTTCGCGATGCCAGTTGTGCAAGCGCGTCAAGCGCCCGCGAAATTCCAGCGCCTGCGCATCGTCGAAGTCGAAATAGTCGTCGGCCTCGAAACGGATCAGGCCTTCGGCGTTGTTGTAAGCCAGGCGCACGGCGCTGCAGGATGCAAGCAGCGCCGCGAGACACGCAACCAACAGCGCGCGAACCGCTGTCACCAGAAGTTCTCCACCGTAATCTGTCCGGGCGAGCGGCGCCGGTGCTTCTTCATGCCGCGCTCCGCCAGCGCATGCACCGTATCGGTGACCATCGCCGGGTTGCCGCAGACCATCACCTGCGAGCCGGGCGCCGAGAGGCCGATGCCGGCGGCGGTCTCGAGCCTGCCATCGAGAATCGCCTGCGGTATGCGACCGGCGAGGGCGCCCTCGGCACGCTCGCGGCTGACGATCGAAACGGCGTCGAATCGTCCTTCGTGCCGGGCCCGCAAGCTCGCGATCAGGTCGCGGTAGGTCAACTCCGCGGCAAAGCGAACCGCATGCACCAGCACCACCCGCCTGTAGCGCCGCCACGGCGTATCGGAGCCGAGGATGGACAGAAACGGCGCGATGCCGGTTCCGGTGGCAAGCAGCCAGAGGTGCTCCGCATCGGGCACCTCCGAGAGCACCAGGAATCCGGCCGCGCGATGCGAGAGAAACAACGCCTCGCCGGCGGCAAGCCGGCACAGCCGCTGGGTCAAAGGCCCGTCGGGCAGGGTAACGTAATAGAACTCGTAGGGCCGTTCATGCGGCGGATTTACGAACGAGTAGGCGCGCGCCAGCATTTGGTCCCCGGCGGGAAGCGCGAGCTTGATGAACTGCCCCGCTTCATAGGGGATATCCTCGGCCTCGACGCTGAGCGAGAACAAGCGCTCGGTCCATTGCTTGTGCGCGACGATCCTGCCTTCGGTCCACTGGCTCATGCTATCGGTAAGTTACAGTAAGAGAAACGGCTCCATGGTGAGGGATTCTACCTGGGTGCCGAGCATGACGATTTCCCCCTGACGCCGGTTATTGCCGTTGTCGGAAAATTCGAACCGGTAGATGCGCCGCAGCACCATGCGGCCCTGATCATCGCGCGCGGGCCGGGTCCGCACGCATTCGACCGTGTCGTCGAGGAACTGCAGCCGGTCGCGCTCGCATGCCGTGCGGCCCAGCGCAACGGCGCGCTCACGCGCCCGCAGGCTGTCGTACCAGAACCAGGCAAACGCCCCTAAGGCGAGCAGCGCCCAGAGGTCCCACGCAGGCTCCCACATGATTGTTGCGCCTCCGGACTAAGCCCGCACGACCGTAATGGTCGGTGCTGCTCTTGCCGTTATATCAATCTCCCTCTTTTCGTGCAGTTGCGTGCAACTGCACGAAAAGAGGGAGACGCATTTAGAAACCAAACCTTCACCATCATTTGACTCTTCGGTCATGAGTGGCTGTCTAACTTTCCTCTGGCGGCTTCAGGTTGCGGAACGCACCCCAAAGGAGCAGGTCGTAGCCTATCTTCATGCCGGCCGCGATGAAAAGCGGCGTCGCCAGGGCAACCGCCTGCATGGCGAACCCCGCTACCGCGGGCCCGACCGCCCAGGCGCACATGCGCGCCAAGCTCGTCACCCCGGCCGCAAAGGTGCGCTCGGCCGGCCGAACCATGGCCATGACATAAGACTGGCGCGTCGGCACATCCATTTCGGCCAACCCTTCGCGTGCAAGGTACAGGGCCGCTGCGATCCAATAGCTACCGGCGAACGGAATCGCCACCAGCAGCAGGCTCGACGGAATATGCGTGAAAACCATGGTGTTGACGAGTCCGATGCGCGCGGCAAGCCATGCCGCGCCCAGGTGCGAGGCCGCGCTCATTGCCCTGCCCAAGAGAAACAGCACCGAGATCGCAGCCGCCGAGACACCGAACTGCTGGTAGAAAAAGAACGAGAACAGCGCCGAACCGATAAGGCCACCACCGACGCCATCTACGGCAAACAGCGCCGAGATCTTCCACAGCACCGAGCGGCTGGCCGCGGATATGCGCGGAGCGCTCGTGCGTGCAGGTGATTCGGTACGCGCCGAAAGCCGCGCATACAGCGGCACGCTCGCCGCGCAAAGGAGCGCATATACGATCACTGCGGCACGAAACGATTCGGTCTCGCCTGCAACTCCGGCCGAACTCAGCAGTTCGGGCAAAGCCGCCAGCAGGCCGCCCAGCGCTTGGCCCACGTCCTGCAGTACCGAATACCACGCAAAGGCGCGCGTGCGGCCGGCATCGTCCACGGTGGACGGAATAATGGCCGACTCGAGCACCAGCATGGCGCCGCGGTCCTTGCCCATCCCGGTCAGCATGCCGACAAACGCCGCCACCCCGATAAGAAGCGGATCGCTGAAGAGTGCGGCAGCCAGACCGCCGCAGGCGGTAACCACGGAAAACGCTGTCAGCGTCCGCCTGCGTCCCAGCCGGTCACCGTAAAAAGTAACAACGAAAGTCGCCGCCGCCACACCCGCGATACCGGCCGAAAGCACGGCGCCGATCGCAGCCAAAGACAGGCCGAGCTTGGCGAGGTAAATGCCCAGCAGCACCCCGGCAAGGCCGTGCGCGAGCGCGCGCAGGAAGCTCGCGGCGTAAATGAGTCGCCGGTCGCGCGCGCCGGTCTGCATTCATTTTCCCGAAGGCAGCTTCATGAATTCTTCGTATTCGCGCAGCTTCGCCGCAGCGTCTGCGCCTGCGACGATTCAGGCAGCGCCAGGGCGAAAGAAATCGCCAGCACGGTTAGGCCTGCGCGTTCCATGGTCTTTATGCCCTCTCGATCATCATGCGGATGTACTGGAACGCGAGCAGAGCCACCATCGTCCACAAGAATTTGCGCAACCAGCCCAGGTAGGTAGCGGGGCTCACGCCGCCGCGCAGCCGCTGCCCGGCGAAGAATGTGGTCGCGGCAAGCAGGGCCCACGGTGCCGTGGAGAGCCACTGTGCAAAACCGATTCCGCCGGAAGTCGACCAGGTAAGCGCCTGCATGAGCTTGCCGCCGAGGAAACAGAAATTGAGCGTCTGCACCAGGGCGACGGGGGAAATCCCGAGCAGCATGAAATAAACCAGCAGCACCGGTCCGGATACGTTGACGGTGGACTCGAAAACTCCAGCCACAAAACCGAAAACAAGCCCTGCGGCGAGCGGATGCCGCTTCACCGCGGGCACTTCGGCCTTGCCCAAGCGGTCGAGGTTGAGGTAGGCGAACAGCGTGCCGGCGAGCACGAGGATGAAAGGGGCTGCGTCCACGGCGATCAGGATACGCGTGCCGACATAACTTCCGGCAACGAGGCAAACCGGGAGATACCAGAATCTGCCGATGCTCTCGCGCAGCTTGCCGCCGCTCAGCACGCTGATAACACCCATGGTCATGGTCGGCACGATGGTCACCAGCACCGCCGTCTTCAAGTCGAGCACCAGCGCCAGCAAGGGTGTGGCGATGATCGGGAGGCCAAAGCCGATCGCACCGTGCATGAAGCCGGCCAAGAGCATTACGGCGACGATCCAGGCGAGCGCCCAGAGCGAAAGCGAGTCGATCAGGTTCAAGTCGTGTTTTTCCTATGGTCGGTCCTCGGCGCCTGCGCGAGGCATTCCGCGCCTGCGCGGGCTCTTGGCGGGAAACCCGGAGTGTAGCAAAACAGTTTTGGCGCGCCCTTCTAAATCGAAGCGATATCTGTCAACATCGCAGCGACGATCGGCAAAGCATGTTCGCGAATCCGCGCGCGCCGACGGCCGTTAGGTTAATGCGTTGCTTGTTCGGTCCGCGCTTGCACACTAGGAGGATCGAAAGATGAGCTGCTGTCATTACTATGCCCTTGCCGACGGCAGGGAAAGCGCGTTCTCGATCGATATATCGAGCATCACGTTCGGGCCGGGGGTACTAGGCGAGCTGGGCGAGCATGCGCGCATGCTTGGCATGACGCGCGTGGCACTCTTCACCGACAAGCGAATTGGCACGCTGCCTTTTTTCGCCTCCGCGCGCGAATCGCTGCACCGCGCGGGGCTCGCCGTGGCGGTCTACGACGAGGTTCGGGTGGAGCCGACGGACCGCTCGTTTCTCGAAGCGGCGCGATTCGCCGACGAGGGAAAATTCGACGGCTACGTTTCCGTCGGCGGCGGCTCGGTGATGGATACCTGCAAGGCCGCCAACCTGTACGCCACGTATCCGGCCGATTTTCTTGCCTACGTGAATGCGCCGATCGGCGGGGGCAAACCGGTCCCGGGCGCCCTCAAGCCTCATATCGCCTGCCCAACCACCTGCGGCACCGGCGCGGAATGCACCGGAATTGCCATTTGCGATGTGCTGGCGCTGCAGGTGAAAACCGGCATCGCCTCCAAACGCCTACGGCCCTCCCTCGCGCTTGTCGACCCGAGCACCGCCTACACGCTGCCTGGGGAGGTCGTTGCGGCAAGCGGGTTCGATGTGCTCTCGCACGCGCTCGAGTCCTATACCGCACGTCCCTACACGGCCCGAGCCAAACCTGAACGTGCCTCGCTTCGGCCCATGAGCCAAGGCGCCAACCCGTGGAGCGACGTGGGTTGCGAGGCGGCGCTGAAGCTGCTTGGCAAGTACCTGGAACGAGCCGTGGGCGACGCTGCCGACACCGAAGCGCGCGACAACATGATGTACGCCGCGACGCTCGCGGGGATTGCCTTTGGCAATTCCGGTGTTCATGTGCCTCACGGGATGGCCTATTCGGTGGCGGGCCTGGTGCGCGAATTTCGACCGCGCGGCTATCCGCAAGAAGAACCGATCGTTCCGCACGGAATGTCCGTTATCGTCAATGCACCATCGGTGTTCCGGTTCACCGCAACCGCCTGCCCGGAGCGGCATCTGCACGGAGCCGCATGCCTGGGCGCAGACACGCGCGGGGCCTCCAGCGCAGATGCGGGCGAGGTGCTGGCAAGACATCTGATCGCACTCATGAAAACGACGGGGATTCCGAACGGAATTTCCGGAGTCGGTTACGACAGCGGCGACATCGAAGCCCTGTCCGAAGGTGCATTTGCGCAGCAGCGGCTGCTCACGAATTCGCCGCGACCGATCGGCAAGAACGATCTGGCTGGATTGTTTTCAGGCGCAATGCGCTACTGGTAATCGCATCGTCATAACGATCAACGCCTGAAATCTCCTCGTCAGCATGATCTTGAGCGGGATCTCGTGTCCCTGATCCGAAATTGTTCCGATTGATTAAGAAATCAGGTCGACGCTAGTGTTTCGAAATTTCTGCAGGCGTCGATTGTCGTTTTCCTTTGCATCGTTCGATTGGTTCCCATCCGCAGCCGGTAATTGACGTCGGCTCAAAAAGGGCAATTATCACCACGTTATCCGAACGTTCGCTCAGATCGCTAAGACCGAGCTTATTGCTCTTTGTTGATCGTCGCGACACACATTGACCAAGAGACAGCCGCTCTAAGCACGTGCGAGAACTGATGCCGATTCGACGAAACTCGGTGGATTGCCGTACTGTGTTAAGCGAAAGATATTTGGCATGCAGTGAAACAAGGATTATCATAGAAGCATCAGGAAGCGTCGTAAGTCCACACCATAATCCCGTTAACCGGTTTTTGACTGAATTCTCGGTTCGTCGTCGCAGCCGACGAGCAGTTGACCAGTTTTCTTAGAAGCAAACCGAAAAAATGAGGGAGAAGAAAGATGCCAAACGTAGCGATCGTGCTTAGAGAAGAGATTTCGCGGCTCGCCCGCAGGGAAATCCGCAGTCACATTCAGGGCTTGCGCAAGGCGGCGACTCAGGGCCGCCGGGATATTGCAGAACTGAAGCGCCACGCATCGAAGCTACGGTCTGAAATTGCCCGCCTCGAGCGTCATGTGAGCCAAGGTGCACCTTCGGCAATTTCCAAAGTGAACGGTGAAACCGTCGTCCGGTTCAAGTCGCAAGGCGTTCGTGCGCAGCGCAAGCGACTGGGAATCTCTGCTGCGGACTATGCCAAGCTGATCGGCGTGACCGCACACACCGTCTATAAGTGGGAACACGGAACCGCGCGTCCGCGCAAGCGGCTGCTGTCCAAGCTGGCGTCGCTTCGCAGCGTGGGCAAGAGAGAAGCGCTTGCCCGCCTGGACCAATTGGCTGAGAAATCTCCCAAGAGAAAAAAGAAAACGCAATAAGCATTTCCCGCGCCGAACATTCGTCTCTTGACGCGGATGTTCGGCATCATTCGCCCGGGACGGCTCGCGAAGCGGCCTGCAGCGGGTGACGGGCAGCGCCCTTTAATAACGACGCGCCGTTTTTGCCATGATGGCCAGAGCTGCCAAAGAGTGCGATCTCGATTCCTTCGATTTTTCGTCCGTCATCCGACCTGGCGATACCGTGATGTGGGGCCAGGCGAGCGCCGAACCGCTCCCGCTCACGCAGGCGCTGATGGCCCAACGCCATGCGATCGGCGATTTCAAGGTTTTTCTCGGCGCCACCTACTCCGACAGTCTCAAGCCCGAATATGCCGACAGCGTATCTTTTTCCGCCTACTGCGGCAGCGGCGGAAACCGCGCGCTCGCCAGGGCCGGCAAGCTCGACATTCTTCCGGTGCATTACTCGCAAATCTCCGGACTGATCGATAGCGGCAGGCTGAAAGTGGATGTACTGATGCTGCAGCTCGCCCCGGCAGATGCACACGGCAACTACAGCCTTTCCATGGCGCACGAATATCTGATCCCGGCGCTCGAGGCAACGCGGGTCGTGATCGCCGAAGTGAACGAGCAGGCGCCCTGGACCTGGGGCGAACGGCCGGTTCGCGATCAGGACATCGATTACCTTCTTCGCACCTCGCGCCAACCGCTGGAACTGCACCATCCTCCTCCTGGCGAGGCCGAACTCGGCGTCGCGCGTCATGTCGCAGGGCTGATCGACGATGGCGCCACGCTGCAGTTCGGGCTGGGGGCACTGCCCGAGGCGATACTAACGGCGCTAGCCGACCGGCGCGATCTGGGCATCCACAGCGGCGCCATCGGCGACCAGGCGGCGGAACTGATGCAGGCGGGCGTCGTCAACAACGCGCGAAAATCACTCGACCGGGGCGTCGCGGTGGCCGGCGTCATGTTCGGCAGCAAGCGCGTTCAGCATTTCTGCCATTGCAATCCTGCCGTGCAATTTCGCTCCTCGGCTTACACGCATAATGCCGATGTGCTGGCGCGAATCGAGCGCTTCGTTGCCCTCAATACGGCAGTCGAGGTGGATTTGACCGGTCAGATCAATTCCGAGGTTGCCGGCGGAGTGTACGTGGGGGCCGTTGGTGGCGCACTCGATTTCCTGCGGGGCGCCCATCGTTCCAAGGGCGGATTGCCCATCATTGCCCTGCCCTCTACCGCGGGCAAGGCCAGTCGCATCGTCTCAAGGCTCAGCGGACCGGCCACAACGCCGCGCAGCGACGCAGGCATCATAGTGACCGAATACGGTGTGGCGGACCTGCGCGGCTTGCCGTTATCCGAACGCGCGAAAAGGATGATCGCAATCGCGCACCCGGACGTTCGCGAGCGGCTGGAACGAGAAGCCGGGACTGCCCAGGGCGGCCAGTGGCACGCGAGTGCGCCCTGATCCTCATCCTCGCGTGCTATCATCGCCAGCGCCAAAATCGATGCCGCCAAACGTGAGAAAAGAGGGGGGATACTTGCGGATTCGGCCTAGCGGGGAGGGCCTGACCCTCGAGCAGGAGGAGCTTCGCGGCGTTTCGCGCACTGTGGCGGAAATCGAATGGCTGCTCTTGATCCTCGTGCTTCTCTACCTCACTTTTGGCGGTCCCGCCGACGAGGATCGGCCGGCGATTTCAGCGGCGCTGTTCTTCTACGCCGCGGTTATTCTCGGGTTTCATTACGCCAATTTCTACAAGACCGAGTCGCGCTGGAAGATCGCCATCGAAACCTGGCTGATGGTCCTCTTCATCACTTGGGTGGTGTGGTACACGGACAAGCTTGCCAGTCCCCTGCTCAATGTCTACCTGCTGGTGATCATCACCAGCGCGCTGACCCTCGGCAAACTCGTCACCTTATGGGAAATGGTGCTTGTCGGTGCATGCTTCGTGTTGCTGGGGAATAATTCATCGGCAGGCGAGCTGTTTTCGCTTTCTTATGTGGGTCGCCTGGCGGCCCAGCTCGCGCCGATGATATTGGTCGCCTACGTGACCACCATGTTTTCCGCCGATATCCGCTACGGGCTCAACAAGGCCATGCGTCTGTCGGAAGTCGACGAACTCACCGGCGTGTACAACCGGCGGGGGTTCGCCATGACTGTGGATCGGCTTTTCGCTCAGGCGATCCGATACAATCGCTCCGTCAGCATCCTGATGATCGATCTCGATAGACTCAAGCCCCTCAACGACAGTTACGGTCACGAAACCGGGGACCGCATGCTGAAGCTGGTGGCGAAATGCATCCAGGACGAGTTGCGGCAAACCGACGTGGTGGCCCGCTACGGCGGAGACGAGTTCGTGGCGCTGCTGCCGGAGACTCCGCGCATCGGCGCGCTCGATGTGGCCTCGCGCATACGTTTGGCGGTGGCCGGTACCCCGCTCAATCTCGGCGACCGGTCAGTGATCACGAGCGTCAGCATCGGGGTCGCGACATACCCTGAGGACGGACGCAGCCTCGACAGCCTCCTGGTGCACGCCGATCGTGCCATGTACGTCGAAAAGCATGAGACCCACAGCGAGCCGGCTGGACCGGTAGCCTGAACCTCCAAGGCGTAAAACCTGCGATGCCCCGCCCCGGGAGCACGCGGTTCAGGCAGGCACCCGATAGGCTCCCGGACTTACCCTAGCCGGACGCGAATCCGGACCCACCCCGGCCCGGGCCCCACGCATCGTTTCCGGCATGAAGGCCCACGACAAGACGGGGGCTTGAAAATTTGCCGGCAGCCAATATTTTCCAATTCAATGCGGCAAGAGCCGCAAATCATCTCGGTAATTCGGCTGCCCGCCGGGCAGAATTTGGCTGACAGGAGAATCGACCTATGTTCGGATATTTGACTACTTTCGACAATGACCTATTCGAGCGTTTCCGGGACTTGCAGCAGCAGATCGACCAGATGTACGGGACCTCACCGGCCCTGGCCAGCATTCGTGCGGTAGCGCGGGGAAGTTATCCACCGATCAACGTCGGTATCACACCGGGGGAGGTGGACATCTTTGTTCTTGCCGCCGGCCTCGACCCCGACAAGCTGGATGTCTCGATCCAGCAGAACGTCCTCAGCATCGCCGGTGAAAGAGCCGTGAAGGAAGAGGCCGATGGCAATTACTATCTGCGCGAACGCTTTGACGGGGGCTTCCGCCGCGTCGTCACCCTCCCGGACGACGTGGACGCGGACAAGTTCGATGCGACTTATCGCGACGGCGTTCTGAGCATCAGGGTGCAGCGGCGCGAGGCCGTCAAACCGCGGCAAATCAAGATCAACTGATAACCCGGAGGCATGAAATGGCTGAATCCAGAGACGTTGTGACCAAAGAGAAGGAAGAGATCCAGGCGCGCCGCGAACCGGAATTCACACTGCGGCCGCAGGTGGACGTATTCGAAAGCGCCCACGGCATCACGATACATGCGGACCTGCCGGGCGTCTCGAATGAACGTCTCAACCTGCAGGTGGACAAGGACACGCTCAAGATTGTCGGCGACGCGGTGATCGACGCCCCGCAAGCGATGGAACCGCTGTGGGCGGAAGTCCGATCCACGCGCTACGAGCGCGCGTTCACGCTGAGCGCCGAGTTGGATCCCGACAACATTTCAGCGAAGATGAAAAACGGCGTTCTTACCGTGAACATACCCAAGCGCGAGGAAGTTCGACCGAGAAAGATACAGGTGCGCGTCGCCTGATCGCACCCAGCCGGCCATGCGCCCCGCGCACGGCCGGCGACTCCGGGACGTCCGGCAGCACCTCGGTTCGCGCCGAGATCCGTTCAACTTTCGCTCCGGCATGCCGTTAAGACGGAAGAGACCCCTTAACCTGGCGTGCCGATGACACTGACCGAACAGGATCTGGCCGCAATTCGCGCCTCGCGGCTGTTTGCCTACGCCCCCGCGGACACCATTTGCCTGCATTTGCAGCACGCGTCGTCCCTGGATCTCGAAGCCGGCGCCAAGCTGCTGGAACCGGGACAGGAAAACAACGCCATCCACCTGGTCGCCCAGGGTGAGATCGCCGTTTCCCTCGATAGCGAAGGCGAGAACGAGATAACCAGAATCCGCGCCGGCGGCTGCATCGGCGAGCACTCGATGATCGACGACCGGCGTGCCTTCACGTTCGCGGTGGCTCGGGAGCCTTCGCGGGTGCTTTCGATCGCTCCTCCGCAGGTCTGGGAACTCATGCGGGCCGAACCGACGATCGCATTCAACCTGATTCAGGTCCTGTCGGAAAACACCCGGCGCAACAATGCCGCGCTGATCGAGGCAATGACGCGGCAGATCCAGTTGCAGTTGTCTCCGACGACCGACCCGCTGACCGGTCTGCGCAACCGGCGCTGGATGGAGGAAATGTTCGCACGGACTATCGCCCGCGCCGAGCGCACCGGCTCGACCCTCGCTTTGGCCATGTTCGAAATCGATGATTTTGCCGCGGTCAACCTCGCCCACGGCCCCGCGGCGGGCGAGCGCGTCTTGCAGCAGGTCGCAAGACTAGCCAGCGGGCATCTGCGCCCAAGCGATCAGTGCGTACGCTATGCCGGCGAGAAATTCTGCGCGCTGCTGCCCGAAGCGACCGGGGCGCGTGCCGAACGCGCAGCCGATCGCCTGCGCGAGAGAATCGTCGCCACACCCATGATCCCGGCCGAAGGGCATCCGTTTCCGCTAACCGCGTCCTTCGGCGTGGTCGAATGGCGCCCCGGGATGGCACTGTCGGATCTGGTCGCGGCAGCCGAGGAGGCTTTGCTCAAGGCCAAACGATCCGGCTGCAATTGCGTGGTGCGCTCGGAGATCGGCGTGTCAGGCTCCCACGCCGGGCATATCAAAGCGGCGTGAAGTCAGTTCAGCGACGAGAGCCCCGCTTTGCCCGGGGGTCAACTCGACCAGCGGCGGCCGCACGGTGGCCCAGCTCGGATCGCGCGCGAAATGCGCGATCGTCGCCTTGAGCGCCGCCACCATGGGATATTTGTGCAGCACGCTGCGTGTGGCGCTGATGTCGGCCTGCATCCGCTCGGCATCGGCCGATTGCCAGCCCCGGTAGGCGCGGTCGATCGCCTCCGGGTTGACGTTTGCGGTCGCGGTAATACAGCCTACGCCGCCGGCGCGCATGGTCTGCAGCAGGAACACCTCGCTCCCTGCAAAGACGTCGAACCCCGATTTTGCGAAAGCATCGAGCAGCGCCTGGGTGTTGTTCCAGTCGCCCGAGGAGTCCTTGATGCCGGCCACGATGCCCGGATAGCGCGCGAGCAGCCGCTCGATCAATGCCAGCGATATGCCCACCTGCGACACAGGCGGGATGTGGTAGAGGTACACGCGCAGCCGCTTATCGCCGACGCGCTCGATGACTTCGGCAAAACTGCGGTACAGCCCCTCGTCGCTTACACCCTTGTAATAGAACGGCGGCAGCATCAGCACACCTGAGCACCCGAGCGCGAGCGCGTGGCGGGTTAGCCGCACGGTATCGGTGAGCGCGCATGTGCCGGTGCCGGGCATCAGCTTATCGGCGGGAACGCCGCCCTGGACGATTTGCTCGAGAAGCACCATGCGCTCGTCGGCCGACATCGAGTTCGCCTCGCTATTGGTGCCGAACACGGCAAGCCCGGCGCAGCCGTGCGCGAGCAACCACTGGCAATGGCGTAGATAGCGCTGCGGATCGGGCGCAAGATCGGACTTGAACGGGGTGACGACCGGCGTGACGACGCCGGCAAGTCTGGTTGTGGTCATGAGCGTTGGGTCCTCGATCTAGGGAAACCCAATTCTACCGATCCCGAGGCGAGCATACCGAGGCGAAGGCAAGGCGAGGGCACCGGGGATCCCCTGCCTTGCCCTGGCCTTCGAACGCGACCACGTTTCGATCCAGGGAACAAGTGCTTGCGCTCATTGTCTACGTGATGCCGCTGATTGCTCGTTTTCGTGACGAAGCGGCGCAGATGCCCGGGACTTTGCGGCTGCCGTCTCCCTGGATCCTGAATCCCGAATCCTGAATCCAGAGGGCTGTCCATGGAAAGATCCTTCAAGCAAGAAGTCGAACTGCTCAAGCTCGGCAACGGTCAGACCTTCCACGGCGAGGGCATACTTGCCGTCACCAAGGCGATGCTCCAGGCCGGAGTGTCCTATGTCGGCGGCTACCAGGGCGCGCCGGTCTCGCACATGATGGACGTGCTCGCTGACGCGCGGGACATCATGGAGGAGCTCGGCATCCACGTCGAGACCAACGCCTCCGAGGCCGGGGCCGCCGCAATGCTCGGCGCCTCGATCAATTACCCCCTTCGCGGTACGGTTACCTTCAAGTCGATCGTCGGTACCAACGTGGCTTCGGACGCGCTCTCCAACCTCGCCTCGGCCGGCGTGATGGGTGGCGTGGTCATCGTCATCGGCGAGGACTACGGCGAGGGTTCCTCCATCATCCAGGAACGCACCCACGCGTTTGCCATGAAATCGCAGATTTGGCTGCTCGACCCCCGTCCGAACCTGCCCATGATCGTGCGCATGGTCGAAAAGGGCTTCGAGCTCTCCGAGGTGTCGAGCACGCCGGTGATGCTCGAGCTGCGGATTCGCGCCTGCCACGTGCACGGCTCGTTCCAGACCAAAGACAACGTCGCCGCCAAGTACTCGCGCAGGAATCCCCTGCTCGAGGCCGACTTCGACTTTGGCCGCATCTGCCTGCCTCCGGCGACCTACGCGCAGGAAAAACACAAGATCCAGGTGCGCTGGCCGGCCGCCCAGCAGTTCATTCGCGAGCAGAAATTGAACGAGGTCTTTCCCGGCACCGATGCAAAGGCAGGCTCCGAAGCCGGCATCATCGTGCAGGGCGGAATGTACAACGTGGTCGTGCGCTCGCTGCAGCAGCTCGGGCTGGCCGACGCATTCGGCGCCGCGAAGCTTCCGATCTATGTGCTCAACGTCACTTATCCTCTGATTCCCGAGGAAGTGGCCGAGTTCTGCGCCGGCAAGCGCGCGGTGCTCATGATCGAGGAAGGGCAGCCCGCCTTCATCGAGGATGCGCTGAACGGAATCCTGCGCCGGGCAGACCTGCAGACGCGGGTGCATGGCAAGGACGTGCTGCCGCGGGCCGGCGAGTACACGGGCGAAGTGGTTCTAGCCGGCATGGCGCGTTTCCTCGAATCGGTGGCCCCCAGCGGCGTTGACATTGACGCGGTGCGCGATGCCGTGAAGGCGCTGACCGCGCCTAAGGCGAAAGCCGCGGAGTTATTCGGCGCGCCGCTGCCGGCCCGGGTGCCCGGATTCTGTATCGGCTGTCCGGAGCGGCCGGTGTTGACGGCGATGAAGCTGGCAGCGCGGCAAGGAGGCAACTACCACGTTTCGGGCGACATCGGCTGCCACACGTTCTCGACCCTGCCGCCTTTCAACATCGGCAATACCGTACTCGGCTACGGCCTGGGTCTGGCGTCGAACTCGGCCATAGCGCCGATGTTCGGAAACCGCTCGGTCACGATCATGGGCGACGGCGGCTTCTGGCACAACGGCCTGACCTCGGGCGTGGCCAACGCCGTGTTCAACCAGGGCGACGGTATCCTCATGATCATGGCGAACGGCTACACCTCCGCCACCGGCACGCAGAACATCCCGTCGTCGCCGCACCAGGACGCGCGCCACACAAGGGACATGTCGATCGAGCGAGTGCTCAAGAGCGTGGGCGTCAAGTGGCTGCGGCGCGTCACTACGTACCACGTGAGCGAGATGATGGAAACCCTCAAGTCGGCGATGAATACGCCCTACACCGGCCTCAAGGTAATCATCGCCGAGAGCGAGTGCCAGCTCGAGCGCCAGCGCCGCATCCGCCCGATCATCGCCTCCGCGCTCAAGGCAGGCAAACGCGTGGTGCGCACCCGTTTCGGCGTCGACGAGAACCTATGCACCGGCGACCACTCCTGCGTTCGCCTGTCGGGTTGCCCCTCGCTCACGATAAGAACCTCTTCCGATCCGCTCAAGGTCGATCCGGTGGCCCACGTCAACAACGGCTGCGTCGGTTGCGGCCTCTGCGGCGAGGTGGCACAAGCAGCCGTCCTTTGTCCGTCGTTTTACCGCGCGGAGATCGTGCAGAACCCGAACGCCTGGGATCGCGTCGTCGCGCGCGTGCGCGCAGGCGTGATCGGCTGGCTGCAACCGGCCGAGACGGATCGGGACGCGCGCAGCGCACCGTGACGAACAGGCCGCCGGGCAGTTTCGCCGCCCGGCCCGGAGGAAGACAGGAGCACGCAATGGAATTACCCCAACGACCTTTCACCATCCTGATCTCCGCGCTCGGCGGCGAGGGAGGCGGCGTGCTTGCCGACTGGATCGTCGCCGCGGCGACTGCCCAGGGATTTCCGGTGCAGAGCACCTCGATACCGGGACTCGCGCAGCGCACCGGCGCGACGACGTACTACATCGAGATTTTCCCGGAGAAGAAAGACCTGCTCGGCGACCGAAGCCCGGTTTTCGCTCTCACCCCCTCCCCCGGCAATGTCGACGTGATGATGGCCTCCGAACTGCTCGAAGCCGGCCGTGCGATGCAGAACGGCTACGTGAGCCCGCAGCGCACTACCCTGATCGCCTCGACTCACCGCGTCTATACGATCTCCGAGCGCATGGCGATGGGTGATGGCCGGCTCGATGACGAGCGCTTGCTGCAGGGCGCGAAAACCCTGGCCAAGCGGGCTCTCCTTTTCGACATGGCGGCGCTCGCCGAATCATCGGGTACGGTCATCAGCGCGGTAATGTTCGGGGCCCTGGCAGGAGCGCTGCAGGGTGCGGCCGGGGATCACGGTCCGGGGGCGCTGCCGCTCTCGCGCAAGGCCTGCGAGGACGCGATCGGAAGAACCAAGGGGGCAGAGGCGAGCCTCAAGGGTTTCGCCGCGAGCTATGAGCGAGCCGCGCAAGGAGCGCAGGAACGGAGCGTCTCGCCCGGCAAGCGCTGGCAGGGGAAGAGTTCGGTGCGGGTGCGGCAGAAGTTCCCGCCGGAGACTCATCGTATGCTCGAGGAAGGCGTGACGCGGCTGACGGATTACCAGGACGCGGATTACGCAAGCCTGTATCTCGACCGGGTGGACACGATTCTCGCCAGCGAGCGCGAAGGCCGCGCCGGGGCCGCCGCTGCCTCCCTTCCCGCCGGGGTCGAGAACTGGCGTCTCACCAGCGAAACCGGGCGCTACCTTGCGCTGCTCATGGCCTACGAGGACGTCATCCGGGTCGCCGACCTGAAGACCCGGCGCTCCCGCGTCGAGCGCGTGCGCGAGGAAGTGATGGCCAAGCCCGGCGAGCCGGTGGTCATCACCGAGGTTCTCAAGCCCGGCGTCGAGGAGATAGCAGCGATTCTGCCGGCGTCTCTGGGGCGCTCGCTCGCGGGATGGGCCCAGCGCAGCAGGAAATCGCTCAACGTAAGCGTACATCTGAAGACCAGCACCGTGCTGGGCTTCCTGCTCATGCGCTCGCTGGCGTGGCTGAAGCCCCTGCGCCGATCGAGCCTGCGCTACCAGGAGACGCAGCCCCTCCTCGAGCGCTGGCTTGCCGCAATCTGCACGGCTGCAAGGCAGAACCTGGCGCTTGCGCTCGAGATCGCCGAATGCGGCCGCCTGGTCAAAGGCTACGGCGACACCTTTGCACGCGGGCGCGGCAACTTCGTGCGCATCCTGGACACCTTGGTCGAAGGCAAGCCCGAACTCGGAGCCACGGAACGCGCGACGGCTGTGCGCGAATCGCGCGAGGCGGCCCTCGCCGACCCGGAGGGACGCACGCTGGAGGGTTCACTCAAGCGCCGCGGCATCGCACCGCTGCCGCCCAAGGCCAAGCCGCTTGTGTTCATGAAACGGCCGGTGCGGTAGATAGCCGCGCGGCCGAATGGCAGCGGCCTCGCGATCCGTTGCTCACGGGTTCGAGTCCCGCGCGGCGAGCCACAGATTCCTCGTAGCGTCTCTTGCGCTCAGCACGATCGGCATGTACTGGCTGCCGCCTAATCGCCCTCCGGCCCAATTCTAGCCACAGAATAGCCGCAGACGGCTTTCCCCTCGCCGAAAAGGACCGTATGTTGGGCAGCCGGAGCCCAAACGTTCAACCCGAGTCAATGCTCCGGCGAATGTCTTTTCGATTCGATCGGTATCCGCTAAGGCGCGTTCAATGCGTGTACGATCATCCCTGCATCGGGGCAAGATACGCGGGAGTGACGGTGACAGACTTTAAGTGGACAAACGTTATTGAGGTCGGCCATGCAGAAATTGACGCACAGCATCGCCGCTTGCTCCATCTATGCACGGACGTAATCGAACGGCTGCTGCATTCTGGCGATCCTAAATCCAGCATGTCGCAACTGCAGGAACTAATTGACTTTACTGAAGAGCATTTCGAATTTGAGGAGGACTTGATGCGTTCGGTCAATTATCCCGGCTTGGACCGGCACGCGAAATACCACTCCTTACTGCTCGCAGAACTTCGAACGTTCGTCTACAGGGTGCACCAGGGCGAAGGTGCCACGGCCGTTGGAACGATGAGCTTTCTGTGGAGTTGGCTCAACCTGCATATTGACTCAATGGACCGGGAGCTGACAGATTGGCTAGGGACCCATGAACCGGACAGCGGGGCAAGACATTTGCCGTCCTAATTCTTTGCCCGCTGACGAAATTGATCGGGCCCGAAGTAGCGGCCAATGCCGCAAGACGAATCACGCCGCAGGGACTCGACCTCATAAGACAAACCAGGAGCAACGATTGGCGGCCCACCCGGGTACAAATTTGTTACCCTTGTGCTTTCGATTTCCTATTCATGCGCGCGAATCGCGCGACGTCGCGTGCTGCACTTGAGCCGGAGGTCTTATGTTCACCAGAATCGATTTCTCCAATCTCACGCTGATGGACGCCCTCGATCTCGCTAGTTTGATCGAATTCGAGGCGTTCAAGCGGTATGTATTGTTCGCTGAGCAGCTTGGACACCGCGATCCCAGCGATGCAGCGTCGGTATTTCGATCGATGGCTGGCAATGAGAAGAAGCACGGTGAACAACTCGCCCAGCGCCGGCTCGCACTGTTTGGTAATGTAACCCCAAAAGTGAAGCTGGACGACCTCTTCGATGTTGAGGCCCCCGACGTCGGCTTGCCGCGCTGGAATATGTCCCCGCTCAAGGCATTCCAGGTGGCGTTGGCCTCCGAAAAGAAGGCCTACGCGTTCTACGACGGCGCTCTTGCCAGCATGAAACAACCGGACATCAAGGCACTGTTCGAAGAACTGCGAGACGAGGAGGCCGAGCACATTCACATGGTCGAGGCGAGCATCGTGAAGTTGCCGCCGGAGGCGGCGATCGACCTTGAAGACGTGGATGCTGACTAGCACTCGACGTCTCGTGCCTGCTCCAGCGGCGCCATGGTCAAGTTGAGCTGAATTGAGATAGACCAAGTCTCCTTGAGCTTGAGCAGCTGCTTCTACCCGACCGGCTGGCTGCAGGTTTCCCATCCGCCGGACCCCGGTCCGGTCGTGTTCGCCGTGCTACGATCGCGGCAGGCAACGGCAAGATCCATGGTCCGCGACACTCTCGCATCGATCGAGCAGGCGAAATACAGCTATGGCGACGGATGCGCCGAGATAAAGCTGGCGCTGCTCGCGCGTCTCGAGCACAGCAGGCTCCGCAGTGCGCGAGCGCTCAAACGCCTGCACGAGGTTCTGTGTTTTCTGCGCGCGTATCCTGATGACCCGAGGATACTCGCGCAAGTGGAGAAGATGCTCGAAGGTTTTCACCGGCGCGCCGACCTGCGCCGGCACCGAGCGGCACTTGCCGACACGGGCATCGCCGGCACGCACATTTACTACCGGTTCTTCTGGTCCACCGCCCGTTGGCTGGCGCATCGCTGGCCCGATCGGCTCGCCCTTGATCGCAGCGACCGGGAATCCGCAGAGAGAATTCGCGCGGCTTTGCCGCTGCTGGTGACGCCCGCGGAGGCCCATTGGCTGAAGGAAGCACAAGTTTCTGCGTTCAAGGCACTCGATAAGCTGCGCGCGCCGGGGGAAACCGATGCGGCGTTTCTGGTGCGGCGGGTCCACGCGATGAACGGCGACTCGATGACGCGCGAGGCTTTCTTTGATGCAATCGACGCGGCCTACCGGCTCATGGCGGGCGCGGGTACGCCTTCGCGCACGCACGCCAGACATCCCGATGCGCCGGCTGTATTCCGCAACGAGGCTTTACGCCGGTCCCGGCCCGCCCTCGACAAGGAGATCTCCCGTGCGCCGCGCGCCGTCCGCGAGCTGTCGGTGCGCGAGGGCAGCCGCCTCATCGATCTCGCCCGCGGCGTCATGGTGACTCACGCGCGCGACCTCGACGCCTTTGCGTACGGCGATCCGCGCGACGTGCGACTTGTCGAGGATAGCGGCGGCCTCGCCTTCATGGTGAACGGGGTCATACCCGAGCGACGCGCCCTGATGACGGCGATGCACGGCTTCCTGACTCTGCAAAATGGCGTTCCGATTGGATATGGAGATATCGATATCGTTGCGCGCTCGGCGGCGATTTCGTTCAATACCTTCGAGACCTATCGCGGCGGCGAAGCCGCATCGATCTTCGCTCGCCTCCTGGCGATGATCCGCCGGCTGTTCGGCGCCGACTCCTTCAGCCTCGCGCCCTACCAACTCGGCTGGAAGAACCATGAGGCGATCGCAGCAGGCGCGTGGTGGTTCTACTACAAGTTGGGATTCAGGCCGCAGGCCGCGGAGGCCCGGCGCATCATGCGCGAAGAACTCGCTCGCATGCGGGCAGACCCGAACCACCGTTCCGAGCGGAGCACACTGCGCAAGCTCGCCGCGTCGCACGTGTTCTACGACTTCGATCCGACGCGCCCGGCCGGTCTGCCGCCGGTGGCAGCGCTCGGGGAGCGGATCGCGCGAGCGCTTGCGCAACGATCTCGCGCCGGACGAGAACAGGCGCTGAAGCAGTGCAGCCGCGAGGCCATGGAGATCACGGGCCTGCGTTCGCTCAAGGGGTTCAACGCGGACGAACGCAGCGCGTGGCTGCGCTGGAGCCCGCTGATCGCCTCGATCCCTGAGATTTCAGGCTGGAGCCGCGCCGAAAAACGCGCTCTGGTTCAGGTCGTCCGCGCCAAAGGCGCCCGCTGCGAAAGCGATTTTGTCGCCCGGTTCGCCGCGCATCCGAAGCTGGAACGGGCGCTTTTCGAAAGTAACTAGCCGATCGTTTTCGCAATTCGTTCGGTAAGAATCTTCGCCATATCGCGCAGAACGAACTTCTGTATCTTTCCGGTCGGCGTTCGCGGCATCCGATCGAGAATCTCGAGCCGCTCGGGCCAGAATTGCTTGGCGAGGCCTTCGGCGGCAAGAAACGCTCGCACATCGTCGATGGCGAGCCCTTGTCCATCGCGCAGGGTGACGAACGCGCAGGCGCGCTCGGAGAGCCGCGGGTCGGGCATGGCGACGATCGCAGCCTCGGCGATTTCTGGCATCTTGTAGAGCGCGCTCTCGACCTGCACCACCGGTATGTTCTCGCCGCCGCGAATGATGATGTCCTTCCTGCGCCCGCAGATTCTGATATAGCCTTCCTCGTCCATGCGCGCGATGTCGCCGGTTTCGAACCAGCCTTCGGAGTCGACCTCATAGAGCTGCGGCCGCTTGAGGTAGCCTACGAACAGTGATGCGCCGCGGAATTGCAGGGCGCCCGCCTGCCCGCGCGGGGCCTCGCGACCCTGATCATCGATTACGCGCAGCTCCTCGCCGGGAAGCGCGGCACCGTCGGAGTCGAGCACCTTGTGTCCTGAAAGCGGCGTTGCCGAGGCGATTCCGCACTCGGTCATGCCCCAGCCGGCCACCACCACCGTCGCGCGCAGCCGCTTTTGCGCCTGCTCGACCAATACCGGCGGGATCGGCGCCCCCGAGGTAACGAACAGCCGGAAAGACTGAAGCGCGCGCTTTTCAACGTCAGGGAAATTAGCCAGATCGGAGAGAAAGGGCGTCGCGGCGAAAGTGAAGGTTGCCGCATGCTTTTCCATCAGCTCGACTGCGCACGCGGGCTTCCATGCGTCCACCAGCAGCATCGGCAAACCCAGAACGACAGCGGCGACCAATCCGTAGGTGAATCCGGCCTGATGCGCGAGCGGCGAGGGCATGAAAATTACGTCGCGCTCGCCGAATTGCATGCGCTCGGCGAAGGTGATCGTGGTGCCAATCAGCGTGTTCGAGGTGTGCAGCGCGCCCTTGGGCTCTCCGGTCGTTCCGGAGGTATACAGCAGTTGCACCACATCATTGGCGTCCATCCCTGAGCCCGGCCCAAGAGCGTGTTCCTTGGCCCCTGCAAGGAGCGTGGCCTCGAACGAATCCTCGTCTTCGCCGCCGACGAGCAACACATGCTCGAGCGAGTCGATCTCACGCTTGAGTTCGCGTGCAAGCCCGCCGTGATCGAAATTCCGAAAATACGCCGGCACCACCAGAATCTTCGCTTCGGCGTGGCGCACCATGAAGGAGAGTTCGCGGCGCCTGAATATCGGCATGAGCGGATTGCTGATCGCGCCGATGCGCACGCAGGCAAGATGCATCGCCACGAATTCCCACCAGTTTGGGAGCTGAAACGACACGACCTCGCCCTTGGCGACGCCACGGGCGGCGAGCCCGGCGGCAATTGCTCCGACGCGCTCATTGAGCTCGCGCCAGCTTAGCCGCGTGGTGGTCGCGTCTTCATCGCGATGCGCAATGATCGCGGTGGCGTCGGGCTTTTCCCTGACCCAGCGATCGAGATAGTCGGTGATTACCCGATCGGGCCAGATGCCGCGAGCTTTTTCGAGCGCCAGCCGGCGCTCGTCTAGAAAGAGTCCTTCCACCCCCATTCCTCCCCCTGCCGGCAAGGCCGAGCAGTCCCGCGCCCGTCTACCCCTTGTTCAGGAATCGGTGCACGCGTTGGCGCGTCTCGGCCGAGGCGAGCAGCATCGCCGTGGCCTCGATTTCCTTTTCGAATCCATTTTGAGCCGCATCGAGCGCGGCCGCAATACAGCGCTTGCATGCCGCCAGCGCTGCCTGCGGCAGCTCCGCAATGCGCTCGACTACGGCACGCGCCGCGGCTTGAACCCCCTCGGCCGGCGCGGCCCAGTGCGCAAGTCCCAATGCGAGCGCCTCGGTGCCGCCGACGATTTCCGCTCCCAATATCAGGCGCCGCGAAATGGCGTCGCCGCAAATCCGTGTCAATCGCTGCGTGCCGCCGGCCCCGGGCAGAAGCCCAAGACGCGCCTCCGGCAATCCGACCCTTGCCGATTCCCCGATCACGCGCAGGTCGCAGGCAAGCGCCAGTTCGAGGCCTCCTCCCATCGCCGGGCCGCCGATCTCCGCCACCGAGACCTGCTGCATTGCCTCGAGGCGCGCATACACTGTCTGCAGCTCTCGCGCGAACGCAGTCATCTTCGATCGCCCCTCTTCGGTGTCGAAACGCGAACGCATCAGCGCCAGATCGGCCCCCGCGCTGAAAAGCCGCTCGGCGCTGCGAATCCAGAGCACGCTCACACCCTGTGCGGCTTCCACCTCGTCCAGTACCCGGTTCAGCCGGTCGATCCATTCGTCGTTGATTGCATTCACCGGCGGCCGGCACAGCGTCGCGACGGCAATCGCGCCCTCGATCGCAAGCGAGATCACGTGCGAGCTTCCTTTCTGCCAGCGCGTGGATTGCCTTTGGCCCTCATCGGTCGAACAGCCGTTCTATCGTCCGGTGAACGCGAACGCCCCGCTTGCGGCATTTTCGGTATTTCACGCGTGAAGTTGCCGCTGCGACGCCTCAGAGCGTCGAGCGCCTTGGCGCCGGATGCGGTGAGGAAAGGCTCGACCAGCAGCTTGACGCCTTCGGACACGTAGCGACCGAGGCTGTATTTTTCGCGAAACGCCCAGTGTTTGAGCGCCCAGGCGTGGCAGAGCAAGACGCACTGATAGGCATGCAGATGCACGTTCAGCTTGCGCATGTAGCCGCCGGCAATGCAGGCTCGCAGGCAAGCCTCGATCAGCCGGTTGGTCTTGATCTCTTCGTCCTTTACCAGCGCTCGCCGGTCGGCGCGCAGCGATTTGGTCGAGCGATAAGCGAGGACCGTCGCCTCCTTGAGCCCGTCGATGATCGCGGAGTAGGCCCACAGGGCCATGCAAAGGCGATCAACCGGGTGCTCGACACCTTCGAGCCGCGGCGGAATCTCGTTTTCGTAGGTCTCCAGAACGAGCTTCAGCGACAGGAACAGGATATCGTCTTTGTCGCGGAAGTACTGGTAGATCAGGCCGGTGCTGATTCCCGCCTGGCGGGCGATCTGCTGGATGGTGGTCGTGTAATAGCCTTCTTCCGAGAACAGCTTCACCGCCGCGCGCACGATCTGCCCGCGGCGTTCCTCGACGAGCTTCGGGTCGGTTACCAGGCTCTCGACTTGTCCCGGGGAACTCGCAATCGCGGCTTCTTGCGTCATAGTGTCATCTCCGCCGTAGCGATCCCGCGGGCTGCGCCGGGCTCAATTGCCTTCGAACTTGGGCCTTTGCTTGGCTACGAACGCATGGTAGGCGCGCTCGAAATCCTTGGTCTGCATGCAGATCGCCTGCGCTTCCGCCTCGGTCTCGAGCGCCTGTTCGATCGACTGGCTCCATTCCTGGTGCAGGCATTTCTTGGTCATGGAATGCCCGAAGGCCGGACCGCTGGCGAGCGTCTGCGCCATGGTCTGCGCTTTTTCGAGCAGCTTCTCCTTGGGGACGATCTCGGTGAAGTAGCCCCACGCGAGGCCCTCCTCCGCGCTCATGACGCGCCCGGTGTAGAGC
>JACQTO010000072.1 GCA_016210745.1 Betaproteobacteria bacterium
CAGCACGCCGGCATGGATGGTGAAGTAATCCACGCCCTGCTCGGCCTGTTCTATCAGCGTGTCGCGGAAGATCTCCCAGGTCAGCTCCTCGGCGCGCCCGTCGACTTTTTCCAGGGCCTGATAGATCGGCACCGTACCGATCGGCACGGGCGAGTTGCGGATGATCCACTCGCGGGTTTCGTGGATGTGCTTGCCCGTCGAGAGATCCATCACCGTGTCGCCGCCCCAGCGGATCGCCCACGTCATCTTCTCCACCTCCTCGCCGATCGAGGAGCCAAGGGCCGAATTGCCGATGTTGGCGTTGATCTTCACCAGAAAGTTGCGCCCGATGATCATCGGCTCGGATTCGGGATGATTGATGTTCGCCGGAATGATGGCTCTGCCGCGCGCCACCTCGTCCCGGACGAACTCGGGGGTGATCTCATCGGGGATGGCGGCGCCGAAGGACTGTCCCCGGTGTTGGCGCGTCATGAGCTCGGCGAGCTTTGCCCCCTGCGGGCCCGATGCGCGCAACGACGCCACGTAATCGCCGCGGCGCATATTCTCGCGGATGGCGATGAATTCCATTT
Source organism: Betaproteobacteria bacterium (assembly GCA_016210745.1). Lineage (GTDB taxonomy): Bacteria > Pseudomonadota > Gammaproteobacteria > Burkholderiales > SG8-39 > JACQTO01. The sequence continues at coordinate 570 of JACQTO010000072.1, forward strand.
CCGGCGTGATGACGCCGCGCCGGGCGTAGTGCATCTGGCTCACGTTCATGCGCACGCCGTTCAGGCTCCTGGCGCGGCGGGGCGGGCGCTTCAGGTCAAAGCGCAGTTCTGCCAGCTTCGGGTCGGCGAGGCGTTCGCGGCCGTAGGTCGAACTCGGGGCCTCGAGCACCTCGGTGTCGCCGCGCTCTTCTATCCATCGGGCTCGCAGGGCGGGCAGGCCGGCGCGAATGTCGATGCTCGCCGCCGGATCGGTGTAGGGGCCCGAGGTGTCGTAGACAAAGATCGGGGGGTTCTGCTCCGCACCGAAGCTGGCCGGCGTATCGGCCTGCGAGATTTCGCGCATCGGCACGCGAATGTCGGGACGCGATCCCGGCACAAAAATCTTGCGCGAATTGGGCAGCGCCTTTACCGCGGCATCGTCCACATGCGCGGTGGCAGCAAGAAATTTCGGATTTGCGCTCATATCGTCACTCCTTTCGGCAACGCGGGCACTGCACAGTGCACGCCTCTGATCGGAACTGCTGCTGAGGGGAAGGAGGATGGCCGGAACCGGCGACCAACGCTTCCCTACGGCGGCATTACCCGCTTCAGGTTCGGAGGGTTTTTCTCACCCGTCCGCGACGCGGCCAGGACCCCTACGTTGTGAGCGCCAAATTACTCCAAAGCGGAAAGGAACGCAACGAGACGCTTGGCCGCTCGGGGCCTTTGGCGATCCCCTTTTCCCCTTGGCCAAGGGGGTCTCCCGGCTTGCGGCACGACCAGCGAGCATTATTTCAGGCGGCCCTCCGGATTCGGGTGATGGCGCTCAGGCTGGCGTGGGACCTCTCATCGGCGGCGCAATCGCGCCGTGCGTGAACCAGTGCACGGAATCTCGAGGCTTCGTCTCCTGAATGCGCCGGCGCAAGGCGTTTTCGGGCAAGTGGAACTTAGGTCACAGATCAACCGATGCTAGAATTCGTATTCTTGCGTAATTGACGGTCCCGCGCCGATGAACATCGAACAAGCCCGCTTCAACATGGTCGAGCAACAGATCCGCCCCTGGGAGGTCCTGGATCAGGACGTGCTCGATTTGCTCTATGTCGTGCGCCGGGAGGAATTCGTTCCGCCGGAATATCGCGAGCTGGCGTTCTCCGACCTCGAGATACCGCTGGGCGAGGGCGAGCGCATGTGGGCCCCGAAGATCGAAGCGCGCGTGCTGCAGGAACTGGCGCCGCGCAAAAGCGAACGCGTTTTGGAGGTCGGTACCGGGAGCGGCTATTTTGCGGCGTTGCTTGCGCACCGCGCGCATCACGTGCTGAGCGTGGAGATCAATCCACGCCTGAAAGCCATGGGCGAGCGCAACCTGAAGACCCAGGCAATCGATAACGTCACGGTCGAACTGGGCGACGCCGCGCAGGGTTGGATCAAGGAAAGACCGTTCGACGTCATCGTGCTCACCGGGTCGACCCCCGTCCTGCCGCAAGCGTTTCTCCAGCAATTGAAGGCCGGTGGGCGGCTGTTCGCGATCGTCGGCGATTCACCGGTGATGTCGGCCCGGATGGTGACCTGCGTCGCTGAAGGATCCTATCGCTCGCTCGACCTTTTCGAGACCGATTTCATACCGCTCGTCAACGCGCTGCAACCGCAGCGCTTCAGTTTCTGAACCGGACGTTCATGGGGCAGATCTCTCCGGAACAACTTCGAAGCTGGCTGGAGGATGCGACGCGCGCGCAGCCGGTGCTGCTCGACGTTCGTGAGCCATGGGAACACCGGATCTGCCATATCCCGAACTCGCTGCTGATGCCCATGCGAACCATTCCCGCGCGCCAAACCGAGCTCGATCCGGAAGCGGACACGGTGCTGATTTGTCATCATGGCTCACGCAGCATGCAGGTTGGCATATTCCTCGAACGCTCAGGCTTCAAGCGCCTGTACAACCTGAGCGGCGGCGTCGACGCGTGGGCAAGACGCGTCGAACCGACCGAGGCCACTTACTGAGGGGTGGGTTCTATCATGAAGAGCGTTCTAGTTCGCGTTGCAGCAATTCTGTTGTTGCCGCTGCCGGTATACGCTGAAGACCTGATCCAGGTTTTTCGTGAGGCTCAGGCCTATGACTCGCAGTACGCCTCCGCCAAGGCGGCGCGGGACGCGGGGAGGGAAAGCCTTCCGCAGGGTCGGGCGCTGCTGTTGCCGACTGTCAGCGCCTCGGCATTCACCCAGTGGAACGACATCGATATTTCCTTCCGCGGAGCCGCACCGCCTTCCTCGCGCGAGGGCAATACCAACGGCATTTCCTTGACGCTGACGCAGCCCCTGTTCAACGGGCAAAACCTTGCGGTCTATCGGCAGGCCGGATTCAGGGTGGCCCAGGCCGAAGCATTGTATGAACAGGCGACCCAGGATTTGATCGTGCGCGCGGCGCAAGCCTATTTCGACGTGCAGATCTCGCAAGAAAGCCTCGCTTTCATACAGGCGCAGAAAATCGCGATTTCGGAACAGCTCGCGCAGGCCAAACGCAACTTCGAGGTCGGCACATCGACCATCACCGATACCCATGAGGCGCAGGCTCGCTTCGACCTGGCGGTATCGCAGGAAATCGCAGCGCAGAACGACCTCGAGATCAGACGCCGCACGCTGCAACAGATCACGGGAAAATTTCCGGAAAATCTGCTGCCGCTCAAGTCCAAGTTGGAAATCGGCCTTCCCGAGCCCAACGTGATGGATACCTGGGTAAAGGCGGCGGAATCCCAGAACTACGCCGTCCGGGTGCAGGAGGCCTCGCTTGAGATCGCGAAATACGACATCGAGCGCGCCCGTGCGGGCCACATGCCCACCCTCAACCTGGTGGGCAATGTCGGAAGAAACGCGGCCGGGGTCAGCTCGGTCGGAATCACGAGCAGCGCCTCGGACTCCATCAACCGGAGCATCGCCTTGCAGCTTGCGATCCCGCTCTACGCCGGCGGCAGCGTCGATTCGCTCATTCGCCAGGCGATTGCGAACCGGGAAAGGGCTCAGCAGGACCTGGAAAGCAGCCGGCGCACCGCGGCGCTCGCGGCGCGGCAGGCCTTCCTTGGCGTAACCAACGGCAATGCCCAGGTCAAGGCGCTGGAGGCCGCTCTGGTTTCCAGCCAGAGCGCGCTGGATTCAAACAAACTCGGCTACGAAGTCGGCGTGCGCATCAATATCGACGTGCTGAACGCGCAGCAACAGCTGTTTTCCACCAAGCGCGACCTCGCCCGGGCGCGCTACGACACTATCGTCAACGGTCTGAGGTTGAAAGCCGCCGCCGGCACGCTCAGCGACGCCGACCTCGAGCAGGTCAACCGGCTGCTCGGGACCGATTAGTCAATCGCGAGGTAGCCGCTTTCGGCGAAGATTTGATTTCTAAATTCGTCTCCCTCTCTTCGAGCAGTTGCAAGCAACTGCTCGAAGAGAGGGAGATTGATAAACGGCAAAACCAGCTTGTTTGGTTCCGGCTGGTCCGGCTCAGGCCCTAAGCAAGCGCTCGCAGATCGCCACCAGGCGCCCGGTCGCGCCGCGGTGCGCTTCGCAGAACGCAATGCCCGCGGCAGACATCCTGGCGCGCTGCGAATCGTCTGCGAGGAGACGTCGCGCACAATCGATCAGATCACCGGCATCGCGCACGCTCAGCGCGGCGCCATTCCGAACTGCCTCCTCGGCCGCCTGGGCGAAGTTGTAGGTCGAGGGCCCGATCAATACGGGCGTTCCTGCCGCACATGCTTCGATCAGGTTCTGTGCGCCGAATGCAAGCAGGCTCCCGCCGATGAAGGCGACATCGCTTGCAGCGTAATACGCGCTCATCTCCCCCAGGCTGTCGCCGAGAAACAAGCCGCAATCGGGCGGAACGGGCCGGTTTTCGCTGCGGCGTACAAAGGATAGGCCGCGGCGCGCGAGCATCCCTGCGACCTCGTCGAAGCGTTGCGGGTGGCGCGGAACGATGGCGACGATCGTGGCCGCGAGCGGGTTCGCAGCCAGCTCATCGAGCAGCAGCGCCTCCTCGCCCTCGCGCGTGCTCGCCGCAAGCAGCACGCGCCGCGCGCCGAAGCGCCGGCGCAATTCCGCGGCGAGTTCCTGCGCGCCCGGCCGAGTGGCCATGTCGAATTTGATGTTGCCGGTGACCTCGACTGCGCCCGCGCCCAGGCGCTTGAGCCGCGCCGCGTCGCTCTCGGTTTGCGCCGCCACGGCGGACATCCGCGCCAGGGCCGGGCGCGAAAGGGGTCCGATGCGCGCGTAGCCGCGCGCCGATTTCTCCGACATGCGCGCATTGGCGAGCAGCAGCGGCACTCCCCTGAGTTGGCATTGGCGCACCAGGTTGAACCAGATCTCCGTCTCCATGAGAACGCACAGCCGCGGCCGGAAGTGTTCGATGAAGCGCCGCACGGCAAACGGATAGTCGTAGGGCAGATAGGCGAGCGTGGCGCGCCCGCCGAAAAGCGCGCCCGCGGTCTGGCGTCCGGTCGCGGTCATCTGGGTGATCACCAGTTCGCATTCCGGGTGGCGCTCGGCCAGCGCGTTGACCAGCGGCTCGGCGGCGCGCGTTTCGCCCATCGACACCGCGTGCAGCCAGATCACCGGTTTGGTCGCCGGAACCCGGTAGCGGCCGAATCGCTCGGCGATGTGGCGGCGATAGCCGGGCTCCTTTCTGCCGCGCCACCACAGGCGCGCGAGCACGTACGGAAGGAGCAGCCACAGGAGGAGCGTATAAGCTAAGCGCCACATTGGTAACTGATCAAAGGAGTGTTGACGACCTTGGCGACAATTTGGTTTTTTATAGGTCTCCCCGTTCTTGTGCAGTTGCTTGCAACTGCACAAGAATGGGGAGATTGATAACGGCAAAAAAACAGCATCGCTGATTCCGCCTCATTCGTCCTATACCGCCCCGAGTTCGCACAATGCGGCGCTCACCTCCGCGACCTCCGCTACCCGCCCCGGCCCGCCGAGATTGCGGGCGCGGCGCGCGCCGTACACGCCGGTGAGCGCCGGATCGCTGCCGCTGTAGAGGGCAACCACGGGCACGCCTAGCGCCGCGGCGAGGTGCGTGAGCCCGGTGTCCACACCGACGACGCTTGCCGCGCCGCTGAGCAAAGCGGTCAGATCGGCGATGGGCAAGCGTCCAGGCACCAAGGCGTCGCTCAGGCAAGCGGCGATCCTCGAGCTGCGGCTGCGCTCTTCATCGCTTCCCCAGGGAAGCACACAACGCAGCCCGCGCCCTTCCATTTCGCGCGCCAGCGCAACCCAATGCTCTTCGGGCCAGAGCTTGTCGGCGCGGCTGGTCGAGTGGAGCAGCACCGCGTAGGGCGCCGAAGAAGCGCGAGGGGCCGTGATGCCGCAGCCGGCGGGCGCATCGGCTCGATATCCCAGCGCGCTTGCCACCAGAGCCCGGTTGCGCAACACCGCATGCTGGTTGCGGGGCACATGGTGCTCGACATCGTAGAGGCGCGCGGCGAGCGGTTCGCGCGCGCTGTTCGCGTCGAATCCGTGATGGCGGCCTCGCGCCGCCCGCGCAAGAATCGCGCTTTTGATCAGTCCCTGCGTATCGATGATGGCGTCGTAGCGCTCGGCGCGGAACAAGCGGCGCAGCGCACCGATTTCCGACCAGGTCGAAGCGCCCAGCAGCCGCGCGCGCCAGCGCCTGATTGCCACCGGTATCACCCGTCGTATGGCCGGATGCAAGCGCACCAGCGGAACGTAGTCCTCCTCGACTGCCCAATCGATGCAGGCATCGGAAAATCGCATCCGAATATCGGTCACGACCGGCAGATTGTGCACGACATCGCCGAGCGAAGACGTCTTGACGAGGAGAACCTTGAGCATGAACTGTCGCCGGCGCCTGTGGGCGCGGCGATTCGGGTTAGAATGTGGAGATAAAGTTTTGATTATAAACTGATCCATGCCGCTTTCCGCCGTCATCATCACGCACAACGCCGGGTCGCAGCTCGAGGCCTGCTTGAGGAGCATCGCGTTTGCCGATGAAATCGTGGTGGTGGACTCCGCCAGCACCGACGGCACCGTAGAAATCGCGCGCCGACACGGTGCCCGGGTGATCGATCGGGAGTGGCTCGGCTTCGGCCCGCAGAAACAGTTCGCTGTCGAGGCGGCCGCACACGACTGGGTGTTGTGCCTGGATGCCGACGAGCGCGTGAGCGAGCCCCTGCGCTCGAGCATAGAGACCGAACTCAAAGCCCCGCGCTCGCGTGTCTATTGCCTGTCCCGATGCAATCGCTTTCTGGGACGGTGGCTCAAGCACGGCGAGGGGTATCCCGATTGGATCGTGCGTCTTTTCGACCGGCGCGCCGCCCGCTGGAGCGACGATCCGGTGCACGAAAAAGTCGTGACCGATGAGCCGGCGACCAAGCTTGCCGGCGATCTGCTGCACGAATCCGCCGAGACGCTGGCGCGCTATCTGGAGAAACAAAATCGTTACACCACGCTGCAGGCCGAGCGCCTGCGCTCCCAAGGAAAGAGGGCCGGCGCGCTCAATCTGGTGCTCTCACCGCTCGCCCGCTTTTTCAAATTCTATTTCCTGCGGCTCGGATTCCTCGACGGCGTGCCGGGCCTGGTGCATGTCACGATCGGCTGCATGAACAGCTTTTCCAAGTACGCCAAGCTGATCGAGCTGCAGGGCTCGCGCTGAAGCCAACCCGGACTTGTCGGAATCATCGATGCTGTTCTTGCCGTTAGACCAACGCCGGACGAGCCGGAACCACGGAAGCTGGTTTTGCCGTTTAACAATCACCCCCTTTTTGCGCAGGTGCGCGCAACTGCGCAAAAAGGGGGAGACGAATTTATCGAGGATTACGTAACCGAATGACAGATTTTCGTCGTCCCCGCGAAAGCGGGGACCCAGGAAGCTCGTTCAAAACCCTGATAGGGGTCGGAAAGGAGCGATGGCCCCTCCCCGCCCTCCGAACCGTGTGTGCGGTTC
>JACQTO010000076.1 GCA_016210745.1 Betaproteobacteria bacterium
GGCCCGATCGGGGACGCGAACATCGACGTGGACATGATCGTGCAGAACGTCGGCCACGACGGCATGACCGACTTCTCGTTCACCGTGCACCGCAACGACTATCACCGGGCGCTCGAGATTCTCAAGCCCGTCGTGGCCCACATCAAGGCTCGCGACGTGGTGAGCGGGGACAAGATCGCGAAGGTTTCGGCGGTCGGCGTGGGGATGCGTTCGCACGCGGGCATCGCGAGCACCATGTTCCGCGCGCTCGCCGAGGAGGGCATCAACATCCAGATGATCTCCACCTCGGAGATCAAGATATCCGTCGTCATCGACGAGAAGTACACGGAACTTGCCGTACGCGTACTGCACAAGATATTCGGCCTGGACCAGCCGGCACGTTGAAAGACGGCTGCCCCCCTGTGATATCCTAGCGGCGACCCCGAGAAATGGCCGAGTGGTCACGGCGCAGCCGTCGTACATCCTGTGCGCGAGGCGCCTTCGACCACTCGGTAAGACGGATGTCTGATTTGCTGCTGTAGCGTTGGTACGACGGTTCACGGAGAGATGGCCGAGTGGTCGAAGGCGGCGCCCTGCTAAGGCGTTATACGGGCTTAAACCCGTATCGAGGGTTCGAATCCCTCTCTCTCCGCCAGGCTTTGGCGCCTGCCGCTCACGCGCCGGCGATCAAGCGGGCCAGCGTGCTCCCGGATTGAGCTGAATGCATACATGCGCCTGATGGCCGCCGTTCTCGCCGCGCTGTCATGCAATGTGTTCGCCGCGGCGGACCTTTACGATGCGGTCAATCGCCTGCGCGCCGGCCGAGGTGCGTGCACGGCCGCGCAAGAACCGGCCCCGTTGACGCGGCAGCCCGCGCTTGAACGCGCCGCCCTTGGACTGGCGCGGGGGCAGTCACTGCAAGACAGTCTCAGGGAATCGGGGTACCGGGCGACGGCGTCGCGCTTTGTCAGCATTACCGACGCCGGCGCGGGCGGGAGGGCGTACGCTGCGCTGGAAAAGAAGTACTGCGGGCAGCTCCTCGACGGCGCGCTTGTCGATATCGGCAGTTACCAGGATGCGCGCCAGTTATGGATAGTCATGGCGGCACCGTTCGCGCCGCGGGTATCGCTTTCCCCGGAGGCGGCGGCACAGCGCATGCTCGAGCTGGTGAATCGGGCCCGCGCCGAACCGCGTAGCTGTGGCGACAGGCCTTTCGGCGCGGTACCCCCGCTGCGTTGGAGCGCCGTACTCGCGAGGGCGGCGCTGCTGCACGCCGAGGACATGGCGCGCCACAGTTACTTCAGTCACAGGGGGCGTGATGGTTCGACGCCGGACGAGCGGGTCACGCGCATTGGCTACCGATTCCGCGCAACCGGCGAGAATATCGCCGCCGGTCATTCGATGCTCGAAGACGTGGTTGCGGGATGGATCAGGAGCCCGCCGCACTGCACGAATCTGATGAATCCCGCGTACACCGAAATGGGCGTCGCATACGCGGTCGAGCTGACCAGCGAACTTGGAGTGTACTGGACGCAGGTCTTCGGCGCACCGCGGTGACCGCGCTGATTACAGCGCACTAAGGCGCTGCGGCCGGCAGGTCGCATTTTCAGTCTTGATTCGACCGTCGCCTCCAGCGACCGGCTGAGGACGATCGGAAGTTCGGCCCTCGCTCGAACCGGAGATCACGCACTCCGTCTGTCGTTGTTTTGCAACAACGAAATCCACGTCGAATCAAACTGCTAGGGAATAGTCCCGGATAACCGTCGCCAAGCGATGACGGTATCAACTCGCACTCAGGTCGGGCGTCGCCTTCTATCTTGTTGATTCAGCGAGATAGTATGCATATGGCATGATGTTTGCAACCGTTGTTCAAACGAATTGGGTGGGTCGCCCCAGTCGTCTTGCCGGACTGCGCTGTGTCACGGGCCTTGCATGACGGACGCCGTAATTCGGTGAGGTAGACCCCCGGCTCTGCCGGGGGACTCCGCAAGGTTTGACCTATACGGCGGTGGAGTCATGCCGGTGGA
>JACQTO010000068.1 GCA_016210745.1 Betaproteobacteria bacterium
AACAATGGGGGCTCTTTTTTTTTTATTAAACTTTTGTTATTTGGTGACCTGCGTTTTTTCCACCGCCAAGAAAACACGAGACCTATTGAACAGCAAAATCTTCGCCAGAATCGTCAACAGCGAGAGCGCACCCGTCTGGGCGGTGGGCCCGGTCAAGAGGGTGCGGCTACTTCTTCGTGTAGTCTTCCATCGGCTTGTCGTTTGGACTTGCGATCAAGCCCTTGAGCGTTGCGCCCATCGGCATGTTCAGGCTGCTGTTCCTGGGCGGAATGGGCGACTGGAACCACCGGACGTAGAGTTTTTCCAGCCCGCCGCTCTTCATCATGGCGCGAATGGCGTCGTCCACCGCTTTCTTGAAAGCGGGATCGTCCTTGCGGAACATGACGGCGATCGGTTCTACCGACAGCACCTCGCCGGTAATGACGAAATCCTTCGGGTTCTTGGCGTTGGCGATGTTGCCCGCGAGAATGTTGTCGTCCATGACGAACGCATCAGCGCGGCCCGACTCCAACAGGAGGAAGGAGTCGGAGTGGTCCTTGCCGAACACGGTCTTGAAGTCGATGCCCGTGGCGCGCTCGTGCTTGCGCATGTGCTGCACGGAGGTCGTGCCCGTGGTGGTGGCGACGGTCTTGCCGTTCAACTGATTGATCGATTTGATGCCGGAATTCGCCTTGACCGCCATGCGCACTTCGGTCACATAGGTGGTGAGCCCGAAGGCCACTTGCTTTTGGCGTGCGACGTTGTTGGTGGTGGATCCGCATTCGATGTCCACGGTGCCGTTTTCGACCAGCGGTATGCGGTTCTGGGAGGTGACCAGCACGTACTCGATTTTCACCGCCGGCGCCTTGATCTGGCGCTTGATGCTGTCGATGATCCGCTCGCACAGCTCGACGTGGTAGCCCGTGTATTTGCCTCCGCCCAGGGTGTAGGCGAGCGGAGCCGATGAGTCACGGGTTCCCATCACCACCTTCCCCGAATCCTTGATTTTTTGCAGAGTGCCGGTGAGATTCTGCGATTGTGCCGGGACTGCGATTGCGGCCAGGGCCACCAGCGCGGCAATCAAGACCGAATTTCCATTCATGTTCGGCTCCCCATAGTCTTGCTATTCGGTGTCGGTGCGTTCGTACTGGGGCATGTCCAGATCGTCTAATTCGTCCTGCTCGGGCGCTTCGCCCAAGTCGTCCTCGCGCTCGGATTCCTGCAGCATTGCAAGCGCGACCTCGATAACGTCGGCCTGGCTTTTGAGCGAGTGCTCCTTGCGGTATTGCTCGATGAACTTGAGGGACTTCGCCGGCAGCGATACGGTAATCTTTTCCATGCGAGTTTTCTCAGTGTGTATTGGACTACGGTTGAGCCGTTGTTTTGCTGACACATGCTACCAATGGCTTGCGCGCCGGACAAGTGATATCGGCAATGGGGCAATCGGCAGACCACCCCGGCGCTTCGCGCCACCCCTCCTTAAGGAAGGCGGGGAAAGACCACCCCGGCGCTTCGCGCCACCCCTCCTTAAGGAAGGAAGGGAAAGAGCCCCCACCGATAACTCACGCGGCGCACTTTTGTTTCTTGCCCAGCACCGAGCGCAGATAGTATCCGGTGAAGCTGGCCGGGTTTTCGGCAACCTCCTCGGGCGCGCCTTGTGCGATTATCTGTCCGCCGCCGTCGCCACCCTCGGGACCGAGGTCGATCAGCCAGTCTGCAGTCTTGATCACGTCCAGGTTGTGCTCGATGACGACCACCGTATTGCCGGCGTCGCGCAGCCGGTGCAGCACGGACATCAGCATGTCGATATCCTGAAAGTGCAGGCCGGTAGTCGGTTCATCCAAAATGTAGAGCGTGCGCCCGGTCTCGCGTTTGGAGAGCTCGAGCGATAATTTCACGCGCTGCGCCTCGCCTCCCGAGAGCGTGGTGGCCGATTGTCCCAGCTGCACATAGCCAAGGCCCACCTCGAGCAGCGTCTGCAGTTTTCTCTCGACCGCCGGCACGTTGCGGAAACATTCGTAGGCGGCCTCGACCGTCATCTGCAACACCTCTTGGATGTTCTTGCCCTTGTACCGTATGTCCAGTGTCTCGCGGTTGTAGCGCCGGCCATGGCAGACATCGCAGGGAACGTAGATGTCGGGCAGGAAATGCATCTCGACCTTGGTGACGCCGTCGCCCTGGCAGGCCTCGCAGCGGCCGCCTTTGACGTTGAAGGATAAGCGACCGGGCCCGTAGCCGCGCTCGCGCGCCGCCGGGACGCCGGCGAATAGCTCCCGGATCGGCGTCAGCAAGCCCGTATAGGTGGCCGGATTGGAGCGCGGCGTGCGCCCGATCGGGCTCTGGTCGACGCTGATCACTTTGTCGAAGAACTCCAGCCCCTCGATCGAATCGTGCGGCGCCGGTTCGGCGGTGCTGCCGTAGAGATGTTTTGCGATGGCGTGATAGAGCGTGTCGTTGATGAGCGTCGACTTGCCCGAACCGGAAACGCCGGTGACGCACACGAACAGCCCGACGGGCAATTCGAGATCGATGCCCTTCAGGTTGTTGCCGCGCGCGCCGCTCAGCTTCAGGATCCGGCCTTTTTCGGGCCCGCGGCGGCGCTTTGGCACGGCGATCTGCAGCCTGCCGTCGAGATATTTTCCAGTAAGCGAGGCGCCGTTATTCTTGATCTGATCGAGGGTGCCCTCGGCGACCACGCGCCCGCCGTGCTCGCCCGCGCCAGGGCCCATGTCCAGAATGTAGTCGGCCGCAGAAATCGCCTCCTCGTCGTGCTCGACCACGATCACGGTGTTGCCCAGGTCGCGAAGATTCTTCAGCGTCTCGAGCAGGCGCCCGTTATCGCGCTGATGCAGGCCGATCGAAGGTTCGTCGAGGACGTACATGACGCCGGTGAGGCCGGAACCGATCTGGCTGGCCAGGCGTATGCGCTGCGCCTCGCCGCCCGAAAGCGTATCGGCCGACCGCTCAAGGGAAAGATATTCGAGCCCCACGTTGACCAGGAACTCGAGCCGCGCGGAGATTTCGTTGATGATGCGCTCGGCGATGGCTTGCTTTGCGCCGGGGAGTTTCAATTGCCGGAAAAAAGCGAGCGTCGCCTTCAACGGCAGGCCGCTTATCTCGTAGATGGCCTTGTCGTCGACTTTGACGTTGCGCGCCTCGGTCTTCAGGCGCGTGCCCGCGCAGGCCGGACAGGCCTTGGTGTTGAGGTATTTGGCCAGTTCCTCGCGCACCACGATCGAGTCGGTTTCGCGGTAGCGGCGTTCCAGATTGGGAATGATGCCTTCGAAGGCGTGCTCTTTGACGAAAGTGCGCCCGCGCTCGTTCAAGTAGGAAAAGGGGATGCGCTCCTTGGTGCCGTAGAGCACGATCTCCCGTAACGCCTCGGGCAAGCCCTCGAAAGGCGCGTCGACGTCGAACTGAAAGTGCGAGGCAAGGCTGGTGAGCATCTGAAAATAGAATTGGTTGCGCCGGTCCCAGCCCTTGATCGCTCCGGCGGCAAGCGACAGGTCGGGGAATGCGACCACGCGTTTGGGGTCGAAGAAGCTGACCGTGCCGAGCCCGTCGCAATCGGGGCAGGCGCCCATCGGGTTATTGAACGAAAACAGCCGCGGCTCCAGCTCCGAGAGGGCGTAACCGCACGACGGGCATGCGAACTTGGCCGAAAACAGGTGCTCGGCGCCGCTATCGGTTTCCACCGCCAGCGCGCGGCCGTCGGCATGGCGCAGCGCGGTTTCGAAGGACTCGGCCAGCCGCTGCTTGGCATCGAGCCGAGCGCGCAACCGGTCGACCACCACGTCCACGCTGTGCTTGGAGTTCTTGGCTAGCTTGGGCAGCGCGTCGAGTTCATGCACGCGCTCGTCGATGCGCACGCGTACGAACCCTTGTGCGCGAAGCTCCGAAAACAAGTCCGCCTGCTCGCCCTTGCGATTGGCGATCACCGGGGCGAGCACCATGATTTTCGTGTCCTCGGGCAGGGCGAGCACGGCGTCGACCATTTGCGAAACAGACTGCGAGGCCAGCGGCAACTGGTGCTCCGGACAGTGGGGGGTGCCTACGCGAGCATACAGCAGGCGCAGGTAGTCGTGGATCTCGGTCACGGTGCCGACGGTGGAGCGCGGGTTATGGCTCGCGGCCTTCTGCTCGATCGCGATCGCCGGCGACAGGCCCTCGATCAGATCGACATCGGGTTTGTCCATCAATTGCAGGAACTGGCGCGCGTAGGCCGAGAGCGACTCGACGTAGCGGCGCTGTCCCTCGGCGTAGAGCGTGTCGAAGGCGAGCGAGGACTTCCCGGAACCCGACAACCCGGTAATGACGATCAGCCGGTTGCGCGGCAGGTCGACATTGATGTTCTTCAGATTGTGCGTGCGTGCGCCGCGAATTCGAATGAGATCCATCGTTTTGAATGTGGGTAAAGGGGCGGCGACAAAGTCGAACCTGCTAATATACGAGATTCCTGCGCCTTCACGCTACCCCAACGATGACTTCTTCTGCGCCGGAGCGCATGTCGGCTCTGGAAATCCGCGCCAGCCTGTCCCTGGCTTCCCTGTTCGCCCTGCGCATGCTCGGGCTGTTTCTGATCCTGCCGGTGTTCGCGGTGCACGCGCAGCACATGAAAGGGGGCGCAAACCACCTGCTGGTCGGCATCGCGCTGGGCGCCTATGGGCTCACCCAGGGAATACTCCAGATCCCGTTCGGCATGGCGGCGGACCGTTACGGGCGCAAACGCACCATTGCGGTGGGCCTGGTCCTGTTTGCCATCGGCAGCTTTGTCGCAGCCGCCGCGACCGATGTCTATCTGGTCATCCTGGGCCGCGCGATCCAGGGGGCGGGTGCGATCGCCGCGGCCGTGATGGCGCTTGCCGCCGACCTCACCCGCGAGCGGCACCGCACCAAGGCGATGGCGGCAATCGGCAGCTCGATCGGGCTCACCTTTGCCTTCTCGCTCGCGGCGGCCCCGGCGCTCTACCGCGTGATCGGCATGAGCGGCATCTTCGCCCTGACCGGGGTGCTGGCGCTGGCGGCGATCTGGGTGACGTACGCGCTGGTGCCGCCCGAGCCGAGCGAACACCTCGATCATTCGCGCCGGGTCGAACCGGCCACGCTCGGCGACGTGCTGCGCAATCGCGATCTGCTGCGCCTGAATTTCGGCATTTTCGCGCTCCACAGCATGCAGATGGCGATATTCGTCGTGATTCCGCTTTCGCTCGTGAATCATGCCGGCACGCCGGTCGGCGAACACTGGAAGATCTACCTGCCCGTGGTACTGGGGTCCTTCGTTCTGATGCTGCCGCCGATCTTTTGGGGTGAGCGCCGCGGAAAAGCCAAAATGGTGTTCATCGGCTCGATCATACTGATGCTCCTGGTGCAGGCGGCAAGCATCCTCTGGCGCCACAGCTTGACGAACCTGACGCTGATCCTGCTCGGGTTTTTCGTCGCCTTCAACGTACTGGAGGCGATGCTCCCGTCGCTGGTCACCCGGATTGCTCCGGTTTCGGCGCGCGGCACCGCGATCGGGGTCTACAACACGACGCAGGCGCTGGGCCTTTTCGCGGGCGGGGCCATCGGCGGCGCGCTGATGCAGAACTACGGCGAGATCTCGGTGTTTGTATTCGGATTGACGCTTGTTGCGTTATGGTTATTGATCGCCGTTCCAATGCGGATGCCGGGGCAGGTTTCCAGCCGCACTTTCGACCTGCACGGCGCAGTCGATCCGGTCGCGCTGCGCGACGAGTTGTTGCGCCTGCGCGGGGTGCGGGACGCGGTTGTTTTCCCGGAGCGGGGCGTGGCCACGCTCACGATTTATGCGGACAAGTTCGACGAACAGGCGGTGTTAAAACTACTTGGAGGAGAAGCTTAAATGGCATCCGTGAATAAAGTCATCCTGATCGGCAATCTCGGGCGTGACCCGGAAACCCGCTACATGCCCAATGGCGAGGCGGTCACCAACATCACCGTGGCAACCTCGGAGACCTGGAAAGACAAGACCAGCGGCGAAAAGCAGGAAAAGACCGAGTGGCACCGCGTGACCTTCTATCGGCGGTTGGCCGAAATCGCAGGCGAGTACCTGAAGAAGGGCTCGCAGGTTTACATCGAGGGCCGGCTCGAGACGCGCAAATGGCAGGACAAGGAAGGCAAGGACCGTTACACCACCGAAATCATCGCCAACGAGATGAAGATGCTCGGCAGCCGCTCGGGACAAGGCGAGCCGGCGGTCCGTGAAGCGCCGGAGGAGAAGGGGGGCAAGCCGGCAGCGGCGAAACCGGCCGGAAAATTCGACGATCTCGACGACGACATCCCGTTCTAAATGAGATTGCCGCGGCGGCGTTTTTTGGGCAGCGGGGCGGTCCTCCTCGCAGGCTTGGGCGCCGCGGGGCTGGTCAGGGCAGGACCGGCGGTGGCCCGGCCGTGGAACAAGGCGGCGTTCGAAGCGAGGACCCTGAAGGACACGCTCGCGGCGCTTGGCGGGGAGAACGCGACCGAAAGCAAGGACATCGAGTTCGTCGATCCCACGCCCGGCGTCGCCGAGAACGGCGACGTGGTGCCCATCGCGGTGTCGAGCAAGGTTCCCGGTACCCGGTGGATCGGCATCCTGGTGGAGAAAAACCCGGTCATGCTCTCGGCGAGTTTCAACATTCCTGAGCGCACCGAGGCGTTCGTGTCCACGCGGGTCAAGATGGTCGAAACTTCCGGCGTGATCGCCGTGGCGAAGGCGGGCGAGAAATACTTTTATGCGCGGAAGGAGATCCAAGTCACGCAGTGCGGTTGCGGCGGCTGAGGCCGAATCGCGCATTCAGGGATACGGCGTCAGGGACGGACGACTTATGGGCGAGCCGATGCGGATCCGCGCCAGCATGGTTGGCGAGCGGGTCGAGGTCAAAGTCGTTATGGCGCATGCGATGGAGACCGGCCTGCGCAAGGGCAGCAGCGGGGCTGCCATTCCGGCACACTTCATCCAGACCGTCACGGTCGAGCACAACGGCAATACCGTGCTCTCGGCGCAGTGGGGCCCCTCGATTTCCAGGAACCCTTTCCTGCATTTTCGTTTCCGGGGCGGCATTCCGGGCGAAAAAGTCACCGTCACGTGGATCGACAATAGGGGCGACAGGCGCACGGATCAGGCTACCATTGCCGGCCCTTGAAATTGCGCCGGCAGTCCATATCTTGGCCAAGGATTTCACAGTTTTTCCTGTATAATCACGCATTTCCCGAGGAGGGCCCGATGCCCATCTATGAATACCGTTGCTCGTCCTGCGGTTTCCAGAAAGAGTATTTGCAGAAAGTCACCGAGCCGCTGCTCACCGGCTGTCCCGAGTGCGGGAAGGAATCGTTCCGGAAAATGTTGACAGCGGCGGGGTTCCAGCTGAAAGGCTCGGGTTGGTACGCGACCGACTTCAAGGGCGCGCCGAGGCAGACCGCCGACAAGGCAAAACCGGCGAACGACGAAGCGTCGAAATCAGAATCGGCAAAATCAGAATCGGCCAAGTCCGAACCGGCCAAGTCCGAATCGGCCAAGTCCGATGCACCCGTATCCAGCGCGAGTGGCACTGCCGCACGTCCCGCTGCCGAAAGCCACGGGTGAGCCTCCCGGCAACCATCGCCTCGCCCATGGCGCGGGTACCCTGCGCCAAAGCGCGCAGTTCGCGGTAACCGAATCCGCCGGGAGACTGCGCAGTCCGCGCGCGCAAGTCACACCCCATGAAAAAATATCTCATCACCGGGCTGCTGATCTGGATACCGCTCGCGATTACGATTTGGGTGCTGCAACTCATTGTCGGCACCATGGATCACTCGCTCGATCTGCTGCCGCCGATGCTGCAACCGGCAGCCCTGCTGGGTTTCAGGATCCCGGGCCTGGGCGCGCTGCTCACTTTGCTGGTTGTGATCGCGACGGGGATATTCGCCTCGAACATTCTCGGCCAGCGGATGGTGCTGATGTGGGAGAGGATGCTCGGGCGCATTCCGGTGGTCAAATCCATTTACACCGGGGTAAAACAGGTAAGCGACACGTTGTTCTCTCCCGGAGGACAGGCGTTTCGCAAGGCGTTGTTGGTCCAGTATCCGCGCGAAGGATCTTGGACCATAGCATTCATGACCGGGCGGCCCGGCGGCGATATCGCCCACCAGTTGAAGGATGACTACGTGAGCGTGTACGTGCCGACCACGCCCAACCCGACTTCGGGTTTTCTTCTGATGATGCCGAGAAACGAGGTCATTGAACTCGACATGAGCGTCGACGAGGCACTAAAGTACGTCATCTCGATGGGCGTCGTCCCGCCGCGCAAGATCCGGGGGAAGTCTGATCACGGCAAGGCGGACGTCCCTGCTCCTCGTCTCACACCCTAACTTACGCCAAACCAACTAACGATGCGAACCCACTACTGCGGCCAGGTGAACACTGCGCACCTCGGCCACACGGTCACCCTTTGCGGCTGGGCGCACAGACGGCGCGACCATGGCGGCGTCATCTTCATCGACCTTCGCGACCGCGAAGGACTGGTGCAGATCGTATGCGACCCGGACCGTGCCCAGACCTTTGCCGGCGCAGAGAAGGTCCGTAACGAATTTTGTCTGCGCGTAGTCGGGGCTGTCCGCCGCCGGCCCGCCGGAACCGAGAATCCCGATCTTGCCACCGGCGAGATCGAGGTTCTCGCGCACGACCTCGAGGTTCTGAACCCTTCTGTGACGCCGCCATTCCAGCTGGACGAGGAAAACCTCTCGGAGAATGTGCGCCTGACGCATCGGGTAATCGACCTGCGCCGGCCGCAGATGCAGAACAACCTCAAACTGCGCTACCGCGTGGCAATGGCGGTGCGCCGATTCCTCGATGCCCAGGGTTTCATCGATATCGAAACGCCGATGCTCACCAAGTCGACGCCTGAAGGTGCGCGCGATTATCTGGTTCCTTCCCGGGTGAACCCTGGCCAGTTTTTCGCGTTGCCGCAGTCGCCGCAATTGTTCAAGCAACTGCTGATGATCGCCGGCTTCGACCGCTACTATCAAATCACGAAGTGTTTCCGCGACGAGGACCTGCGCGCCGACCGGCAGCCCGAGTTTACCCAGATCGACATCGAAACCGCGTTCCTCGGCGAGGAGCAGATCCGCGCCGTTATGGAAGAGATGATCCGCAAGGTACTCAAGGAAGTTCTCGACATCGATCTGCCCGATCCGTTCCCGGTAATGACCTACGCCGATGCCATGCTCCGCTATGGTTCGGATAAACCCGATCTGCGCGTGCCGCTCAAATTTACCGAGCTCACCGATGTCATGAAATCGGTCGAGTTCAAGGTGTTCTCGGGTCCGGCCAATTCGGCCGACGGACGCATCGCCGGGCTGCTGGTGCCGGGCGGGGGGGAACTCACGCGCGGCGAGATCGACGCCTGCACCGAATTTGTCGGCATTTACGGCGCCAAGGGTCTGGCGTACATCAAGTTCAATGAAGTGGAAAAAGGGCGTGCGGGGCTCCAGTCGCCGATAGTCAAGAACCTCTCGGAGGCGGCGCTCGCTGCGATCGTCGAGCGTTCGGGAGCGAAAAATGGCGACCTCATGTTCTTCGGTGCCGGCAAGGCCAAGGTGGTGAACGACTCGCTGGGCGCGCTGCGATCGAAAATCGGACATGAGAGGGGCCTGGCCGAAGCCGGCTGGCGGCCTCTGTGGGTGATCGATTTTCCGATGTTCGAGCGTGACGAGGAAGAGGGGCGCTGGGCGGCCATGCATCACCCGTTTACCTCGCCCAAAGACGGCCACGAGCAGTATTTCGACAGCGACCCGGCCAAGGCGCTCGCCAAAGCCTACGACATGGTGATGAACGGCTGGGAAATCGGCGGCGGCTCGGTGCGGATTCACCGCGAGGAGGTGCAGTCCCGCGTCTTTCGCGCGCTCGCCATCGGACCCGAGGAGGCGCAACGGAAATTCGGCTTCCTGCTCGATGCGCTGAAGTACGGGGCGCCGCCGCACGGCGGCATAGCCTTCGGCCTGGACCGGATCGTCACCATGATGGCGGGGGCGGAGTCCATTCGCGACGTGATTGCCTTCCCGAAGACTCAGCGCGCGCAATGCCTGCTCACGCAGGCGCCTTCGCCCGTGGACGAGAAACAGCTGCGCGAGCTGCATATCCGGCTTCGGCAGGCCGAAAAGACTTAATTCGGCCCTGGGGAAGCGCCTCGCCGATCCTTCGGAGTTTTTGCCGCCATGGACGCTCCCGAAACCCCACGCTTCAAAATCCCGGTTTCGGTGCTGGTGGTCATCCATACCCCGGACCTGCAGGTATTGCTGATCGAGCGCAACGGCTGGCCGGGGTTCTGGCAGTCGGTGACCGGGAGCCTGGACCACCAGGACGAACCGCTTGCCGAGGCGGCGGTGCGCGAGGTGCGCGAGGAGACGGGCATCGATGCCGCGAAGTACCCTCTGCGCGACTGGAACATCCGCAACCGCTTCGAAATCTTCGTCAAGCGCCGCGGCCGTTATGCGCCCGGCGTCACGCACAACACCGAACACGTCTTCGGGCTCACGGTTCCCGAGGCGCTGCCGGTTTCGCTGGCGCCGGAGGAGCATCTGCGCTACCAATGGCTTCCCTGGCGTGAGGCCGCGGCGAATTGCGTTTCCTGGAGCAATCGCGACGCGATTCTGCGGCTGCCTCGGATGACAGCGGTCACCGGCTGAGAAGCCTGCCGAACTTGCCGTTGGGCACTACGATGTTGCATGCTCCGCACATGCACCCGGATAGCTCGAGAGTTGTGCCTGGTTTCCTGTATGGTCTGGCGGCATCGCTGGTATTCCTGGTGCATTCCGCCGATGCTCAGGATGTTCTGGTCAATGTGGTGCGTGAGGGGGATTTTGTCGTCGTATCCGCAAGCGCAGATATGCCGGTGGAGCGTAGCATCGCCTGGGAGGTGCTTACGAACTATGATCGCTACGCGGAGTTCATCCCGCACTTGCGCGTTTCACGCGTCGTATCCCGCAGCGGCGGCGGCCTTGTATTGGAGCAGCAAGGCGAATTTCGTTTTCTCTTTTTCCGTCAACCCCTGGAGCTCAGGCTCGCCGTGACGGAGAAACCTCAGTACCTGGTCGAATCGCGCTCGCTCTCCGGCAGTCTCAAGGATTTGAAGGGCAATTACGAACTGCACGATGCCCCGGGCGGGCTGCGCCTGCTCTATTCGGGCCGCTTCGTTCCCGACATCAGTTTGCCTTGGTTCATCGGCCTGTTCTTCGTCAGGGCGGTGATCGAGAAGGAGTTTTCGGCCCTGGTGGCCGAGATCCTGCGGCGCAATAGCGAGCATCTTCGGCCGATAATTCGATGATCCTGCGTGTCGCTACCTACAACATCCACAAGGGGTTTTCCCATTTCAACCGCCGCATGATGGTGCACGAGCTGCGCGATAATCTGCGCCTGCTCGGCTCCGATATTGTGTTTCTGCAGGAGGTGCAGGGCCGGCATGAGCGCCATGCTGCGCGCTTCGACGACTGGCCGGTTGAGCCACAGTACGAATTCCTCGCGGATTCGGTCTGGAGCGACACAGCGTACGGGCGCAATGCCATTTACGACCACGGCCACCACGGCAACGCCATTCTCTCGCGTTTCCCGATCGTCTCCTCGGAGAACCAGGACGTCTCCACGCACTTCCTGGAGCGGCGAGGCTTGCTGCATTGCGAACTGGGCGTGCCCGGGTTTGCGAACCCACTGCATTGCATCTGCGTGCATATGGCGGTGAACGAGCATGGCCGCAGGCACCAGGTCGGCGCGTTGATCGAACGCCTGCACCGGCTTGTTCCCGCCGATGCGCCGGTGATTGTCGCCGGCGATTTCAATGACTGGCGTAACCTGGCGGGATCGCGTCTTGCCGATGCGCTGGGCCTGAAGGAGGCGTTCCGCGACCAGCGCGGGCGGCCCGCGCGCAGCTTCCCGAGCGCGTTCCCGCTTTTTCGGCTCGACCGGATCTACGTCCGTGGTTTCACGGTGAGACGTGCCGAAGTGCACCACGGGTTTCCCTGGTCGCGCATTTCGGATCACGCCGCGCTTTCGGCTCAGTTGGAACCCAGATGAGGCCGCAGTTCCTGGAGGGCAATCGCCTGACGCTGCTGCGCAGCGGGGCGGAGTATTTCCCCGCGCTCGAGGCGGCGATCGGCGCGGCGCGGCAGGCGATCTATCTCGAAACCTACATCTACATGCAGGATGCAACCGGCGAGCGCATCAGCGACGCTTTGTGCGATGCGGTGAAGCGCGGTGTGCAAGTGCATGTTCTTGTCGACGGCTTTGGCGCCAAGGATATGCCGGAGGCGCTCAAGCAGCGGCTGCGCGACGCCGGCGTCCAGTTGCTCGTCTACCGGCAGCAGATTTCCCCTCTCACGCTCAAGCGCCAGCGCCTGCGGCGCATGCACCGCAAGATCGCGGTGGTCGACGGCCGCGTTGCCTTCATCGGCGGCATCAACATCATCGATGACATGCACACCCCCGGGCACACGCCGCCGCGCTACGACTACGCGGTGCGTGTCGAAGGGCCGTTGCTGCTGCCCATCCAGCGGCTGGTGGAGCATATGTGGCGACTGATCACTTGGATCCGTTTCAAGCGGCGCTGGCGGTCCGCGCTGCGTCTGCCGATCGACGAGACGCCGGTCGGCAGCCAGCGCGCCGCGCTGGTGGTGCGCGACAATTTCCGGCACCGCTCCGATATCGAGGACGCCTATCTGGATGCGATCGAGTCGGCCAGGGAAGAGATTGTCCTCGCCAACGCCTACTTCTTTCCCGGCAAGCGCTTCCGGCGCGCGCTTATCGAGGCGGCGCGGCGCGGCGTGCGCGTAATCCTGGTGCTGCAGGGGCGCGTGGAGTACGTCCTGCTGCATTACGCCTCGCGCGCGCTCTACGGCACGCTGCTCGATGCGGGTGTGCAAATCCACGAGTATCACAAGAGTTTCCTGCACGCCAAGGTCGCCGTGATCGACCGGATGTGGGCCACCGTGGGCTCGTCCAACATCGACCCTTTCAGCTTGTTGCTTGCGCGCGAGGCGAACATCGTGGTCCAGGATCGCAAGTTCGCCCTCGAACTGCGCGCCTCGCTCCAAGAGGCGATGGCAGACGGCGCTCACGTTATCTCGCGCGTGAGCTGGCGCCGCAAGCCGCTCACCCGACGGGTTCTGATCTGGATGGCCTACGCGCTTACGCGCATCATGATGGGCATGGCCGGATACGGCGGCCAGCATTGAAGCCATAGTCCCGAAATCGATCCGGGACCGAACCTGACACAGGTCAAAGCGCATTCCGGCGCTTGCTGTAGGCTGGATCGCGCCATTCTCAGCGCCGAGGCCACGGCAAGGCGGCGAATGAAATTTCCGGCGACCGGTCCGCTTCTGACCGACCTGTACCAGTTCACCATGATCCAGGCGTACCTCGACGCCGGCATGGTCGAGGAGGCGGTGTTCGAATTCTTCGTCAGGAAACTCCCCCAAGGGCGCAACTTCCTGATCGCGGCCGGACTCGAGCAGGTGCTCCGGTATCTCGAGTCGCTGGTGTTTTCGCCGCAGGAATTGGAGTGGCTGGAACGCGCCGGAGGTTTCAACCGGCGCTTCATCGACTATCTCGCCGAATTGCGTTTTGCCGGCGAAGTCCACGCGATGCCCGAGGGGACGGCGTTTTTCCCGAACGAGCCCATCCTGCGCGTCACCGCGCCCATTCCCGTTGCGCAGCTCGTGGAGAGCCGCATCATCAACCTGCTCAATTTCGAAACCTTGATCGCCTCGAAGGCGGCGCGCTGTGTACTTGCCGCGCCGGGGAAGTTCCTGGTCGATTTTGGGCTGCGCCGCGCGCACGGCGCCGAAGCCGGACTGCTCGCTTCGCGCGCGTCGTATCTCGCCGGGTTTTCGGGGACCTCGGCGGTGCTTGCCGGGGCCGAACTCGACATACCGGTATTCGGCACCATGGCGCATTCGTTCATACAGGCGCATGCCACCGAGCGCGAGGCGTTTGCGCATTTCGCCGCGGCGCGTCCGCGAAACGTCACCTTCCTCATCGATACCTACGACACCGAAGCGGCGGCGCAGAAGGTGGTCGATCTCGCCCCGGCGCTGCTTGCGCAAGGGGTGTCGATACGCTCGGTGCGCCTGGATAGCGGTGACCTTGCCGCGCATGCGTTCAAGGTGCGGCGCATTCTCGACGCGGGCGGGCTTGCACGGGTCGGTATATTCTGCAGCGGCGGCCTGGATGAATACGCGCTCCGCGACCTGCTTTCCGGCGGGGCGCCGATCGACGGCTTCGGGGTCGGCACCGCACTCGACGTTTCCGCCGATAGCCCTTGCCTGGACGCGGCATACAAGCTGCAGGAATACGCGGGGCAGGCGCGGCGCAAGCGCTCCGAAGGCAAGGCGACTTGGCCGGGGCGCAAACAGGTCTATCGTCGATTTGCCGGCGACGGCACCATCGCGGGGGACATGCTCACGCTCGAGTCCGACCCGCAGGAGGGAGCGCCCTTGATCGTGCCGGTGATGAGAGGCGGGCAGCGTCTCGCCCAGGAATCCCTTGCCCGGTTGCGCGCGCGGGCGGCCGCCGAATTGGCGCGGTTACCGCAGGAGCTGCGGCGGCTGGAGGATTGCGCCACACCGTATCCGGTCGAGGTATCGAGGAGCCTGCGCGAGCTCGCGGAGGAACTGGACAGGCAGCCGCATTGAACACCGTCGTGGCTCGGTACGCGAGCAATCCCTGCTGTCAACCGTAACCGCGTTTTCTGCGCGGATGGTGTTTATCCGTGCAGAAAACGCGGTTGGCGCGCGCAGCGCGCAAGTCCGCCGGTGGCATGAGACAGGACTTAGGACGCCGTATATAGAAACCAAATCTTCGCCAAATCTGTCAACAGTAAAGCCGTAAGTAACCAATGCCTACTTGGCCGTGGCGCGCAAGGCTGCTTGCAGATACGCCACGCAGTCATCGAGGCTAAGCAGCTTGCGGTAATCGGCCTCCGGGATTTCCACCCCGAACTCCTTGTGCATCGCGATCACGAAATTGAGAAAATCCATCGAGTCGAGATCGAGCTGATCGCGCAGATTGACTCCGGGCTTCAACTCCGCCGGATCCAGCTCGGGGGCGATCTCGCCCAGCAAGCGCACCACCGTCTCGCGTACCGCCTTGTCGTTCATAGGCTCTCCGGTTGCTGCAGCAGGCGCGCGAGCGCATCCAGAAACAGCGCGCCGCGGTGACCGTCCGTGGCGCGGTGATCGCCCGCGAGCGTTGCGGTGATCACCGTGCGCGCGACGACCTGTCCTTCCTCCACCCAGGGCCGTTGCGCGGGCTTGCCGAAACCGACCAGCGCGAGTTGCGGCGGATAGATGATGCCGAACACCGTCTCCACGCCGCGCTCGCCGAGGCTGGTGATGGTGATCGTGGGATCGGTGACTTCGGCCCCCTTGAGTGATCCTGCCCGCGCGCGCTTTACCAGGTCGCTGAAGTTCGCCATCAGGTCGCCAAGCGAGCGCTGGTCGGCGTGATGCAGGGCCGGGGCGACCAGCCCGCCGCCGCGCAGAGAAATCGCGACGCCGGTGTGGATGGCCTCGCTCGTCTGGGCCCGATTGTCGATCCAGGAGCCGTTCAGCTCCGGCACTTGGCGCAGCGCCAGGGCGACCGCCTTGATGAGCACAATGCCGTAGAGCAGCCGTTCGGTGACCGGCCGTTCGCGATTCACCTTCTCGATCCAAGCGTTGACCCGCGTCAGGTCGATCGCTGTGGCGAGGTAGTAATGCGGAATCTCGCGCTTGGATCGCGCCATTGCCGTGGCGATGGCGTCGCGCATGCGCTGCTGACGCGATTCCGCGCCGGCCGCCGCTCCTGGCGTGGTGGCCGGCGCCGCCGCAGCAAGCTCGGGCGGCCGCATGGTGCGCGCGGCGGCGCGCTCGACGTCCTCGCGGGTAATGCGACCCTGGGGCCCGGTTCCCGCGACCCTCGCCAGGTCAATGCCGAGCTCCTGGGCGCGCTGGCGCGCTGCAGGTGAGGCATGGGCACGAGCGGCCGAGGGCGCCATCGCCGGCATTTGAGTGATCGCGGGCGAAACCTTGGCAATGGGCGCAGCTGGTGCGCTCGCAGCGGCGGGGACCGCCTCGGAGGCGGTTTCTCCTTCCACCGCAAGGAGCGCCAAGGGTGTGCCGACCGGAATCCGCCGATCACCGGGTTCGACCAGAATGCGCTCGATCACGCCGGTGAAGAACGATTCGACGTCCACATTGGCTTTGTCGGTCTCGATGACGGCGATGGTTTCGCCGCGCTCGATCCGCTCGCCTGGCTTCCTGCACCAGGCGACCAGCTTGCCCGAGGTCATATCGGCCCCGAGCTTGGGCATGCGGAACTCAGCCATGAATGCCTAGACCAAATGAGTCGGAATCATCGATGCTGCGTTTGCCGTTATTTAATCTCCACATTTTGTGCGGTTGCATGCAACTGCACAAAATGTGGAGACTTGATGAAAAGCAAATTCTCCCGCGTGAATACTCCACTGAGCGACTAAAGCAGTCCCCGAACCGCCTTCACGATGGTCCCGGCCTGCGGCAGCGCGGCCTCTTCCATGTGCTTGGCGTACGGCATCGGCACCTCGGCGCTGCATACCCGCGCCACCGGGGCATCGAGCTCGTCGAATGCCTGTTCCATGATGATCGCGCTCACCTCGCCGGCAAAGCTCCCCGTGCGCCAGGCTTCGTCGACGACGACCGCGCGGCGCGTTTTCGACACCGAGGCGATGATCGTCTCGGTGTCCAATGGGCGCAGCGTGCGCAGGTCGATGACCTCGGCCCCGATGCCGCTCGCAGCGAGCTGCTCCGCCGCCGCCATGCACTTGCCGAGCGAACCCCCATAGGTGATGAGCGTTGCGTCTTTTCCGGAGCGGCGCACTGCGGCCCTGCCGATCGCCATCGGCGTGCCGTCTTCCGTGTCGCCTTCGAGGGGGTACAGCGTCGCGTGCTCGAACACGAACACCGGATCGGGTTCGGCGAGCGCCGCGAGCAGCAGACCGCGCGCATCGGCGACGGTCGCCGGCGTCACCACCTTGATGCCGGGGATGTGCGCGTACCAGCTCTCCAGGCTGTGAGAGTGCTGCGCCGCGAGCTGGCGGCCGCCGCCGCTCGCCATGCGCACCACCAGCGGCACGCTGAACTGGCCGCCCGACATGTGCCTGAGCGTGGCGGCGTTGTTCAGTACCTGGTCGAGCGCCAGCAAACTGAAGTTGATGGTCATCACTTCGACCACCGGCCGCATCCCGCCCAGCGCCGCGCCGATCCCCGCGCCGACGAAGGTCGACTCCGAAAGCGGGGTGTCCCGGATCCGCTCCGGGCCGAATTCATCGAGCAGACCGAGGCTGACCGCGAACGCGCCGCCATAGCGGCCGACGTCCTCTCCCATGAGGAATACGCGCGTATCGGCGCGCATGGCCTCGCGCAGCGCCCCGCGGATTGCTTCGCGATAGGTCATCTTGCTCATGGCGGGGTGTATACGTCCTTGGCAAGGTCTTCAACCGGCTCCCAGGGACCTTTCTCGGCATCATCGACCGCCCAGCCGATCTCGTTCCAGGCGTCCTTCTCGATCGACTGCAATTGCTCGTCGGTGAGCAGGCCTAGGTCCCGAAGCCGCGCGTCGAAAGTCGCGATCGGATCGCGCTTCTTCCATTCGGCGACCTCGTCCTTGGTGCGATAGAGCTCGGGGTCGGCCGTCGAGTGGGCGCGATAGCGGTAAGTGCGCAGCTCGAGAAAATAGGGACCATCGCCGCGGCGCACCGCTTGCGCGGCGCGCCCGACTGCCTCCTCGACCTCGTAGACGTCCATGCCGTCGACGGCCTCGGACTGCATCCGATAGCTTGCCGCCTTGGCGTGCAGATCGGTCTCGGACTCCGAGCGCTCCAGCGCCGTGCCCATCGCATAGAGATTGTTCTCGCACAGGAAAAGGACCGGGAGGTGCCACAGTGCCGCGAGATTCATCGATTCGTGGAATTCGCCTTCGGCCACCGCGCCGTCGCCGAAGAAACAGGCGGTCACGCGGCGCCTGCTCTGCATCTTGTCGGCAAGGGCGAGGCCTATCGCAATGGGCAGACCGCCGGCGACGATCGCGTAGCCGCCGTAGAAGCGCCGTGCCGCGTCGAACATGTGCATCGAGCCGCCGCGCCCGCGCGAGCAGCCGTTGGCTTTGCCGTACATCTCGGCCATGACGGCGCCCGCGGGCATGCCGCGCGCCAGTGCGTGGCCGTGTTCGCGGTAGGTGGTGACGATGGCGTCCTCGCCGGTGAGCCCCTGCATTGCGCCTACGGCAACGGCCTCCTCGCCGATGTACAGATGCAGGAACCCCCGGATCTTGCCCGCGCTGTAGAGCTCGGCCGCTTTCTCCTCGAAGTGGCGGATGAGCAGCATCTGTCGCAGCAGCTCGTGCGCGTGCGCGAGTTCCAGCGCATGCTCGTGCGGGGGGTGTGATTCGAGGGACATCAACTCCCCTCCAAGGTGGAGGTGTCGCCCTCGGGCAGGCCGAGCTCGCGCGCCTTGAGCAGGCGGCGCATGACCTTGCCGCTGCGCGTCTTGGGCAGGTTGTCCATGAACTCGAGTTCCTTGGGCGCGACCACGGCGCCGAGCCGCTTGCGCGCATGCGCGAGCAATTCCTTTTTCAGCGCCTCTCCCGGCTCAAAGCCCTTCTTCAGGGCGACGAAGCACTTGATCAGTTCCATCGCCATCGGATCGGGTTTGCCTATGACTCCGGCTTCGGCAACGGCGGGATGTTCCATCAGCACGCTCTCGACTTCGAACGGACCGATCAAGTGGCCCGAGGTCTTGATGACGTCGTCCTTGCGGCCTACGAACCAAAAGTATCCGTCGGCGTCGCGCCGCGCCAAGTCGCCCGTGAGGTACCAGTCGCCGGAGAAGCACTTGCGGTAGCGTTCCGGCTCATGCAGATAAGCGCGGAACATGCACGGCCAGCCGGACTTGAGCGCAAGCTCGCCTTCGGAATTCGGCGTGTCGACGATCCTCAGACTGCCGTCGCTGCCTGCCTGCACTATCGCCGCCTCTATTCCCGGCAACGGTTTGCCCATCGAACCGGGTCGGATATCCATCGAGGCGAAGTTGGCGATCATGATTCCCCCGGTCTCGGTCTGCCACCAGTTGTCGTGGAACGGCAGGCCGAAAGCCTCGACGCCCCAGCGCACCGCTTCGGGGTTCAGCGGCTCGCCGACGCTGGCGAGAAATCGCAGCGCCGGCCGGGTGCGTGCCCGGGCCAGATCCGCTCCCGCTTTCATCATCATTCGAATCGCGGTGGGCGCGGTGTACCAGACGCTCACGCGCTCGCGCTCCAGGATCTCGTGCCAGCGTTCGGCGTCGAAGTCCGCCTCGTCGACGATGCTGGTGAGGCCGTTGGTGAGGGGCGCGATGATGCCGTAGGACGTGCCGGTTACCCAGCCCGGGTCGGCGGTGCACCAGAAGATGTCCTGCGCGTGCAGGTCGAGGGCAAGCTTGCCGGTGATGTGGTGTGCGATCACCGCCCCGTGCACGTGAACCGCGCCCTTGGGAGTGCCGGTCGTGCCGCTGGTGAAATGCAGCAGCGCCATGTCTTCGGCATCGGTGGGCGGGATCGTGAATTGATCATGCGCGGCTTCGAGCAGCCTCCGGTAATCGAGCGTGCCTTCCAGCTCGGGGGCCTTGCCGTCTTCGCCTACGATCAGCACGTGGCGCAGCGCGGTCAGCGAGGCGCGTATGCCCGCGATTTTTTTTCGGTACAGCGTTTCGGTGGTGACCAGGATGCGCGCCTCTCCGATCGCCATGCGCGCGCGAATGGGCTCGGGGCCGAAAGCCGAAAACAGCGTGCAGAAGACGCCTTGCGCCTTCCAGGTCCCGAGCGCAGCGACGTAGAGTTCCGGTATCCGCCCGGTGAGCGCGTAGACCCGCTCGCCCTTGGCAAGGCCCAAACCTCGCAGCACGTTGGCAAAGCGAGCCGACAGGCGCGAGAGGTCGCGGTAGCTGTATTCCTCCACCGCGCCCTGTCGACCGAGCCAGCGAATGGCGACATGGCCGGCGCGCGCTCCGGAGGCATGGCGGTCGACCGCTTCGTGCGCGATATTGATGCCGCCGCCCGGCAATCCCTGCAGTTCGGCGCGCGCCGCCTCCCACGAGAAGGAGCGGCGAAACGATTCATAGTCCCCGAGATTGTGAGCGACCTCGGAGATGGGTTTGGCGATGGTTCCGAAGTCCATACTGCTCTGCCTCCGGCGCGGCATGCCAGCATCACGAATGCTCTGACCACGGTATGGGTTGCAGGGCGCCGGCGTGTTGAGCTGGATCAAACGCGCCTGCAGACCGGGTCGGGAACAAGCGCTGCTGTCATCTGGAGACGGCCAGCTGGGGCGGACGAAAATAAGATGCTATCCTGAGCCCGGCGAAGCATGAGCTCAGATTCGAATGACGAAACTTCTGCGCTGTCCGAACTGCTCGGAGACGATGGAACGAAGGAGCCTGGAGCGCACTGACGGCGCCGAGCTCGCGATCGATCTGTGCTTCTGCTGCCACGTCTTCTGGTTCGACAGCATGGAAAGTCCGCGGCTTGCGGCGGGGGCGGTAATGGAACTCCTGCGGAGGATCCGCCAGCATGGACAGACACCGCGGCATATCCTTCGCGAGCAGTTGGATTGCCCGCGTTGCGGAGCGTTACTTGTCTGTACCCACGATTTGGTAAAGGGCGGCCGCATCCGCTATTACCGGTGCAGCCACGACGGCGGGCGTCTCACGCCGTTCCTGCAATTCCTGATAGAAAAACAGTTCGTTCGCGTCGTGACCCCGCATGAGTTGAGCCGCCTGCGACTCGATATCCGGCAGGCGAGGTGCTCGGGCTGCGGCGCGCCGATAGATCTCGTGCGGCAGGATCACTGCGGGCACTGCTTTGCGCCGATCACGGTGCTCGATGCCGATGCCCTAGAGCGTGCCTCGCACTCCTGGAACGAACGCGCGCACGCGCGGGCAAACGGGCCCGCCAAGGCCGAACAGGACCTCGTGCGATTGCGCGATATCGAGCGTTGGCAGTGCAAGGACGACAGCGATTTACTCTTGCGCAGCATCGAGATCGCCGGCGAATAGATTCGGAAGAGCGCATGCAGCCCTGTCGCCTGCGAAGCAGGTGACAGGGCTGCAACTTCGTGTTTTGGCGCCGTTACCGGCGTTCGGTTACGCGGTCATCCGGTCACATGGTCATGCCACCACTTGCCGAAATTGTCGTCGCGCACCATGGCCCACACGGCGAACGCCACGATCAGCAAGCCGACCAAGATCGCGTTCCAGCTCACCATCTCCTCAGTACGGAACTTGAGCGCAAATGGGGACACCACCAGCCACACTCCCATCAGGGCGCTCACCAGTTCTTCCCAAGCTCTCGGCAGGTACAGCTCGATCAGCGAAAAGACGATGATGGCTGCGCCAGTGAGCCATGCGTTCCAGGCGGCGACCTCCATCTCCGCGAATTCCAGCACCCACGGCGAAGCGGCCAACCACACCCCCAAAACCAATTCCGCCCAGTCCTGCCATCGGGTCATCTTCATAAGTTTCACCTCCATCGGTTAAACCCATAAGAAAACACTAATTTAGATCGGCTGCGATCAAAATTGTTCCGAGTGGCCCCTTCGCAGACCTGAATCGCCCCCCTTGATCCACTGACTCAGGTGTTTCTCGGCAGGGGTTCTCGAGACCCAGTCGAGTAAGGCTGTTGCCGGCATTCGCGCCGATTGAACGAACCTAGCGCAACGCGTTGTGTCACACCGTCCGGGGGTGTGATCCCCTCGAGACGCGCGCCGGTGCGGGATCTCCGAGATGACCCCATCTCCACGACCCAGTCATGGAGATGGGGAAGACGAGCCCGGCTTTCGGCGCTTTCGTAATGTCGCTGGAATGTTCCTGGTCCCGCCGGGACCGGCTTGCGATAGTGCGCTCCCCGGTCGATCGGGACAGCTTCAGCAATCAAGGAGAACTGAATGGCACGCTACTTGTTCATCGAATCACGCGATCCCTACGACTCGGCCGATAGTCCGCATTTTCTGGAGATGGTTAAGGGGGTGGGAATGCGCAACGGTGGCGCGACACTGTTCCTTGTGCAGAACGGGGTGCTCGCGGCACGCGACGGCGCTCTTCACAGCGAGCGCTACGGGGACCTTGCGCGCAGCGGCGTGAACGTGCTCGCGGATTCTTTTTCGCTCCGCGAACGCGCCATTGGAACCGTGGCCGACGGTGTACGTCAGGCGGAGATCGACAACTTGGTTGACCTGCTCATGGAACCGGGCACCAAGGCGGTCTGGCATTGAATGCGAACCGACGAGGACCCCCATGGCTAAAGCTACCAAGACATTGACCATCGCAATTATGGATCCGCCCTACGAAACCGCTTCGACGACAACCGCCTTGCGCATCGTCGACGCGGCGCTTCGCAAGGGCAACAACGTCCACGTATTCGCCTACGAAGGCGCGGTGAATCTCACCATGGCGGCCCAGAAGCCGCACGCCAACCCGCTCAAGGGGACTTCGGCCGAGCCCGAGGAGCATCCGACGACCAAAGACTGGATCGCCTCGCTGTTTGCCATGTCGCGCAAGAACGGCGCCAAGCTGGAATGGATCAACTGCGGCCTGTGCGTCGACGAGCGGGGTGCAGGCGACTGGATCGCAGGCCCTCGCCGCGGGGCTCCCAAGGATTTCTACGAAGCCGCCCAGAAGAGCGACACCACGCTGGTCATACCGGCGAAATAAGGGGACGGAAAATGAAAATACTGAGCATCGTAGAAACGGCCTACCGAGCGACGCTGGAGGAGCAGGACGACACCGTCCTGTGGCTCAATCACAGCCTCAAGAACAGCGGTGCCGATATCAGTTTGTTGCTGCGTGGCAATGCGGTGAACTATGCGCTGCGCGGGCATGACGCCTCCGGGCTCGCGATCGGCGAGAGAAAACTCGTCCGCGGGCCGGCGCCGGACAAGGACTTGGAGAAATTGATCAGCGCCAAGGTTCCGGTCTATGTCGTCGAAGAGGACTTGGCAAAACGCGGTTTGCCCGACGACGGAATCATCGGGGGATTGTCCAAGGTGAGCCGCCGCGCGATCCCAGAACTGTTCGAGCGCTTCGACCAAGTCTGGCACTGGTAGCGGGCTGTTAAGCGCCGCGGGCACGCCCCTGTGAGAGGGCCCCCGCGCCCGGCGCATTGCTTCGGCGAGTGCACCGCAGCGGTTCTCTGCTGCCTGGCCAGGAGAGGGGGGCAGTCCGTGACCATGCACTTTGACGGTTCTCGGTCGTCGCGCAGCGCATAGATATTCTATGATAGCGGCGTCATACTCGAGCGCGACCGCCGCAGAATGCCGCCGCACGGCCGTTTCCCGACCGACGAAGTCCCTTGAGCCAATACCAACAAAATACCCAAAGCGACGCCGCGTGGCTGGTCCAACTGTGCCTTAGCCGCACCGCGTTCGCGTTGATCTTCACCACCTACGCGGCAGCGCTGCCGGTGTTGAGGAACGACTGGAACATGAGCGCCAGCCAGGCAGGCATGGTGCAGTCGGCCTGGCACATCGGTTTCCTGGTGTCGCTGTTCGCAGTCGGATTCGCAGCCGATCGCATGGGCGCCAAACGCACGTTTCTCGCCGGCAGCATCCTGGCTGCCGCCAGCGCACTGCTGTTTGCATTCCTGGCCGACGGTTTCGCGAGCGCTTTGGTGCTATACGGACTGACCGGACTCTGCTCAGGGGCCTCCTACACGCCCGGACTGGCGCTGATTTCCGAGCGTTTCGCCACGAGCAATCGCGGCCGTGCGATGGGATATTTTCTCGCCGCCGCTTCGCTGGGCTACGCCATATCGCTGGTATTGAGCGGGGTGCTCATGCCGCGCGTCGGCTGGCGCGGCGCTTTCATCGTCACTGCATGCGGACCGCTGGCCGGCGCCCTGATCGCATTCTGGACGCTGCGTGCGACGCCCAACGTCATCCACCCGCGCGGCGCGGGGCAGGCCGGCGCATTTGCGGTGCTGGCGGTACTGCGCAACAAGCCGGCGATGTTCCTGATCTGGGCCTACGTATTCCATTCTTGGGAATTGCTGGGCCTATGGGCTTGGCTTCCCGCCTATCTCGCCGTATCCGTCGCCCACGGCGGCGGCATGACCGCGCAAGCCGCCGGCATCGGCGCCATACTGACCGCTTTTACCTATGCCACCAGCATGATCGGCAGCATAGTCGGCGGGTCGAAGTCGGATCGCTGGGGGCGAACCAACATGATTCTGCTCGCCTCCTGCCTTAGTCTTGCCTGTTCGTTCGCATTCGGCTGGCTGCTTGCCCTGCCGCTGTGGCTGCTGGTGCTGGTCGCGGCGATCTACAACTTGACCGCCATCGCGGATTCGTCGGTGTATTCGACGGCGATGACCGAGCTGGTGCCGCCGCAATACCTCGGTGCCGCCTTCTCGCTGCGCTCGGTGCTGGGCTTTGGTGCCGGGATAATCAGCCCGTGGGTGTTCGGACTGGTGATCGACTGGGCGCGGGGCGAACCTCTGCGCTCCGATGCCCTCGCCTGGGGGCTCGCGTGGACCTCGCTCGGCGTGGGCGCGCTGATCGGGCCGCTGATGACGCTGCGGTTGCGTGCAATGAAGGAAGCGCGGCACATGGCCGGCGGCCGGCGTTGACGTGCAGCCGGTGATTTACTGGTCCGACATCCGGCAAGAATTCGGTTTTTAAGTACTTCTCCGCATTTTGTGCAGTTGCTTGCAACTGCACAAAATGCGGAGATCGATAAACGGCAAGACCAGCTTAGCCGGGTTAGGAAGTCGAATGACCCGGATCGGCGCCGCGGCGGCCCAGGATGCCGTAGCCTTCCATGGTCATCACCAGCTCGTTCCTCTGATTGAAGATCTCCCAGAGATTGAGCAAGGTTCCGCGGTCGGGCTTGGTGCGCGAGGCAGTTGCCTTGAGCACGGTCATGCGCATGCGCAGGCAGTCGCCCGGGCGTACCGGCTGTTTCCAGCGCACCTTGTCCACGCCTGGAGATCCAAGGCTCGCCGAATCGAGAAGATAGCAATCACACATCATCCGCATGCACAGGCTGACCGTTTGCCAGCCGCTTGCGATCAGCCCGCCGAAGGCGGAGTGTTCGGCGTGCTCCGGATCGACATGGAAATACTGCGGGTCGTACTTCGAGGCGAACTCGATGATGTCCTCCTGGGTCAGCGTGGGGCCTTGGACCTCCCAGGTGCTGCCCGGAACGAAATCCTCGAAATAGTATTTCTTTTTCTCCGCCATGCGATATTCAGTGCGCGTTCGTGCGCCGCAGGTAAAGCTGCCGGCCCACCATCGAACACACGACCTCGTTCTTTTGATTGAATAGTTCCCAGCGGAATTTTACCGTGCCGCGATTGGGCAGCTTGGCCGAGGGCGTCTGCTCGAGCACCGTGGTGCGCAGTCTGAGCGCATCGTCCGGGCGCACCGGTTTGAGCCAGCGCAGTTCGTCCAGGCCCGGCGAGCCGACGCACGAAGTCTCGCGCAGGTAGCTGTCGCACATCAGGCGCATGCCCACGGCCGCTGTCTGAAAGCCGCTCGCGATCAAACCGCCGAACGGCGAGGAGCGCGCGGCCTGCTCGTCGGTGTGGTAATACTGTGGATCGTACTCGCGCGCAAAATCGATCATCTGCTGTGCACTCAACGTGCGCGGCCCGCTTTCGAACACCCGCCCGGGAGTCAGATCCTCCCAGTAGTACTTGATAGTCATAGTCTGGTCCATTTCCGCGAAAACATTCCCCGCAAGCGCACCGGCAATGAGCGGCCGAAAGGCCCGACTCACGCCCTCGCTTCGAGCTTCAACCGAGGCGGCTTATATTCGAGATACTCCCCGAGTTCCCACCGATTCAACGGCCGCCGGCACAGGGTTCGCCGCGAAATTGCATGGCGGGAGCGGCGTGGCGGCGAACGAGGCCGCCTATTATAAGCGGACCGAATCGACCTTCGAGCTCAGCGCGGGGTTCCGGAACCGGTGTCGGGCGGAACGCGCTCGAACTCGAGTACCGCCTGGCGCAATGTCTCGGGCCAGGGGGCGGCTTTGCGCGTCTTGGGGTCGGCGTTGACGTAGATGATCTCACCGCTGGTCAGGTGCTCGTCTCCCCGATAAATGCCGAGCACGAACTGCATGCTCGATCGTCCAATGCGCCCGACGCGGCAGCATACGTCGAGCATGTCGTCGTAGCCCGCCGATCCGTGGTATTCGGCGGTCGCCTTGACCGCGTAGATGTCGGTGCCGAACCTGTGGGGGACGTCATCGGGATAGGCGAAACCGATTTCCCGCCAGTACTCGGTGATCGCGATATCGAAATACAGCAGATAGTTGCCGTTGAAGACCACGTCCTGCCGGTCCACCTCGGCCCAGCGGACGCGCAGCTTGTGCGCAAAAGTGAAGTCGTCTCGTCTCATTTCAGGATTCGGGATTTAGGATTCGGCGGCGGAAGCACCGCCCAAAGGGGCACGGCCTCGATGCCGGGAGCCAGATTGAACCGGCGCTCCCCGGGATAAACGACATATAGCGCATCGATATCGAGGTCCTGCATGGCGATCTGCATGGAACGGGTAACCTGCGGTGCATCCGCTCGCTTGAACTCGACGCCGACACGCTGCGAGCCCTTGAGCATCAACAGATCCAGCTCCGCGCCTTGATGGGTGGCCCAGAAGTATGCCTCGTCCGGCTTCGCCAGGCGCAGCACCTGCTCCAACGCGAAACCTTCCCAGCTCGCGCCGCAGCGCGGATGCGCAAGCAACTGCGCGAGTGTCGTGACGTCCATCAGCGCATGGAGCAGCCCGGTATCGCGAAAAAACACCTTCGGAGATTTCACCTGCCGCTTGCCGAGATTTGCGTGCCAGGGCTGAAGCTGGTGCACCATCAGCGTCTGCGTCAGTGTGTCGAGGTAACGCCGCACGGTGGGTTCGGACACCCCCAGCGAGCGCGCCGGGTCCGCCGCCGACCAGATTTGCCCATGGCAGTGGGCCAGCATGCGCCAGAACCGCAGCATAGCGGGGGCTGCCACGTTGATCCCGAATTGCGGCAGGTCGACTTCGACATGGCTGGCGAGTGCGTTGTACCGCCAGGCAACGCTGTCTTCATCCGAGCGGGCGAGATACGAGCGCGGAAAGCCCCCGCGCAACCATAGCCTTGCCGCCGTCCCGGTGCTGTAGCCCCCCGCTGCTCCGCAGACCTCGCGCAGATCGAATCCGCCCACTTCGATGGTCTCCACCCGACCCAGCAGAGACTCTCCCGCCTGACGCAGCAACGCCGGAGCCGCGCTCCCCAGCAGCAGGTATTGTCCCGGCGAGTCGGAACGGTCGATCAGCACCCGCAGGACCGGAAACAAGCCCGGCCGCCTCTGCACCTCGTCGATGACGACCAGACCTTCGAGTCGGGAGAGCGTATCCATGGGCTGCTCCAGGCGTCGCGCATCGAGCGGATTCTCGAGGTCGAAGTAGTTGGGAGAACTTCGGTCGAGGATTGTCTGGGCGAGCGTGGTCTTGCCGGACTGCCGCGGCCCCGTCAGGATGACCGCGCGGGAACGGCCAAGCGCCCTTCTTACGGCGAGTTTGAGGTCATGGCGCGGCAGCACGACCGCAGCCTAGCACATACAATCATGAAATTCAAACATGGCGTATTGCTTTTTCATGATTCAGCTCCGGCTCTCGTTGTAACGCGACGCGTGGGCGGAAGCTGCGTCATTTTGCGGGAATTGGGCCATTCGGGATCAGGGGGCCGCGCCGCGCGCGGATAACTTCCCTGAATCCTGAATCTTCGCAAGGCATGCGAGTCGTCCGCAGACCAGCCGCGCTCAAGAGCCTGCTACACTGCGCAAGTGCGCGGCGCTTGCCGCGCGTTCTTCGGAGCTGCGAATTGGACGAAATGGTCATCCGATCGATGCTCAAGTGGCCGAACGTGCCCTCGGTGTTCGGCTGGCTCGCCCTCGACCGGCGCGGCAACTGGCTGATCAGAACCGGGGACCAAGGCGATATCGCCGATCCGGCGGCGGCGTTCGACCGCATCGGCAACACCGCGGTGGTCGAATTCATCGGCCGCAATTATGCGCGGGACGGCGAGGACCGGTATTACTTCCAGAACGGGCCGCAGCGCGTCTACGTCGCGCTCGATTACACGCCCTACGTGTTCCGGCTGGACGAGAGCGGGACCGTTTTTCTCGCCCATACCGGAGCGTCCGCAGGCCGCGTCAAGCGCGCTTTTTTCGACGAGGAGGGCTCGCTCATTTTGTCGGCTGAACTGGGCGTTGGCGTGGTGCTCGACCGCGATCTCGCGGCGACGCTGGAGCACTTCAGCGAGCGCGACGGTCAACCTCTGGATGCCGAGACATTGTTTCGCCGCGTTCGCGCAGGCGAGCGGCTGGCCGCGCGGCTGATGGGCAGCGAAGTGGCGGTTTCTTCGGTGCGCGCAAAGGAAGTGCCGAGCCGCTTCGGTTTTGTTGCCCGACCCGAGCCGCTGCCCGGGCAGGCGTAGTTTCGCGCCGAGCGCCGCAGCGCCCCGCGGAGGACGTCGAAGAACTGCGGCACAGCCCGATTGCGCTGCGCGTTGCCCGCGCGGAGGCATCGAGACTAGCATCGAAGTTCTCGACACGGGTAAGATTCGAGTTCCAATCAGGAAGGAACCATGGACCTCAACTATACGGCGGAAGAACTCTCGTTCCGCGACGAAGTGCGCGCATTCGCGCGCAGCAATCTCCCGAAAGACATCTCGCGCAAGGTGCTCGAACACAAGCGCCTGCACAAGGACGACTTTGTGCGCTGGCAGGACATCCTTGCCAAGCGCGGCTGGCTTGCCGGTCATTGGCCCAGGGAATACGGCGGGCTCGGCTGGTCGCCGATTCAGAACCACCTGTTCGACGAGGAAACGGCGGCTGCCGGTTCGCCCCGGCTGATCCCGTTCGGACTCCACATGGTCTCGCCGGTGATCATGGCCTTCGGCAGCCCGTGGCAGAAGGAGCATTACCTGACGCGCATCCGCGAGAACAAGGACTGGTGGTGCCAGGGCTACTCGGAACCGGGCTCGGGCTCGGACCTCGCCTCGCTCAAGACCCGCGCGGTGCGCGAGGGCGATCACTACATCGTCAACGGACAGAAGACCTGGACCACGCTCGGGCAGTATGCCGACATGATCTTCTGTCTGGTGCGCACCGATTCCAGCGTGAAGAAGCAGGAAGGCATCTCATTCCTGCTGATGGACATGAAGGCTCCCGGCGTCTCGGTGCGGCCGATCATCCTGCTCGATGAAGAGCACCAGGTGAACGAAGTGTTTTTCGAAAATGTGAAGGTGCCGGTGCACAACCTGGTCGGCGAAGAAGGCAAGGGCTGGACTTACGCCAAGTACCTGCTTGGCTACGAGCGCACCAATATCGCCGGCGTGGGCGGCTCCAAGCGCGAACTGGCCTCGCTCAAGGCGTTGGCGCGGCGCGAGCTTCGCGGCGGGCGGCCGCTGACAGAGGATCCGCGCTTTGCGGCGAAGATCGCGGCGGTCGAGATCGAATTGATGGCGCTGGAGATGACGGTGATGCGCGTGCTTTCCGCGCGCGGCAAGGCCCCCGGACCGGAGGCCTCGATCCTCAAGATCAGGGGCTCGGAGATCCAGCAGACGCTCTCCGCGCTGATGATGGAAGCGATCGGCGCGTACGCGCTGCCGTTCGATCCGGCGGCGGGCGAACTCGATTACAAAGGCGGTCTGGCCGCGCCCGATGACGTCATGACGGTGACCGGCCACTACCTCAATTACCGCAAGACCACGATCTACGGCGGTTCGAACGAAATTCAGCGCAATATCATTGCGCAGTTGGTATTGGGGCTCTAAATGGACTTCTCTCTCACTGAGGAACAAAGGCTGCTGCAGGAATCGCTCGCGCGCTTTGCGCAGAAGGAGTACAGCTTCGAGAAAAGGCGCGCCATCCAGGCGCTGCCCGAGGGGTTTTCGCGCGAGGCATGGGGGACCCTTGTCGACATGGGCGTAGTCGGCCTGCCGTTTGCCGAGGAGTACGGTGGCATCGGCGGCGGCCCGGTCGAAACCATGATCGTCATGACCGCGGCAGGCAGCGCGCTCATGCTCGAACCCTATCTGGCCACGGTGGTGCTGGGAGGGGGCCTGGTGCAGCGGCTCGGCGACGAAGCGCAGAAACAGATGTTATCGAGCGTTGCCGAAGGCAAATTGCTGCTCGCGCTTGCGCACGACGAGCCGGGCTCGCGTTGGTCGCTTGCGGATGTGAACACGCGCGCCGTTCGCAATGGCGGGCGCTGGCGGCTCAGCGGACGCAAGGCGGTGGTGCTGCACGGGGCGCAGGCCGGTCGCCTGTTGGTTTCTGCGCGTACGGCAGGCAAGCCGGGCGAGGAAAAGGGCATCAGCCTGTTCCTCGTCGAGCGCCTGGCCAAGGGGCTCTCGGTGCGCGATTACCGCACCGCCGACGGCCTGCGTGCGGCTGACGTGGCTCTGGACAACGTGGAAGTGGAGGCCTCCGCGCTCCTTGGCGGCGAAGGAACAGCCCATGCCGCGCTGGACTGGGCGCTGGATATGGGTGCCGCGGCG
This sequence comes from Betaproteobacteria bacterium, assembly GCA_016210745.1. Lineage (GTDB taxonomy): Bacteria > Pseudomonadota > Gammaproteobacteria > Burkholderiales > SG8-39 > JACQTO01. The sequence goes on from JACQTO010000068.1 coordinate 30,529, forward strand.
CTATGCGCAGAAGCGGTCGGCGCGATGGAGGGCTTGAACGCGCAGACGCTCGAATACGTCAAGCAGCGCCAGCAGTTCGGACAGCCGATCGGCCGTTTCCAGGTCAATCAGCACAAGGCCGCCGACATGTTCATTCACACCGAGCTGTCGAAGTCGATGGCTTATTTGGCGGCGATGCGGGCGGGTTCGGAGGATGCCCGGGAGCGAGCCCAAGCTGTTTCGGCGGCGAAAGTGCACATCGGCAAGTCGGGGCGGTTCGTCGCCGAGACCGCGATCCAGATGCACGGCGGCATGGGCATGAGCAACGAACTGGCCGCGAGCCATTACGCCAAGCGATTGGTGATGATCGACTTCTGGCTCGGCGACACCGAGCATCACCTGGACCGCTTCATCGGAAGCCCCTAAGCCGCCGGAACCAAGGAAGCTGGTTTTGCCGTTTATCGATCTCCCCCTTTTCGTGCAGTTGCCTGCAACTGCACGAAAAGGGGGAGACGAATTTAGAAACCAAATCTTCGACAAATTTGTCAACAGCGAAGTTGACTAACAACCTGGCTGAGCATGACGACTAACCGGCAAGTGCTCTTCGTGAACCGGCCCAGGGGATGGGTGAGCGAGGATAACTTCCGCATGGTCGAGTCCCCGCTGCCCTCGCCCACGCAGGGCCAGGTGCTGGTGCGCAACCACTGGCTCTCGCTCGACCCGTACATGCGCGGGCGCATGGACGCGGGCAAGAGCTACGCCAAGGGGGCCGAACTGGGAGAAGTCATGGTGGGCGGCACCGTGGGCGAGGTGATGGAATCGAAATCGCCGAAATTCAAGACCGGCGATATGGTCGCAGGTGCCCTCGGATGGCAGGAATACGGCGTGAGCGACGCCTCCGGGCTCGCGAAAATAGACACCTCGATCGGGCCCGCTTCGTATTACCTTGGCATCCTCGGCATGCCGGGCGTGACCGCCTGGATGGGCTTGCTCGAGATCGCTCAGCCGAAGGAGGGCGAGACGGTGGTCGTCTCCGCCGCCTCGGGCGCGGTAGGCGGCGCCGTCGGGCAGATCGCGAGAATCAAGGGTTGCCGCGCAGTGGGAATTGCCGGCGGCAAGGCCAAATGCGACTACGTCACCGGCGAACTCGGCTTCGATGACTGCGTGGACTACAAAGCCGGAGGGCTGGATGCCGATCTGCAGGCAGCAGCGCCGGCGGGAATCGATGTGTGTTTCGAGAACGTCGGCGGCGAGGTCTTCGACGCCGTGCTGCGCCAGATGAACCCGTTCTCGCGCATCGCGCTCTGCGGTCTGGTATCGCAGTACAACCTGACCGAGCCCTACGCGATGAAGAATCTGCGCTCGATCCTGGTCAATCGCGTCCGCATGCAGGGATTCATCGTCTCCGACCGCCTCGACCTGTGGCCGCGCGCCAGGGCCGAGCTTGCCGGCTGGTTGAAGGCGGGCAAGCTCAAATGCCGCGAATCGGTTGCGCATGGGTTGGAGCAAGCGCCAAAGGCGTTCATCGGCATGTTGAAGGGAGAGAACTTCGGCAAGCAGTTGGTGAAGCTAGTCTGAATGCCAGCGTGCCTCGAATTCCGCGGTGGCGCCGGCTCGAGGCGGGACCGATCGAGGGAAGACTTGCGATTCAGACATTTCAAGGAGACGTTGCCATGTCGCAAATAACGCGGGCGCCCAGGTACGTCGGATTCTGGATGCGCGTTGTCGCCGGTGTAATCGACATAGTTATCCTGCTTCTGATCGCGGGCTTGCTGCTGTACTGGGCGTACGGTTCGTCCTATTTCACTTCTCTTTTGGATGCTCAACTTGCCGCGTTGTCAGGCGCTCCCACTGCTGCAGCGGCGCCGAGACCTATGTTCGTCGGTCCAGCCGACGTTTTGATCAATGTGGTGCTCCCGGTACTGCTGTTCCTGGTGTTCTGGCGTTTTGGGGGAGCGACGCCGGGCAAAATGCTGATCTCGGCCAAGATCGTCGATGCCAAGACCCTCGGAGATCCCGCTGCATGGCAACTTTTGGTCCGGTTTCTCGTACTGGCCGTTTCGGCGATTCCCCTGGGCATCGTACTGATCTGGGTTGCATTCGATCGGCGCAAGCAGGGATTGCACGACAAGCTGGCGAGAACCGTGGTGATCTATGCGAAGAATGATTAGAGTGGCTGGCACCCGGGTCCGGCGTTAGACCTAGTCCGGGACGACTGCGGGAGAAACGGCGTCGCGATCCAGCGGCGCGATGCGCTGCCTCTGCACAAGCGCAAACAGTAACGACGAAAACAAGCCGCCATGGCCATCAAGAAATCCGACCTGTACTCTTCCCTCTGGGCCTCGTGCGACGAGCTTCGCGGCGGCATGGACGCCAGTCAGTACAAGGACTACGTCCTGTTCATGCTGTTCATCAAGTACATCAGCGACAAG